>DATNMW010000081.1:0-2784 GCA_035602155.1 Bryobacteraceae bacterium | reverse complement strand
CCACGCGAAACGAGAGGTCTTTCAGAACCGCATCGCCGCCGTAACCGAACGAAACGCGATCGAACTGGATTTCGCCGCGCAGGTCGGCGAAGGGCTTGGCCCCAGGCCGTTCGACGATCTCGGCGCGCGTATCGAACAGTTCCCAGACTCGCGAAAGCGATACGCCGCCGGTCACCAGATTGCTATACAAGCTCATCAGGTTCTGCACGGGCGATAGCAGCCGGAGGTGGTATGACATCACCGCGACGAGGGAACCGATGGTCAGGGCGCCGTCGATCACCAGTTTGCCGCCATAGAGGAAGATCGCGGCCGTGGAGAGCGTCAGGATGGTCCCGGGAACGGCGCCGGACAAGAACGACATCAGTTGCATGCGCATGAGCGCGTCCAGGAAGCTCTGGTTTCGCGCGCGAAAGCGCTCCACTTCCCGCGATTCGGCCCGCGCCGAGACGACCAGCCGGATGCCCAGCAGGGTTTCCAGCAAAAAGCTTCCGATATCGGAGCTGCGCTCGCGAACCGCGCGCACACGCGCCGCCAGACGATGCTGGTAATGCTGCAAGGCCCAGACGCTGGCAGGAACCGCCGCCACGCTCACCAGGAATAGCCGCGGACTGAGTGCGATCATGATAGCGGCGCTGCCGATCAGAAACACGACGTTTGAAAGCACGCTCAACAAGCTGTCCGCCGAGACGCGCTGCACTTCGGCGATATCGTTGTTAATGCGAGAAACCACATCGCCCAGTTTGTTGCGCGCCCAGAAGCGCGGCGAAAGCGTCTGCAAGTGCCGGTACAGCGCCAGGCGCATGTCGAAAAGCACGGACGCAGAAACGCGCACGTACTGATAGCTGGACAAAATGTTCAGCACGAATCCCAGCACGGTGACGCTGAACATCAGCCCACTCACGATGAGCAGCATGCGGATGTTGCGCTTGGCCAGCGCGTCGTCGATGAGAAGCTTCGAGATGTAAGGTTGCAGCAGGCCGAATCCAGTAGCGGCGATGCCTGCCATGAGCACCAGAACCAAGCGCGCCCGGTAAGGAAGGATGAAACGAAACGCCCGGCGATAGCCATCCAGGGGAATCCCATGGTCCGGCATGATTCCCTTTGTTCATAGCACACGGCGGCTGGCTGCAAAGAGCGGGTCCTGGAGTACCCGCGCAGACCTGGAGGTCCGCCCCACCAAATCGTTTGTATAAAAATAATTTATCCGCCCAACTGCCGGGTGGCAAGTTATGATATGCGGATAAGCTTATGAAGATCCCGCTTGCCGCGCTTCTGGTGGTACCGATGCTCGCGCAGAGCCAGACGCCGCAAGCTCCCGCGTCCGAGGAGCCGGCCAAACCGGCGTCCGAGGAAGGCATTCCGGTTACCAGTCAATTGGTGATCTCCAAATGCGGAGGTTGCCACACCAAAGACCAGAAGGGCAACATGCTGCGCATATCGTGGGAACGCGCCACGCCCGAGGGCTGGGAGGAAGCCATCAAGCGCATGGTGCGTTTGAACGGCGTCCGGTTGACGCCCGACGAAGCCCGCGCGATCGTGAAATACCTGGCAACCTATCACGGTCTGGCGCCTGAAGAGTCCAAGCCGGTGATGTACTACGCCGAGCACCGCATTCAAGACGAGACCAACATCCCCACGGATAACGTGCATGGCGCGTGCGCGAATTGCCATCCGATGGCGCGCCCGCTATCGTGGCGGCGCTCGGCGCAGGATTGGAAACTGCTCGCCAACCTGCACATCGCTTTATATCCGACAGCCGACGAAGCATTCCGGTTGGGAATCACTGCCGGCGGCTTCGACGAATCGCGCCACCATCAGGAACCCGGCGCGCCTCTGCCGGTTGACGAAGCGCTTGCCTATCTCTCTAAGACCGCTCCGCTCGAAACGCCTGAGTGGGCGGCGTGGCGCGCCCGCATGCGTGCGCCGAAGTTCGCGGGGCGGTGGATCGTCTCCGCCCACCTGCCGGGTCACGGCAGATTTTATGGGTACATGGACGTGGAGCCAAGCGCCGGAACGGACGATCAGTTCACGACGCGCGTGACGCTGACATCCGTAAAGGACGGCTCGACCGTCTCCCGCACGGGGCGCAGCCTGGTCTACGCGGGATATGCCTGGCGCGGCCGCTCCAAGGGGACGCCGCCCGCGAATGCGGCTCCCGACGATCTGTCGAGCGAGATGCGCGAGGTGCTTTGGTTTTCGCCCGATCAGAACACGGGGGAAGGCCGCTGGTTTTGGGGCCAGTATCAGGAGTTCGGTTTCGATGTCAAATTGCAGCGCGCCTCCACGGAGCCGACTTTGATCGGCGCCGACCGCTCATCGTTGAAGACCGGTTCGCAAGCGGCGCGCGTCCGCCTGATCGCGGAAAGCCTGCCCGCGCAGATTACGCCAGCGGATCTGGATTTCGGAACCGGCGTCACAGTGCGGCGCATTGTTTCGCACACGCCTGCTGAAATCGTAGCGGAAGTGGATGTAGCCGCGGACGCGGTGCCGGGCAAACGCGACATTGTCTTTCGCCGATCGGTGTTGCAGAGCGCCATCGCCGTGTACGATCGGATCGACTATGTAAAAGTGGCGCCGGACTCGGCGTTAGCCAGGCTGGGCAGCGAAACCCATCCCAAGGGCTACCAGCAGTTCGACGCGGTGGCCTACCAGCGCGGCGCGGACGGCAAATCGCATACCGCGGACGATGTCGAACTGGGGCCTATCGACGTGACTTGGTCGGTGGAAGAATTTTACGCGGTTTATGGCGATGACGACAAGGAGTTCGTCGGCTCGCTAAGCCCG
>DATNMW010000080.1:0-12301 GCA_035602155.1 Bryobacteraceae bacterium | reverse complement strand
CGGGCCGCTGGTTCCAAACGAATGGATGGCTGGCCAATGGTAAAACCGGTAGGCGACGGCGGTGGCCATGCCGGTGTTCGCGACGCTGAAGAGCACTGCGGCGGGCCGAGGGCTTTGGCGGGCCCTCCAAACACACTGAATCAACATTCCGGCGCAGCCTATGACCAAGGTCTCGCCCAAGGACATTTCCACGATGCCGATCAGGCTGAACAGGAAGCTGACCGACATGGTGCTGGGTATGCCGGGCAGATTGACCTTCATGCCGGAAGCCAGGCTCGACAGGACCAGGTAGAAACAGAAGCGCGGGAGATCTTCGGACTGCCATGGATACACGCCGGTGCCGATGAGAACGGCGCCGGCAACGATGCAGAGAGCTGCGAAGATACGGGCTTTCAACGGCATTGGCGGTTACTCCACGCGGGCAACCACGCCCTCGCCGCTGGGGCGGCCAGCGTTTGATCGGCTCCGGCTATGAACCAAAGTTGTACTCATGAAGCAAGAAATATATTGCGCTCTAGCGGCGGCTGCCATATAGTTATAATGAGTTGTAAATGGCCGGCTTTCAATAGTTATTTGAATATTGCACAGTACCTTAAGTACCACTGTTTGCGAAGTATACAGCCGGGACTTAACAATAGGTAACAGTGCGAGTTGCCTAAAGTTAGCAATGGAGGAATACAAGGCATGTCGACTGGGTTTGCCATGGACGCATCCGAATCAGGTGTTTTGGCCACTCTCTTAGCGTCCGACCGCAGTGGCGCCTACGTGGCGCGCGACAAGCTCCGGAGATTCCTGCCCACCGCGCCGGTCACGCAGGAGCAGGCTGGAATCAGCTCCGCCTTGATAGAAGATCTGTTCCTGCGCCACGTACACCTGAAGAGATGCAACACCATCGGTGCTTTAAGCGAGTCGATGGCACTGGCGTATCCGATTGTGGAGAGGGTCTTTCGCGATGTGCGTAACCAGCGGATGCTGGAAGTGAGCGGCATGATTGGAGACGACTACATCTTCGCGCTTACGGGGGCGGGGCGCGCGATGGCCGCGGAGCGCTGCCGGATGTGTCAGTATGCGGGGCCGGCGCCAGTCAGCCTGACCGCGTATCAGCAAGCCATTCTCGATCAACGGCCCCATGTGACCATTAACCGGTCGGCGTTGCGCCTGGCGTTCGGCGACCTGGTGGTGACCGACCGCATACTCGATCAATTGGGTCCGGCACTGGTGGCGCAGAACTCGATGTTCCTGTACGGACCGGCTGGCACGGGCAAGACCAGTCTCGCCGAGCGGCTGTTGCGCGTCTATGGAGACCAACTTGTGATGCCCTACGCCGTGGAGGTGGACAACCAGATCATTGTCTTATTCGACCCGGCGGTACATGAGCGCGTACAGATCGATATGGAGGATGCCGACCCGCGCTGGGTGGTGTGTCACCGGCCTTGCGTGATCGTGGGCGGCGAGTTAATCCCCGGCATGCTGGAGTTGCGGCGGGACGATTCCTCCGGGACCTACGCTCCACCCGTGCAGATGAAGGCCAATGGAGGCATGCTGGTGATCGACGATTTCGGCAGACAATTGATCTCGCCGCGCGACCTGTTGAACCGGTGGATCGTGCCGCTGGACCGGCGCGTGGATTACCTGTCGCTGAATTACGGCGTGCGCTTCCAAATTCCTTTCGAGGTGATGATCGTCTTCGCCACCAACCTGGAACCCAGCGAACTGGCGGACGAAGCGTTCTTGCGCCGCATTCCGAACAAAATTCTCGTGGACGCCATCGCCCCGGAGGTTTTCGACGAAATCTTCCGGCGCGTGACGGCGACGTATAAAATGACCTGCGAGGAAGGCGCCGTCGAGCGTCTGCGCGAGCTTTGCATGAAACGCGGGGGCGATCTGAGGCCGTGCTATCCGAGAGATATGTGCCGGATTATCCAGGCATTGAAGACATACGAAGAGCAGCCGTTGGGAGTTAGCCGGGCCGATCTCGAGCGCGCGGCGGAACTGTTCTTTGGAACTATGGCGGTCGGACATTCGGATTAGAATGCTTCCCGGCCATGGGTCTTCCCAGACAGACCTATAAGGAGGTGAAACGAATGCGTGTCCAACATACTCAAGACATCCGTGGCGGCGAACGCCGTCAATTTCGCGGCAACTTCAAAATCTCTTGGCAAACCCGCTCCGGCGAGATGAAGACACTCGGGGCAAAGTGTCTCGATCTGTCGGACCTGGGCGCCAGGGTCGAATGCGACAGCCCTATCGATTTTCTCACCAACGTCTATCTGCAGGCGCCGGCTTACGGGCTGATGGGCAATGCCACGGTCCGCTACTGCCGGCGAAGCGGAATCAGATACATGATTGGATTACTGTTTAGCTCGGTTGCCAGTCAAGCGGACCAGGGCAGGAAGCGTATTCTGGTCCAGAGCCAGCCGGGCGCGGAGAAATGACGGTTTCATGCATTTAGACCGAAGCATTCGTTCCATGACGCCGCAGGAGAAGCAGGCGAAAAAGGATTGGGGCACCGGCGCATGCCAGGTACGGGGATGTGCGGCGCGGGCGGCCTACCTGGTGCTCGAATCCACCTCCGGCGAATTCCGGAGCGGCGACTGGTGGCAATATTGCTGTACCAAGCACGCCAGGCAATTCGCGGCCCAGCACGGGCTGGAGATGCCCGCCCAGCCGATCGCCGCCGGCCAAAATCGACAGACCGCGTCGATGTTCTGAGCGGGCGGCGCGGCGATGGGCGGCACGTCGATCCCGCGCTAAGATGGAATCATGGGAAATAAAGGGATTCTGCTGGGCGCCACCGCACTCCTGGCTGCCGCGGCTTTCTACGCCGCCGACGTGAAATTGGCGCCGCCTTACGCGACATCGTCGGCCAATAATGGTCCGCATGTGATCCCCCAGCCGGCTGGCGCGCAGTTGCACGTGCCCGCGGGTTTCTCGGTCGGCGTCTATGCGGACAACTTCGAGCGCCCCCGCTACATGCTGCTGGGTCCCAGCGGCGAGTTGCTGCTCAGCGACGCCGCGGAGGGTCCGAAGGGCGCGGTCTACGCGATACCGCTGAACAAAGCCGATGGCTATCGGGCCCACGACCGTAAGAAGCTGATCACGGGACTGGACCGCCCCTACGGACTGGCGTTCTGGCACGAATACCTATACGTGGGCGAGCCTGAATCCATCAAGCGCTATAAGTACGATGCGAAGGCCATGACGGCCGGGCCGGGCGAGGAAGTGATTTCGCTGAAGGGCTTCGGTCACGGCCACTGGACGCGCAGCCTGCTGTTCGACCGCGCGGGCGAAAAGCTCTACGTGGGGGTCGGCTCCGGCTCCAACGTTTCGCCCGGAGAGGACCCTGTGCGCGCGGCCATCAACCGTTACAATCCGGATGGCAGCGGCCACGAAACCTACGCCGCGGGCACGCGCAATCCCATCGGACTGCATTGGTATCCGGGAACGGATACACTGTGGGCCGCGGTCCAGGAGCGCGACGCGCTGGGCGACGACCTGGTGCCGGATTACTTTACGCACATCCGGCAGGGCGGTTTCTACGGCTGGCCGTATGCCTATATCGGCCCTAATGAAGATCCGCGCAACAAGGGTAAGGCGCCGGATCTGGTGGCCAAGACTATCGTGCCCGACGTGCCTCTAATGCCGGCGCACCAAGCCGTGCTGGATTTCGAATTCTATACCGCGAAACAGTTCCCCGCCGAGTATCGCGACGGCGCTTTTCTGGCCCTGCACGGCTCCTGGAACCGCGCGCAGCGGGTGGGGTATAAGATCGCTTTCGTTCCGTTCCGCAATGGCGCGCCCTCCGGCCCGGAGCGCGACTTCCTGACCGGTTGGATGATCGCGCCAGATAGCCGCGACGTGTGGGGCCGTCCGGTTGGGCTGCTGATCCTGCCGGATGGCAGCATGCTGATATCGGACGATGGCGGCAATAAAATCTGGCGCGTCACCTATAAACAATAATTGCGAATCCTATTCCTGTCGATTGCGATCGCCGGCGGGGCCGTGGCGCAGACGGCGCAGCCATTCTCGCACCGTATCCATCTGGCGGCGAAGCTGGATTGCGCCGTTTGCCATGCCGGCGACAAACTGCTGCCCGCGCAGAGCGCCTGTCTGAAGTGCCACAAGACCGCGGAAATCGGCGCGCCGATGGCGACCCGTCTCGCACGCTTCGACCACCAACTGCACCTGAAACTCGGCAATGTGGCGCCTTTGATCGCCGCCGCGATCGATAAGAAGACGTATCTCACTGCGCCCAGTCCTGAACTACGGACGCAACTGAACACGCGGAATCCCTGCGAGGCCTGCCATCGGGGCCTCGAAGTGTCGGACCGGCCGGATCGGAGCGGGTTGCCGCAAATGGCGGATTGCCTGGTGTGCCACAACCAGATCGATCCACCGTACAGTTGCGAGTTTTGTCACGCGAAGAGCGCCAAGCTGACGCCCGCCAGCCACACGCCGGATTATTTGGACACTCACACGAGCGGAAAGTCGGTTCTGGATAAGACGACGTGCGCGGTCTGCCACGGATTGAAATTCCACTGCTTAGGCTGTCATTAGAGGCTAAGCGCGGCAGGCCCCGTTGCGGATATTTCCTAGCGCCAGCCGACAATCACTCCCCTCTGAGAAGGTCTGACCTCGCCCATTCGCCCTATCCCGATATCGTACGTTAATTATGGCGTAAGTCATTGCTGACGTACGCCATCGGCGAACCCGTACTCGTAGACGTTGGAATACGACAGGAAGCCTTCGACGGCCCGCTTCGTCTATGGGCTCTTAATTGTCGGCCAGCTCCTGCATGGCCGCCGCGATGCGCGCCGCCGCGTCCGGCCCCACAGAATTCTCCTCGCCATACCAGGCCTTCTTCGCATTCTGCAGGTAAGGCGCCTTTTCGTCCCACTCCGCCTTCGGAATGATGTAGCCGATCTCGTCGTCGGCCAGGCCGATCAGCATTTTGAACTGCGCATGCAGCATCGATTTGATCGGCGTCTCGATTGGCGCATCCGGAAAATCGGCCCCCGCGTAGCGCTCCACGCCGCCCACGCTCAACTCCGGATACATCTCACCCGGCACCAGCGCGATCTCCAGCACCGGCACGGCGCCCGACATCCGAATTAGGCCCACGGGCGCGGTCGTCGAGCCGTCCGCGGTGGTCTTCTTCCGCCCTTTGTACAAATCCACTTGGGCAGCCATCTCAAAGCCCCGATTGGTCACCGGTATGGTGATGATGCGTTCGGCGAACTCGACTTTGTCGATGCTGACGGGCTTGGCGGGGCCAGCCGCCTCCGCCGCCAAATCCGCGATGCGCTCGCCCAGGATCTGCGTCTTGCGGAAGCTGTTCTCTGCGGCGATCACTCCGGTGGCGGGATCTTTGATGCTGGCGCCCAGCGGCGACTGCATCCCACCCACCGCGCCGTTCCACAGCACGGCCATGCCGCCCAGTTTCGCTTCCAGGCGCTTGTAGAAGAATCCCGGATAGTCCGCGCTGATCCGGGTGTTGCGCGACCCCAGCGTCTCGGGATGATTGGCCCAATTCACCGCCGTGGCGATGCGCTTGCCGTCCTTCCCAATCAGCGAAAGCACGATCAGATCGGGATCGTGCTTCACCGGCGGGCGCGTGTCGTCGATGAACGAATCGAGTTCCGCGCTGTGGACCACAGCCAGCGACGCAGTGGCGGGTTCCAGAGCGGCCAGCGCGCCTTTGGCGGCTTCCGCTATGCGATCCACCACGAAGCTGTTGTAAGCATTGTCGATCCCCGATTGCCCCGCGGCCGGCCCCCAAAGCCCCATCGTGTCGGGGCCTTCGTGCACGTGCGTGGAGGCGACCACTACATCGGCGTCGGCCACTTTCGCACGCACCCGCTCCACATCGTCCAGGAAGAAGCCGATCAAATCGACCTCGCACACTACCAGCGGCTTCGAACCGGCACTGAACGCCAGGCAGCGCGCATAGAGGTCGTCATGTACCGAGACGGCCGCGCGGTTGTGTCCGAACCCCGCCATGTAGACGGGCGGGCGGCCCTCAACAGGCGGCGTGATCACAGTCTTATAGGCGCCTGCGCGGAACTCCCCGCACAACGAGCCCGCGCAGGCCAGCAGAAGGAGGAAACGCACCGGCTACACCCACCAGGCAGCCGCGGGCTGCTCTTTCATCACCAGGCCATTCAGGAAATCGGCGGCCTTGCGCAGGCCTTCTTCGGGAGATAGGAGGCTGTCCTCATGCTCGATGGAAAGCACGTAATCGTATCCGAACATGCGCAGCGTGGATGCGAACTCCTTCCACCATTCGCCGCCATGGCCGTACCCGCACGTGCGGAAGATCCAGGCGCGGTTGCGTTCGTCGGTATAGGACTTGGTGTCCAGCACGCCGGTCAGCGGCAGGTTGCGTTCGTAGATCTGCGTGTCTTTGGCGTGTACGTGGAAGATGGCGTCGCCCAGCACGCGGATGGCGGCGATGGGATCGATACCCTGCCAGAACATGTGGCTGGGATCGTAATTGCAGCCGATGGACGGGCCGGCGATGGCGCGCAGCTTCAGCATGGTCTCCGGGCTGTAAGCCACAAAGCCGGGATGCATTTCGATGGCGACCTTGATGCCGTGATCGGCGGCGAATTTGGCCTGCTTGGTCCAATATGGCGTGACCTTGGCTTCCCATTGCCATTTCAGGATCTCCAGGTAGTCCGGCGGCCACGGGCAGGTGACCCAGTTGGGCCACTTGGATTTGTCGCAGTCGCCGGGGCAGCCGGAGAAATCGATGACCACAGGCACGCCTAGTCTCTCGGCCAGGCGGATGGTCTTGCGGCTGATTTCCTGATCGTGCTTGGCGCGCTCCTGGTCCGGATGCAGCGGGTTGCCATGGCAGCTCAGGGCGCTGACGCTGAAGCCGTTGTCCGCCAGCTTCGTCTTGAATTCTTTCAGTTCGGCTTTACTGTCCAACATGGACAGCTTGCAGTGCGGATCGCCCGGATAGTTGCCCGTTCCGAGTTCCACGGTATCGATATTGATGCTCTTGAGCTTTTTCAGAACATCGTCGAGGGATAGTTGCGCCAACAAGGCGGTGAATACGCCGACTCTCACTTAGAGGTTCTCCTTTCGCGGATGGTTCAAATGCCATCGTACAGGATAGCAGGGCGAGGGGGGGTGCGCTTTATCGGTAGATTTGGAGACTTGGCCTCGGCTGGCGGTCCACCAAGCACTAGACATACCGTTACCGACTTGACCACATTCTTCCTATTTTGGACAGGTTCGGCTGCGTCTCGCAAGAAAATTCGCCATTTCGTCATTTTTGTGTTGCATTCGCCCGCACGCGGTAGTACACTGCGGCTGTTCAAGCTTTATTTCCAGTATTCAACGGAGCATACTGGATCAGGTGTATTCGGGAGTAGCGCTGTCGCTTTGGGGGGCAAGGCGCGCACATCTTTATCGTTTTTTTGGCCACCCGCCGCTGTTGCGACGAGCTATTCTCGGCAACTAGAGGTAACGACCCGGTCCATATCGACCGGGCTGAAGTCATCTTGGTTGAAGGGGATACGAGCATGCATCTACGTGCAACAAGGGTTAGGTCTGCCTTTCTATTCGCTCTGCTGATTCCGGCCTTGCTTATGGGCCAGAGCAACGTCACCGGAGCCGGAACCGTAACGGGTCGCGTAACGGACGCCACGGGCGCCATTGTGGCCGACGCCACAGTGACCCTCACCGATACTGAAACCAACATCAGCAATGTCTCCGCGTCGAATAATTCCGGCATTTACATTTTCGAAAACGTAAAGCCTGGCATTTACAACGTCACAGCCAACAAGGCGGGATTCCGCAAATCGGTGGTAGCGAAGCAGGATGTCTTGCCAGCCGCGGCGCTCACCCTGAATTTCGCGCTTGAGGTCGGCGCCGTCACCGAAACTGTGCAGGTGCAAGCCAGCGCCGAGGCGGAGTTGCAAACATTGAACTCCACCATGGGCAGCGATATGGGTGGCGCGACCATCATGAATCTCCCCACCATCAACCGCGATGTTGCCGGCTTAGTCTTTCTGCAGGCGACCTCGGCCCCGACGTTCAACGGCGCGGAAGGCAATATTACCAGCGGCCAGATCGCCGGCAATATGAGCGACCAGAACACTTATTTGCTGGACGGCGGCAACAACACCGACGACATGGACGGCGACCGTGGCACGTACGTCGGCAGCCGCTCCGGCGTGGTGCCTACCCCAGTGGAAAGTGTCGAGGAGTTCCGCGTGAACACCAACAATATGACCGCCGACTTTGCCACCTCCGGTGGCGGGCAGGTGATCATCACCACCAAGCGCGGCACCAACCAGTTCCACGGCTCGGCCTACGATTTCTTCCAGTCCGACGTGCTCTCCTCGAACGACTTTTACAACAATTTCTACGACACGGGCAAACCGAAGTCGCATTACAACCGCTTCGGCGGCTCCATAGGCGGGCCCATGCTGCCGGATTTCCTGGGCGGCAAGACTTATTTCTATACGAATTACGAGGGCGAGCGCTATCCCCGGAGTGGCCCGTTCTACAGTGTGGTACCCTCCGACCTGTTGCGGCAGGGTATCTTTCAGATCCGCGACGCCACCGGCCAGGTCGTCCAATATAACCTGGCTACCATGGCCATCTGCGGCGCCAATGGCAACACCCCGTGCGACCCGCGTGGGGTGGGCATGAGTCCGTCGATCAGCACGTTGTGGAACAAGTACATGCCCCAGCCCACCTCCCCCAAATGCCCCAGTGGCAGTGGTGACGGGCTAAATACGGAATGTTACGGGGCCAACCTTGCTTACCCGCTTTCCACCAACTTCGCGGTGGTTCGCGTCGACCACGATTTCGGAGCCAAGTGGCGGTTCTTCAGCAGCTACCGGTATTTCTCCGAAGACAATCCGACCACCAACCAGGTAGATATCGGCGGCTTGGTGCCCGGCGATAAGCTCGGCGTGCCGGCCTCCCAATCCAGCTTCCCCCTGGAACCCCGCTACTTTGTGGCGGGCCTTACCACCACCATCACTCCTTCCCTCAATAACGACTTCCACTTCAGTTTTACAAAGAATTTCTGGCAGTGGGACCGCCTTGGCGCAGGCTTCCCGCAGCTCTCCGGCGTCCCGGCCGCGCTCAATATGCCGAACGACGCGGGCCAGGGTAGCGACCTCGTCCCCATGAATGACGACACCCAGAATACCCGCCCCCGCTTGTGGGATGGACACGACGCCGACTACCGCGACAGCTTGAACTATTTGAAAGGCACCCACTTGTTCCAGTTCGGCGGTGAAATCTTCCACCAGTGGTTCCACTTCGACCGCTATGACAACGTTAGCGGCCTTTTGACGCAACCCAAATACCTCATCGGCGATACCGGCATCAATTTCACACCCGATACCTTGCCCACTGCCTGCAGCGGCACAGTCACCACCAACTGTTTGCCCTCCAGCTCCCTCGGCACCTATGAGAACTATTACGCGATGCTGGCCGGAATGGTCGACCAGGCGGGTGTGATCGCGACTCGCACGGGCTCGGACTTAGCCTTGAATCCGCCCGGTACGCCGATGCGCTCCTACAGTATCGTGGATACGTACAGTCTCTACTTCAACGATGCTTGGCGTATCAAGCCCAATCTCACTTTGAACTATGGTCTGAACTATAGTATCCCGATGCCGCCTTACGAATTAAATCGGGCGCAGGATACATTGGTCGACGCCAGCAACAGCCCCCTTAGCATTGAGAATTATCTGTCCACCCGCCAGACTGCCGCTCAGAACGGGCTGGTCTATAACCCCAGCATTGGTTTCTCGCCGGTGACCGACGTCGGCATGAAGTATCCTTACGCGCCCTATTATGGCGCGCTGGCGCCCCGCGTCTCCATAGCCTGGAATCCGGATTTCGGCGATAGTTGGCTGGGCAAGCTCTTCGGTCACAAGAATACCGTCGTCCGGGCCGGCTATGGCCGCTTCTATAGCAAGACCCTCGGCATCGACCAAGTCTCGACCCCCGTTCTCGGTGACGGATTCCTGAACCCGGTGTCCTGTATTAACCCGTCTTCGACCGGAGCTTGCGCTGGCTCGGGCGGTGTCACTCCCGCAACTGCTTTCCGCCTCGGTGTGGACGGCAATGTCAGCCCATTTCCCACCATCGCTCCCACGCTGCAATCCCCCGTCCTGCCCGGTGTGAATGCGCCGCCCGAGGGCCTCAATTTCTTCCTGGATAACAGCTTCAAGCCCGCCTCGTCGGATCAGATCGATGTCAGCATCCAGCGGCAGTTGAAGGGCAACTATATCCTGGAAGTGGGTTACGTCGGTGTGTGGGCCAGAAATCTCTATCAAGGCATCGACCTGAACGATGTACCGTTCATGATGAAGCTTGGCGGCCAAACTTTCTCCCAAGCATACACTAACCTGTACAATGCGCTTTCAGTGGGCAAAGCCCCTGCGCCGCAGCCGTTTCTGGAATCGGCCCTTCAGAACAGCTCCTACTGCACCGGTTTCTCAAGTTGCACAGCCGCTGTGGTTTCCAACGAATCCAGCAACATCCTTAGCCAATATGTCACCAACATGTGGCAGGACTTGGAGGGCAGTTGGAATTTTGCGAGCGCCGGCGGTGGTTCGACTTCAACTTCGCTACTTTCATCCGCTCAATGTACGGTATGCTACGGCGAAGCTTCCACGGGCTACTCGAACTATAATGCCTTGGTCGCTACCGTCACCAAGCGCATGTCGACCGGTCTGACTCTCAACGCAAACTTCACCTACGGCAGATCGCTCGGTACGTTGGCCCTGAACCAGTCGTACGTCGAGAATAACCTGAACGACGTCTGGAACCAGCGCGTGGACTACGGCCCCCAGTTCTGGGACCGCAAGTTCGTCTTCAACCTCCTGGCAACCTACAACCTGCCCTTCGGGAAGGGCCAGCGCTGGGCCAATAGCAACCCGGTGGCGACCAGGGTCCTGGGCGGTTGGTCTATTTCGCCTATCTTATCCATCGCCAGCGGAACGCCGCTTGACGTCTACAACGACGAATACTACCAAGCCGATCAGAACCTCGGGAACGGGTATGTCGGCAACGGCTGCAACGCCATCCCGCTGACGACCATGAGCTACGGCACCACAGCCAACCAGGGCGTCGTCAGCAATGGTACCGTTGGCGTCAACAACGATGCCGTCTACGGCGGAACCGGAGTGAACCTGTTCACGAATCCGGCCGCGGTCTATAACAACTTCCGGCCGTTCATTCTGGGTACGGACGGATCCTGCGGCGGCGCCGGTCAACTTCGCGGCCAGCCGCGCTGGAACCTGGATCTCGGCCTAACCAAGGACACCATGATCACCGAGCGCGTGGGCTTCCAGTTCTATGCGCAAGGATTCAACGTGCTGAATCACATGCAGTACAGCGATCCCTTCGTGTCCCTGGCGGATCCGGGCGATTTCGGCGCGCTCGAAGGCCAGTATGGCGCGCTAACGCTGGGAGGCGCCGGAGCTTCGGCGAACTACACCAGGATCATTCAGTTGGGCTTGCGTCTCCGCTTCTGAATTCTGTAATCGGCGCAGGGGTGGGGCAGTCCTCGCCCCTGCGTCCCATCGCCGCAACACCAAATCCCATCTCCGCACAATCCCTGCCCGTTTCGGCCCCAAGATCCGGCCCTTAGAGCGGCACTTCACTTGCTTGTTCGTCGCGCGGGAGGCGCCGCCGAATGTCGAAGCTACAAAGGGTGCGGGAGGTTCCGTCCGGTCCCCTGTCGCCGGATTATGTAACCCAGAAGGCCAAGGAAGGCTGGAAGTTAACCGCCGTCGAATGGGAGCGGGAAGTCGATGAACCCGCCGCCCAGCCGGGTCCGCTAACCGAAGAAGTCCCCTACGGCCTGCGCGTCTCCGCCGACTGCAGCCACCTCGAAGAGAACGCCGCAGAGAAGCAGGCGCTAGTTCTGATGATGGACCTTATTGTCCAGGACGCCCCCCTCTCCCTGGTGGCCGAGGAATTGAATCGCAAGGGATTCCGCACGCGCGCCGGCGCCAACTGGACACCCGGGTCGGTGTTCGACATGCTGCCGCGCCTGATCCAGGTTGGGCCGCGCATCTTTTCCAGCACCGACTGGTCCGCTCGCACCCGGCACCTGTTCCGCATGGCGTAGCAGCCGTGGTTGAAGTCATGGCAGGCCAGTGACCCAGAGCTAAATTACGAAGCAAAACAACCTGGTCGGATGGCGACCGCCCATGGGGATGAAAATGGGCGCCAGGGTGGCGGAAACGGGCGTAAGATGGCAGTCGGGCTGGTGAGGGCGGCCGAATTGGGTAATGGCGCGCAGGTTGTCCCGCAA
>DATNMW010000079.1:0-2749 GCA_035602155.1 Bryobacteraceae bacterium | reverse complement strand
CGAAACAAAGGCTATGCCGATAATACACTGAGCTGAAAGCGCGCTCTCAAACGAAAATGCGACCGCCCGCTAACGCGCCTGGCGGTTTGTTCGGGAATCCTGGGTGCCCTGAATTCCGCTCCTAAAAATCTTCCGTTCCCCGTTGGCCCTGATAAATCAGGGAGATAGTCTACGTTTGCGAATCGAGAACCATCACCAACGGGGTGCAGGAGATGCTGCCACAAGGCGTGCTGGGGTTCCAGTATGAAGCGGATCGTTCAAGCGGCGGGCTGACTTCGCTGGCGGGGCTGCCGCTGTATCTCGATCTGATCGAGGCCATTGGCCTAGGCGCGGCGATCCGCCAGCACGTGCATGTGGCCGGCGCGCAAGGCTGGCTCGACATCCAGATGGTACTGGCGCTGATCTTCCTGAACCTGGCCGGTGGCGACTGCGTCGAAGACCTTGAACGTCTGGAAACCGACAGCGGCTTCGCGGCGATCCTGCGTGCGATCGAGCGTGACGTGCTGTCGTCCGCGGAGCGGCGATGGCTGAAGAAACGGTGGCGTCGCCCGCGCGAGCGCGCCGTGCCCTCACCGTCGGCCGCCTCGGCGTGGCTGGAGCGGTTTCACGACCCCGCCGCGCCGAAAGCAGCGGCTGGCACCGCGGTCATTGCGGAGGTGACGGAGCAACTCCGCGGCCTGTGGCAGGTGAACCAGACGCTGCTCGGCTGCATTCAGACGCACCAACCCGCGACGTCGGCGACGCTGGACACGGACGCCACGCTGGTCGAGACGCACAAGCGGGATGCGTTGCACTGCTACAAAGGGTTCAAGGCCTATCAGCCGCTGAACTGTTTTTGGGCTGAGCAGGGCACGATCTTGTACTCCGAGTTCCGCGACGGGAATGTTCCCGCCGGGCACGAGCAACTGCGGGTATTGCAGACCTCGCTGGCGCATCTGCCGGCCAGCGTGACGAAGGTTTCATTACGCTCGGATACAGCAGGCTATCAGGAAGAGTTGCTGCTATACTGCGGCGAAGGGAAAGATCCACGCTTCGGGGTCATCGACTTTGCGATCGGTGCCGACGTGACGCCGGCGTTCCGCACCGCCGTGCAGGCGACAGCGGAGAGCGAATGGAAGCCGCTGATCCGAATGTTCGATGGCCAGCCGCGGGAGACCGATCAGGAATGGGCCGAGATCTGCTATGTGCCGAACTGGGCGGGGCACTCCCGCCAGCGGGCGGATTACCGGTTCCTGGCGATCCGCGAGAAGCTGCGCCAGTTGCCGCTGGGCGATCAGGCGCAACTGCCGTTCCCGACGCAGGAATTCGGCCCGAAGGGCACCTACAAGCTGTTCGGCGTGGTGACCAACCGCAAGGTTGCCGGCGACCAGGTGATCTGGTGGCTGCGCGAGCGCTGCGGCAAGAGCGAGGAAGTCCACTCGGTGATGAAGAGCGACCTCGCCGGCGGGCAGTTGCCGTCCGGGCGGTTCGGCGCCAACGCCGCGTGGTGGGCGCTGATGATCCTGGCGCACAACCTAAACACCGCGATGAAACGGCTGGTGCTGGGCACGGGCTGGCTGACGAAGCGGATGAAGGCGCTGCGCCTGCGGCTGATCGGTCTGCCGGGGCGGGTGGTCAACCACGCCCGCAAGCTGATCATCCGTCTGGGAGCGGGTGCTGAGGCGCTGGGGCTGATCATCTCTGCCCGTCAGGCCATCCGGGCGCTGGCCTGCGGGCCGTCCGGATGATCAGCCGCAGCCGGTCTCACTGCGTTCTGGGCTCTGCCGCCAGCCACCTGATCGGGAGGCAATGCCTCTCCATGTCCGCTCATCGGACACCGGACTCGCGGTGGTTGCAGACCCCGAAACCCGGACTCGCCTGCCGTGCAGCCGCGTCCGAAACAAAGGCTATGCCGATAATACACTGAGCTGAAAGCGCGCTCTCAAACGAAAATGCGACCGCCCGCTAACGCGCCTGGCGGTTTGTTCGGGAATCCTGGTTGCGCAACCTCCTTGGCGAACGGCCCTAGCTTAGCTAGTGTCCGTCCATAAACGCTAATCGCTAATCGTCTAAAATTCAGCTGCTCCGCGATATCGCGAGTCAAGCCCGGCGGCTTCGGTTATGTTTCGGCGGCATACCACTGCATCCGAACCAGACCCGACCCGCCGGAGCCCGATCATGCGTCAGGAACGCATCACGCAAGCCAGCCTATTCGATATCTTTGCCACACACGAGATCGGTCGCGAGTTGAAGCAGATCTCGCAGTGGCTCGATCAGCATCGTCCATTGCTACGCCTGGTCAGCAACGATTTGCGCCGCGACGGGGTGCGCGAGACCGGCCGGCGTGGCTTGCCGGCGGAAGCCGTGCTGCGCAGCGCGCTGCTGAAGCAATACCGCCAGCTGAGCTACGAGGAACTGGCGTTTCACCTGGAAGATTCAGCATCGTTTCGCGCCTTCGCGCGGCTGCCGATGGGCTGGACGCCGAAGAAGGCGGTGCTGCAGAAGACCATCAGCGCGATCACCGCGGCCAGCTGGGAAGCGATCAATCAGGCGGTGGTGCACAACGCCCGGCAAACCAGGCTCGAGCCGGCGACGATGGTTCGCATCGATAGCACGGTCACTGAAGCGCTGATGCATGAGCCCAGCGACAGCTCGTTGCTCTGGGATGCGGTGCGGGTGATGACGCGGTTGTTGGAACAGGCGTGTGCGTTGGCCGGCCGCGCCGCGATCAGCTGGCGTGATCACCGCCGGTTGGCCAAAAAGCGTGCGC
>DATNMW010000078.1:0-26974 GCA_035602155.1 Bryobacteraceae bacterium | reverse complement strand
GCTCGTAGGCGACGGTACCATCACGCGCGGCGATTCCGGCGACGATGGCGTTTCCGGCGACGGCATCCAGGCCGTGGGATTCAACAAGCTCCTGCGGCGCATCGCCGGCGATTCGAGCGTGGATGGCGTGGTCGTACGCATCGATTCTCCGGGCGGCGACGCGGTGGCCTCCGATGAGATCTGGCGCGAAATGAACCTGTTGAGCAGGAAGAAGGCGGTGGTGATCTCGATGTCCGACACCGCCGCTTCCGGCGGTTATTATATGGCGATGACCGGCGATCCCGTGGTGGCCTACCCGGGTACGCTCACCGGTTCCATCGGCGTGGTGTTCGTCAAGCCCGATGTGCATGGGCTAATGGATAAGTTGGGCGTCAGCCAGGATACCATCGCGCGCGGACGCTTCGCGGAGATCGATTCGGTTGAACACGCTCTCACTCCCGAGGAACTGGCCAAGCTGAAGGAAGGCATCGACGCCAATTATCACGACTTCGTCGCGAAGGTCGCGCAGGCGCGCCACCGCCCGTTCGATCGGATCGAGCCGCTGGCGCAGGGCCGCGTGTGGCTCGGCGACCAAGCTAAAGAGCGCGGCTTGGTGGACGAATTGGGCGGCATCGACCGGGCGCTCGATCTGGTGAAGCAGAAGGCTAAGATACCGGTAACGGAGAATGTCACCATCGTGATGTATCCGCCACGGCGCAGCATTTTGGAAGTGTTGTTCGGGCACGCGCAGGAGAGCATCGTCGAGTCGCATTTGCGGCGATTGCTCAACGGCTGGCCGCAGGAATTGTGGTCCAAAGGCGGGCTGTTGCGGATCATGCCTTATACCGTGAACTTCCGGTAGGACGGGCCTCCGGCCGGTCCGCCCGCCCCGGGCTTCCCGCACACAATTTCCTCCGGCCGCGAGTCCCTGGCATGTTCTAGCCCCATCCCGACGCTTGCGGATGTACCAATCGCGCAGTTTGCCGGCGTCGCCCGGTATAATGTATCGGCAGGAGGGGCACGCGGCTGTGGGATCGCTCGAGTTGAGGCCAGTCGAGACGTCGCCGGACATCACGCAACTGTTGATCGCCTGGGGCGGCGGCGACCCAAGGGCCATGGAGCGGCTGGCGCCCCTGCTCCAACAGGAGTTGCATCGGGTGGCCTCCGCACACCTGGCGGCCGAGCGGCGCGGGCATGTCCTGCAAACCACCGCCCTGGTGAACGAGACTTACCTCCGGCTGATCGACTGGAAGAACGTGCGCTGGCAGAACCGCGCCCAATTCTTCGCCATGGCCTCGCAGATGATGCGCCACATCTTGGTGGACTATGCCCGCGCGCAACATCGCAAAAGGCGGGGCGGCAGTGCGGTACACGTGTCCCTGTCGCAGGCAGACCGCATCCAGATCGAAAGCTCCGCCGATCTGGTGGCGCTCGACGAAGCTTTGCGGACACTGGAATCGTTCGCGCCACGGCAGGGCCGGATTGTGGAATTGCGTTTCTTTGGCGGGTTGAGCTTGGAGGAAACGGCGGAAGTTCTCGCAGTGTCCGTGGGAACCGTGAGGCGGGACTGGAGCCTGGCGCGAGCGTGGCTGTATCGCGAGCTCAGCCGCAAGACACCATGACCCCGCAGCGATTCCAGCGCGTGCGCGAGATTTATCACGCGGCCCTCGACCGGCAGTCCGATCAGCGCGCCGTCTTTTTGGAGGAAGCCTGTTCAGACGATGCGGAGTTGCGGCAGGAAGTCCAGTCCCTGCTGGCGGCCCAGGCGCAGGCCGGGACATTCATGGCGACCTCTCCCGCAGCCGCCTTGGATACCCAGCCGGCAGGGCCTGCCGGGGCGCCGCTGAGCGGCCGCATTCTGGGTTCCTACGAAATTCTGTCGCCCCTGGGCGCCGGCGGTATGGGTGAAGTTTATCTCGCCCGCGACCAGCGCCTGGAACGGAGTGTAGCCGTCAAAGTGCTCCCCAACAGCCACCGGCTGGATCCCGATCGGGTGCGGCGGTTCGAGCGTGAAGCCCGCGCGGCTTCCGCGCTCAATCATCCGAATATCATCACGATTTACGATATCGGAACTTGCGACGCTGGCCGCTACATGGTCATGGAACTGGTGGAAGGCCAGACCCTGCGCGAAATCCTGGACGGCGGTCCGGTTCCGGCATCGCTGGCTCCCGTGGGCGGACAGATCGCCAAGGCGCTGGGCGTGGCGCATGCGGCCGGGATTGTGCATCGCGATATCAAGCCCGCCAACATCATGGTGCGCAAAGACGGATACGTGAAAATCCTGGATTTCGGACTGGCGCGATTGACGCGCGAAGCCGAAGGCCCCAAGCCGCTCGAAGTCAGCACTCCAGGCCAGGTATTAGGAACGATCGCCTATATGTCTCCGGAACAGGTGCGCGGCGAGAACGCAGCAGGCTCCTCCGACGTGTTTTCCCTCGGTATCATTTTCTATGAAATGGCCACCGGCCGGCATCCGTTCCACGCCGACTCTCTGATGGCCATGCTGCATGCCATTCATTCGCAGGCGCCGGTTCTGCCCTGTACCTTGAACCCGCACATTCCACCGCATCTGGAAGCTCTCATCCTGGCCATGCTGCACAAAGATCCGTCGCTGCGGCCCACGGCGGCGGAGGTGGATGCGGCGCTAGGCTCCGGTACCGGCAACCCTCCGCCGGAACCTGGAGCGCGGCGGCTGCACAATCTGCCTTTGCAAAGAACCCCGCTCATCGGGCGGCGTGCGGAACGCTCGGCATTGCAACCTCTTCTGCTCGATCCTGAAATCCGGCTGATCACCCTGACCGGTCCGGGAGGCACTGGGAAAACCCGGCTGGCGCTGCAGGCCGCAAGCGATACGGTCGACAGTTTTCCGGGGGGAATTCGATTCGTGAATCTGGCGCCCCTGATCGATTTCAACCTGGTGGTTTCCGCCATGGCCCAAGCCCTGGGTATTCGCGAAGCGCCCGGGCGTCCGCTTATAGAAGTGGTGAAGGAACACCTGGCCGGCCTCAGCCGGATGTTGCTCGTGTTGGATAACTTCGAGCAGGTCGCGACCGCTGCGGCGGATGTTTCTGAAATTCTGGATGCATGTCCCGGGACCAAGGCGCTGGTCACTAGCCGAACGGCGCTTCGTGTCTATGGCGAGCGGGAGTTTTCGGTCCCGCCCCTACCGCTTCCGGAATCCGATGCGCCGCTTTCGCCAGGCCGGCTGCTGGATTTTCCGTCCATCGCGTTGTTCGTCCAGCGAGCCACGGCCGTCAAGCCCGATTTCTCCTTGACTATGCAGAACGCCGACGCTATCGTGCAGATCTGCCGGCGTTTGGACGGTCTGCCGCTGGCCATCGAACTGGCCGCCGCCCGAATCAAGGTTCTCCCGCCTGCGGGTTTGTTGGCCCGGATCGCCAGCCGGCTGGAGCTGCTGACCGGCGGTGCGCGGGATCTTCCCGAACGCCAGCGCACCCTGCGGCGGGCCATCGACTGGAGTCACGATCTGTTGACGCCGGCGGAACAGAAGCTCTTCCGGCGGCTCTCGGTTTTTGTGGGCGGCTGCACCTTGGAAGCGGCCGAGGCCGTCTGCAATGCGCAAGAGGATTTGGGGATGGATGTGCTCGACGGCGTAACGTCGCTGGTGGACAAGAGCCTGCTGAGCCAGATGGGTCCCGGAGATGCAGAGCCGCGCTTCAGCATGCTGGAGACCATCCGCGAATACGGTAGAGAACGGCTCCAGCAAAGCGGCGAGATGGAAAGCGCCAGGCGGGCACATGCAGCTTATTGCCTGGTATTGGCGGAAGAGGGAACGGCGGACATGGCCGCCGCCGAGCGTGAGGCCTGGCTGGGCCGCTGCGATGCGGAGCACGATAATTTCCGTGCGGCCATCGAGTACCTTGTAGAGTCGGGCAATGCCGAATGGGGGCTGCGCCTCGGTAGCGCGCTCTTTGGGTTCTGGGAGCCGCGCGAACACCTGACCGAAGGTCGCCGCGCGCTGGCGACGCTGCTCGATATCCCCGGGGCGAATCCCGTGAGTGCCTACCGCGCCCGGGCTCTGTATGCGGCAGGAGTCCTTGCGGATGGCCAACTCGATTTCGACTCAGGCACGGAGCGCATGAATCTCTGCCTTGAAATACAACTTCAGCTTGGCGATAAACAGGGGATTGCCACGGTGGAAAGCGCTCTGGCAGTCGGCTGGAATAAAGCCGGGCAATATGACCGGGCGCGATCGCACATCGAGCGGGCGCTGGCGCTCTGGAAAGAGCTGGGCTCCGGCAAGTTTGTTCTGGGCCTCAGTAACCTTGCCAACATCGCCAAGAAACAAGGCGATTATGCGGTCGCACGAACGGCCTACGAAGCAACCTTGGAGGCGTTCCGTTCCGCGCGTGACTACCGCGGTATGGCTGTCGCGCTGACCGGCTTGGGCGACGTCGCCGCGGCACAGGGTGACTTGACGCAGGCGCGTCGTCTCTATGAGCGGAGCCTGAAGGAATTTCAGCGGATCGGAGATCTTTGGGGAGTGGCCGGCGTGCTCCGCGATCTCGGGGATCTGGCTTGCCGCGGCCACAACCATCTCCATGCCGCAGCCTTGTACAAAGACGCTTTGGCCGTTTTTCATAAACTGGGGCATCGGCGCGGCATGGCCGTCGTGCTTGAGCACCTCGCCGCCTGCGCCTGTTATGACAATCGTCCGGGTTGCGCGCTCAAGTTGGCGGGCGCGGCGGCAGTCATGCGGGAAAACCTGGGAATCTCGCTCTCACCGGCAGAGCAGGAAGAACTCGATCGGGCCATCTGCCGCGCCCGTGGAAAACTGCCCGAGGCGGAGCAGGCAAAGGCTTGGGCCGAGGGCCGCGCGATGACCGCCGATCAGGTGCTGGAGTTTGTGCAACGCGGCTGAGGTCCCCGGCCCGCCTAAAATTTTTCGGGGTTCAGAAGCCGCCGCACGGCCGAAACCCGGTTGGCCGGCAGGCCGGCGCGCCGGGCATGCTCGCGAACTTTCTCTTCATCGTTCGCGAAGTACACGCAATAAATCTTCTCGTCGGTGACGTAGCTGTGCAGCCACTGAATGCTGGAGCCTAGTTCCTTCAGCACCGCCAGTGACCGCAGTGAGACTTCCCGAATCTCATCCTCGTTCAGATTTCCCGCGCCGGGCACCTCCCGTTCGATTACGTACTCGGGCATCCAGCCCTCCCTCGACAGAGAATACCATCATCCCCACCTCGGCTGCTCGTCCGGGTTGATGCCCAGGGTCAATTTCGCCAGCAATTCGTGCGTCAGAAAACTATTAGCCGGGTGAATGCGGCCCAGGCGAGCGTCTCGGAAGACCCGCTCCAACCCGGCGGCGCGAAAGATCCCGAACCCGCCCGCCAGTTCCATGGCCATGTCAACCACGCGCCAGGAGCTCTCCACGGCGCGATATTTTGCCGCCAGCACGCGGATTAACAATCCGCCCACCTTTTCGGGGTCGATGTTATCCGCCCAGTCGTGGGCTGCCCTATCCAGCAACGCTTCCGCCGTTTCCAACTCGATCACCATCTCCGCGATGGCGTGCTGCACCTCGGCATGGTAGGACATCGGGCGCGTCATCCCGATGGAGCGCTTTTTCTTCACCGTCTCGACGGTGCGGTCCATGGCGTATCGCGCCATCCCATAGTAGACATTGCCGAACCCCATCAGGGCCCAAACAAAAATCGAGGCCACAAAGGCGTCCAGCCCCGCCGCCCCTGCGGGCACCACCCGCGCGATGTAGCGATCGGGTACGAAGCACCCTTCGAGAATCGTATCGTCGCTTCGCGTCGCGCGCATGCCCATGACATCCCAAGTTTCCTCGATCCGGTATCCTGGCGTGTCCCGTGGCAGAAACGCATGCACCACCTTCGGCGCCGCCGGATCGCTGGTATCCATGCCGTGCAAACCAAGCCGGGTCCAAACCGGGGACAGACTGCCGAAATGTTTGTGCCCATAAAAACGATAGCCGCCATCCACCCGTTCCGCCTTGGTTGTGGAGAGCAGTACTGGAATGTCGTTACCGCTTTCAGCATGGCCGGCGGCGAACACTTCTCCGGCGGCGCCTTGCCGGAGCATCCACTCCAGCGTGTGATCGCCCGCGCGGCGCAGATCGGCGGCCAAACCCATCCAGTACACGTGCATGTTCAGCCCCAGCGCGGTGGCTGGCGCATAGTATGCCAGCCGGCGCTGCTCCCGGCAGACCTCCGGCAGCGTCATTCCCCATCCACCCAGCTCGGACGGTATCGGCATCAACAAATATCCTGCGACCCGGAGTTCCTCGAAATCTTCGGCGAAGAACCGGTTCTCCCGGTCGTAAATCGGAGCGCGCTCCGCGCAACGTTGGAACAGAGCTTCGGACGTCATCTGAGTAGCAGCTTGCATCGCATCCTCCCGAGGGCCAGCTAGAAAGTCCAGCCTCTAATTATAAAGGCGCTCTTTCGCGGCGGCAGTGCTAATTGCCTTTCAAGGGAGGCAAAACGCCGGGACCACCCATTGGCGTGCAGGAGCGGTTCCCGCCCGCGGCTCGGTATGATAGTATTGCTACGGTATGGCAACGACCAAAGTAACCCGCGCCGCGATCGCCGAATACCACGACCGGATCGGCCGGCCTAGTGAGAGCGAAAGGCTGCGCATGCTGCGCGTGTTCGATGAACTGGTGACCCAGATTCCAACGCGCAGCGATGCCGAAGTAGACCGGGAGCTGCGGTCAATTCGCCGTGCCCGCCGGGCGGGAGGCCGCCGGCACCCCTCGTGATCTTTCTGGATACCTCCGTGCTCGTGATGCCCTCACGGGAAGCAGACGGTCTGCCGCCGCGTTGAGCGGCGCGGTACAGGAAGGGGAGCGCATCCTCCTTTCATCTCTGGTGATTTACGAATGGATACGCGGGCCCAGGCTGGCTCACGAGCTGGCTTCGCAGGAATCCCTCTTTCCCAGCGAGGCAGCCGTACCCTTCGGTTGGCGGGATGCGGCGCTAGGCGCCAAGCTGTACCGGTCCGTCCGGCGGGCTCGGGGGCGCGAGGCCGACATCGCCATCGCTGCCTGCGCGATCACCCACGAGGCCCAGCTTTGGACCCTCAATACCGCCGACTTCAAAGATTTCCCCGGCCTTCGCCTTTACAGCCCCGTCTGAGCCGTTTCCGCCGTGGTATCCTGCTGAATATCTGGGAGGACAGCCGTGCGCGCTTCGCCATCGCTTGCCTTGTTCCTCGCCGCAGTCGCGCTGCCGGCGGCCGCCGAAAACTGGCCGCAATGGCGCGGCCCCTCCTTGAACGGCGTCAGCGGCGAGAAAGACCTTCCGCTGCATTGGAGCGCAACGGAGAACATCGCCTGGAAACTGGAAATGCCCGCCAGATCCGGCGCCACGCCGATTGTCTGGGGGAACAACGTGTTCCTCAACGTCGCGGATGGCGACGACCTGTACCTCTGGTGCGTCGACAAAGCCAAGGGAAGGCTCATCTGGAAGAAACCGATCGCGACCGGCAATTACAAGATCAACAAACAGAATATGTCGTCGCCGTCGCCCGTCACGGATGGCCAGAGCGTCTATGCCATGACCGGTATCGGCGTGTTGAAAGGCTTCGACTTCAAAGGCAATGAGCTGTGGATGCGCGACATCCAGAAAGACTACGGCAAGTTCGGCCTGAACTGGGGCTACGCGTCGTCGCCCCTGCTCTATGAGGATGCGCTTTACGTGCAGGTGCTGCATGGAATGCGCACGCACGATCCGTCGTACGTCCTGCGCATCGACAAGAAGACCGGCAAGACCGTGTGGCGCGTATTCCGGCCAACGGACGCGATTCGCGAATCGCCCGATTCTTATACTACGCCGGCGCTGCTGCGCTACGGCAATCGCGTGGAGATCGTGGTCACCGGCGGCGATGTCATGACCGGCCAAGATCCGGCCACGGGCGCGGAACTGTGGCGCGCCACCGGCTTCAATCCGAATAACGACCCCGCGCACCGCATCATCGCCTCGCCGGTGGTGTACGACGACGTGGTCTACGCGCCTACGCGCGTGAAGCCGCTGATCGCATTTCGCGCCGGCGGACGCGGCGACGTTTCCCAATCGCACAAGCTGTGGGAGTTTATGAATGGCCCGGATGTACCCACGCCCGTCACCGACGGCAAGTATTTCTACTCGGTCAACGATCGCGGCATTCTATGGTGCCTGAATGCGAAGACCGGTGAGGAAATCTGGGGCGGCAAGCGTATCAAGCCGGCCACTTATAGCGCATCGCCAGTGCTGGCGGATGGGAAAATCTACGTTACGAACGAAGAGGGCCTGACCACGGTGATCAAGGCCGGACCCGAGTTCGAAGTTCTGGCGGAGAACGACTTGAACGATTACACGCTCAGCTCGCCGGCAATTTCGGATAACCACATCCTGATTCGTACAGCCAAATTTCTGTATTCGATCGGCAGGTAGCGGCCACCTGGCTTATGATCGGGCCTACGACGGCTTGTAGTACAGCACGATCCCGCCGCCCAGCGCCGCCAGTAAAAAACCCACGTAAAGCAGCGGGTGCGGCGCATTCTTGGGCGGATGCATGGCCATGGAGACCAGCACATTCACCAGCGGCGCTCCTCCGAAGACCAGCGGCATCACGAAGTTCGGGACCCCGCCGGATTTGAACGCCCAGATGATGCAGACCGCCCCCAGCGCCCCCAGCGCGCCGCCAATGATCGACCAGATCGTTCCGCCCGCGTTGAAGCCGCCGAGCCCGCCCTGCGACGAAAGCCCCGCCACCGGCACCAGCACGCCGATCAGAAAATAGGCGAATCCCACGCACAGCAAGGCCTTCAGCGGATTGCCGAGCTGCGTCTGCCCCTTGTGCAGAGCCGGCCCGTAAACTCCCCACGACAGCACCGCGCCAATTACAAAGACGATCCACATTTTGGAACGCTTCCCCTCCTTTTTCTTGGTTAAAACCGCGCTTTGTTCCATTTGATGAAATCCTCAGCCCAACTATGCCATACTACCTGAAAATGCCGCCAGCCGCCGGAACCGCCCCCCGCCTCACACCAGTGCAATGGGTCATTTGCGCCATGGCCGCCGTGGGCTTCGCCTTCGACACCTACGCTTTGCTGGTCTTGCCGTTGATCGTACGGCCCGCACTAATGGAGATCGCAAAAGTGAAGCCGGGCACGCCGGACTTCAATCATTGGGTCGGCCTGCTGTTCTACATCCCCGCGGTGGCTGGCGGCATCTTCGGCCTGCTAGGCGGCTATCTGACGGACCGCCTGGGGCGCCGCCGCGTGCTCGTCTGGAGCATCCTGCTATATGCCTTTTCAGCGTTGGCGTCGGGGCTGGTCACCTCCGTCGGCGAGTTGCTGGTGCTGCGCTGCACCACGTTCATCGGAGTTTCCGTGGAGTTCGTGGCAGCCGTGGCGTGGCTGGCGGAGTTGTTCCCCGACGCCAAACAGCGCGAGTCCGTGCTGGGGTATACGCAGGCGTTCTCGTCGATCGGCGGATTGCTCATCAGCGCCGCCTATTACGTGGCCGTGACGTACTCCAAATCGTTGCCGGCTATCCATGGCGGGCACGAAGCTTGGCGGTATACGCTGATCTCGGGCGTAATCCCGGCGATTCCGTTAATCCTGATCCGCCCGTTCCTGCCGGAGTCGCCCGCCTGGCAGGAAAAGAAGCTGGCGGGCACACTGAAACGGCCGAGCTTCGCCGAGTTGTTCCGGCCGGAATATCGCAAGATCACGCTGCTGACGGCCTTGATGTTCGCCTGCAGCTACGGCGCTGCCTTCGGCGCGATCCAGCACATTCCCCGCATCGTGCCGGGCTTGCCGCAGGTGGTGCACCTGGCCCGCGCCGCGCAGGAACAGATCGTGAGCAAGGTGCAGTTCCTGCAGGAAATGGGCGGACTGCTGGGCCGGGTGATCCTGGCGTTCCTGGCGATCCGCATCGTCAGCCGCCGGAAGCTGCTGCGCGTCTTCCAGTTTCCGGGATTGTTCCTGGTGCCGTTCGTGTTCTTCTATCCCGCAACCCACGATCTGGGCATGACAGAGATCGGCATTTTCCTTGCCGGGCTGCTCACCGTGGCGCAGTTCAGCTTCTGGGGGAATTATCTCCCCAGGATGTACCCCACGCACCTGCGCGGGACCGGCGAGAGCTTCGCGGCCAATATCGGAGGCCGCATGATTGGCACCTCGGCCGCGCTGCTGACCACGCAACTCGCCAATGTGATGCCGGGCGCCACGCCGTTCACCAAGCTGGCTTATTCGGCGAGCGCCGTCGCGCTGCTGGTGTACGCGGTGGGGTTCGTCTCGAGCTTCTGGCTGCCGGAGCCGCTACAGGGTAAGTTGCCGGAGTGAGCGGGCCGGCGTGGCGGGCGGCGGGCTCAGTAGGTGTCCTCCCGCCGCAATGAGCAGGCCTTCAGATATACGGACTGGCCGCCGATGTCGTACCGGAATCGAAAACGGCCCGACCGGATGCGATATTGGCCGTCATCGGCCTGCACGCCCGGATGGTAGGCCACCTGCTTCTTCAACTCACGATCAAAACGGCTGGTTGTGAGGACCAGGAAATCCACGTTCATCTGGAGCGGCGGCGTGAGCGTTTAGTAGATCTGGCAACCAACTCGTGCAGCAGCGCTCCGGCCGGCCGGGTGCGTCCGGAGCGGACGTCCTTGTTGCTTTGGCGGATCTGGGCTTTGACTCCCGGTCACGCAATTCGAGGTAATCCTCCAGTTCCTCGGCATCCATAATGCCGATTACGGGAATACCGTCCTTCTCCAGAATGAAATACTCCTTGTTGAGGTGGGCACGTTTGGCCAGTTGGCCAAGATTGAGGTGGGCCTTGGTGATTGGAAGGCGGTTGAGCACCGCGGTAGACGGCTTTGTCACTGGGCTCCTCGACTGATTAATCGCTCCTACAGACGATCGGTCACCAATACGCGCCCCTTGGCGCCCAATGCGGTCTCGCCGCTCTGATTCCGAATGCGACCGCGTAGCTCGACGACATCTCCACCGAGCTTCGGATTCGGAGTTACCTTCACCACCAGCCATTCCAGCCGAATCGTCTCGTCGGCATAAATCGGCCGCCGGAAGCGGACCCAGAACTCCAGGCCCACCATCGCCGCGCTTTCGGAGTAGTGCGACGCCGTCAGCCCCAGGAGCAGCGCCGTGGTGAATGTTCCGCTGGCAATGGGACGGCCGTACCGCGTGGCCGCCGCAAACGCGGAATCGTGGTGAACCGGGTTGGTGTCGCCCGCGGCGGCGGCATACGCCGAGACCATTGCAGGCGTGAGCGTCACATCCGAAACGAAGCGTTCTCTGGGAAATGCCCTCATATGATCGGCGCCGCCTTGCGGTCTCTCCATTCCTCCGACGTAATCTCCCATACTTCCGTAAGCAGGCGGCCGGAAACATATTCGCGCTCCTCCGTAGCCACGAGGCGCATCCCCTGCTTCTCCGAAATACGCCGTGATGCCGTATTCGCCGCCGCCTTCGGAACGCGCAGCAGCGGAAAACCGAGCGTCGCGAACCAGTAGCCGGTCACCGCGTCGCACGCCTCGCTCATCAAACCCTGCCCGCGCCACGGTAGGCCCAGCCAGAAACCGCGGTTGATCTCCGCGCCCTTCATCAGGGCGATGGAACCGATGACGCGATCCGGATCGCTCCTCAGGCGCAACGTCCAATGCCAGGCGTCTCCGCGCTGCGCCGCCGGCAGCGCTACATCGCGATAGTAAGTGTAAACTCCATCGGGCGGAAAGGGCCACGGCACCTGATTCGTCAAATACCTCACCACCTCCCACTGCGGAAACAGCAACTGGGCTTGCGCCGCATCGGCCAACTCCAGCGGGCGCAGCCACAGACGCGGCGTCTCCAATTGCGGCGTCATGGCTCGAACTTGGGCTTTTGATTTAGCAGCGCGGCCAGCCGCTTGGGCGCAACCAGTTGGTAACTGCAAGCGATCAGTTCCGACACCTCATCCCAATCGACTTCGCCCACATCAAGACGCAGCGCGACCCAGCCCCGATGCGCCATATATGCGGGCGGGTAAAACCGGTCGGGCTGCGCAGCGATGAGCGCCGTGTTATCCCCTACCAGAACTTTGCATGCTACCGCCACGATGCCATCGCCGTGATGGTCGTCGAGGAACCAGGCGAACGTCCTCTTGTGCACGAGAAAGCCCGCGTGCCGGCCCTGGCAACATCG
Organism: Bryobacteraceae bacterium; assembly: GCA_035602155.1. GTDB lineage: Bacteria > Acidobacteriota > Terriglobia > Bryobacterales > Bryobacteraceae > Bog-159. The sequence continues at coordinate 14,832 of DATNMW010000078.1, read as the reverse complement.
CGTGGCGTCGGGCAGCGCAAGGCAAATTTTGGTGAGCCGGACCAGGCGCCGGTCTTCTTTGGCAGCTTTCGTCATGCGATCACCCTCCGAAGCAGTATAGCTTGCCATCCTGCGAGCCGATCACAATCCGGCCTCCGGCAATCGCCGGCGAAGCCGAGAGCGGTGCGCCGGCTTCGAACTCCCATACTTTTTTCCCAGTGGCAAGGTCCAGCACATAGAACCGGCCATCGTTGGACCCCACGTAGACGCGTTCGCCGGCGATGGCGGGCGACGAATCCACGCGCGCGCGCGTGGCGAAGGTCCAGATCGCCTTTCCGGTCTTGGCGTTGAGGCAGTGCACCACCTTGTCGCGTCCGCCCACCACCACGCGATCGCCCGCCACGGCCGCTGAAGAGTAGAACGGAAACTGCCGCGCGGGGTTTTCGTAGCGCCAGGCGATCCGCTTCCGGCTTAAATCCGCGCCCACCACGTCGTTGTTGAATGTGCCGAAATACGCCCACTGGCCCAGCATGGCTGGCGACGCGCCAGTGTATCCTCCGGAATCGAATTGGAACATCTCCTTGCCGTCCCCGATACGCAGCCCGCGAAAGATCTCGTCGCAACCGGCGATGTAGACGAGGCCTCCGGCGATGGCCGGAGTAGCGTGCACGTAGCTGCTGGTGGTGAACTTCCACAACACCTTGCCATCCTTTACCGAAAGACAGTACAGGTTGCCATCGTACGAGCCAATGAATAACCGGTCGCCGTCAACCACCGGCGACGACCGTATTTCGCTGCCGGTCTTGAAGATCCACATTACTTTGCCGTCCGCCGCGCGCACTGCATGCAGGGTGCCCGCGATATCGCCCACGTAGACCACGCCATCGTGCACCAGCGGCGACGATTCGTCGATGCCATCCTGGGCGTGATATTTCCAGCGCAGTTTGCCGGTCGAGAGGTCGATGGCCAGCAAATCGGCGGATTCCACACCCACGTAGACGGCGCCATCGGCAATGGCCGCCGACGATTGGATTCCCTCGCCGGCATCGTAGGTCCAGAGCAGCTTCAGCGTGGCGGGAACCGCGCCCGTGGCCACGCCCGTCAGTTGCGGATTGCCGCGGAACTGCGGCCACTCGTCCGCCGCATGCAAACGGCCATGCAGACAGCCCGCCAGAAGGATTGCCGCCGCCAGTCGCACGGCTACTTCGCTTTCTCGATGCGGTACAGTTTCGACGCCGTGCGCACGATCAGGCTGGACCGGTAGACGGCGGGCGTGGCCAGCGTCATCTCGTCGAGCGAATTCTTGCCCAGCACTTTGAACTCGGGTCCCGCCTGGATCACGTAGGTGTCCCCATCCTCGCTGAGCGCGAAGATTTTCCCGTTGTACGCCCAGGGAGACGCGGTGAAGGCCGCCCCCTGCGCGTTGATGCGCTGTTTGCCGTAGACTTCCGCGCCGGTGCGCGCATCGCGGCAGGTGAGGAAGCCGAAGTCCATCAAGGTGTAATAGTAATCGCCGTAAACCAGCGGCGACGGATTGTAAGGACCGCCCTGCCGCTGATACCATGCCACGAATTCGTTGCTGGTTTCGTCGCCCTTCAGGCTGATGTCGCCCGACGCGCCGGGCCGTACGGCGTATATCGGCCGTACTTGATCTCCCACATAACCCGAGGTTACGTAGAGCAGGCCGAGCTTCGCAAACGGCGTGGGGATGGCGATGGACGACATGCCTCCCAACTCCCAGAGCAGCTTGCCATCCAGGTCGTAAGCGCGAATGCGCCGCGTGCCCGACGTCACGATTTCGGTGCGCTTCCCGCTCTCCCAGATGAACGGCGTAGCCCAGTTGCTGCCCTCGTCGCGCGCCACGCGCCAGATCTGTTTGCCGGTCTTTGCGTCCAAGGCTTCCAGGAAGGATTGCTCTTCGTTGTCGTTGAGGATGTAGAGGCGCCCCTGGTGCAGCACGGGCGACGAAGCCGCGCCCCAGCCATAGCGCATGCGAAACGGACCCAACGGTTGCGACCAGACGAGCTTGCCATCGCGATCCAGGCAGAAAACGCCCACGGCGCCAAAATAGGCGTAGACGCGCTCGCCATCGGTCACCGGCGTTTCGGAAGCATAGCTGTTCTTCAGGTGCCGTGCGGGGGCTTTGCCGCGATGCACTTCGCGCTCCCAAAGCAGCTTGCCGGTGTTCCAATCGACGCAGTAGACCATCCAGCGGTGCTCGTCGGGCGGGGGCGCTTCGCGGTTGCCGCCGAAGTACAGGCCTTTCTTAGGTGGTTCTTCAGGCTGGGCGGCGATCACGGAGGTGAGGAAGATGCGGTCGCCCGCGACGACTGGGGACGACCAGCCGCGGCCCGGGATGTCGAGTTTCCAGGCGACGTTCGAGGTGGCACTCCAGGTTTCGGGAAGCGCGGGATCGTCGGCCACGCCCGCCGCCGGCCCACGGAACTGCGGCCACACATCCTCGGCTGCGGCCGTACGTGCAGCAAGGCACAGCAGAACTGTGCAGCTTGCGAGGACCCATGGGGCGAGGCGCCGGCGGGCCGTGGCGGGGCGCCAGTTGTGCACAATTGGGCGGGATTGTACAGGGTTGTGCATCGACGCGGCGCGCGAATTCTGACCAAACGAAGCCAATATGTCATTTAGAATCAATAATGCGACAAAATACAAACACTTAAATCCTGCCGGCGGCAGTGGGCCGGAGCCGGTGGCGCCTGGTCGGGGGAGCGGATGGCTAATATGGCGAATGAAAATCGAAAATAAAGGCGGTTGGGCGGTCATGGGGAGACTCTCGGGCGGCACGCCGACTACTCGACGCGAGTATAGCACGGCAGCGAAAGGAATTCGCTTTGCGATTGGCGCTGGGCTTTTGTTTTCAGTAGATTCACTTGTGCCGAGTTGCGTAATTGGGGATTTGCCCGGCGGAGATTGATCTGGGGGCGGTCTTGGGGGCTCACGGCAGTGATCTCCCAGAATGCCGTTTCCGAGGTGTTTGCCGCAGGCCAGCACTTCAGCCGGTCGCCGGCTATACGTCCAGATGGAAGGTGGACACACACACGCAAGCGCGTTTGTCGGTTATTTCGGTGAGCGGAGCCTCGCGTCCCAAGGTGAACAGTGCACCCCGCCCACTCCTTGACCACGAGACCGTGCCCGCTTCTACAAATCGGAAATGACCGCCCCCAGAACGTGAGCCAACGCGCGACGCGCTAGGCGCAGGGATGCCAAGAATGGAAGATTTGAATCTCGCCAGCTTTCCCGTGCCCCCCGGGCCACTGGAACGAACGCTGATGGATCGTGAACTGAAGGGCCTCACCACTGCCAATCGCGGAGAATACGACCTCTGGTGCGCCCGCAGTGCCGAGCGCGGATCGACGATTTTCGGATGCCAGGACTGGCGCGAGATGCGTGTTTATCGTGCGCCGGCCGCGGACATATGCAATCATCATTCCTTCCTGCATCGCCCAAGCATACTCGCCGTTGACGAAGCGCTGGATACCGCCGTCACAGTAGTGTTTCCCAATCGGGTGGGAATCGTCCACGGGCTTGCATTCGGCGAACAGGGCGTCTTGCGAGGGCCGCACAGAAAGATGTTCACGCGCCACGAGGAAGGCGACTAAATCGGGTTTCTTCGCTGGATGCGTACCGTCAAAATTGGGAATTTCCGGAGCCCGGACAACATTTCTGAAACGCCGTCGATCAAACCCCGGGACCGCGCCCGCGCCCAGTAGCCTGTCCTCCAGGACTCGGTAGAGCTCTATGGTGATTTCATCTTCTTTGGCCGTGGAGAGCGCGAACCCAATAGGCGGCTGGGCGCGAAGTAATTCAAATGCCTTTGTCAATGCCAGATGGGCAACGAGAATAAGGCGCAGCGGGATTTGTGGATGAGGGAGCCTGTAATCAGGATCATCGACGAGGAACCCCGGCATATAGTCACCGCTTCCCGATTGGAAAAGCGTCCATGTGATGCTGCTCGATGTATAAGCTGCAAAGCCGCGCCCGGCTCCGCGTCCAGAACCTGCGCGCATTGAGGATGGCGACAAGGAGGCCTCCGTCGGGTACTCGAACAGTGATCCGGCTGGCTCCGGTCTTGCCTGCGTCCAACATCAAAAGCGCCATCAACCTCTGCGTGTCACCCAATTGATCGCCCGCTAGCGTCACTGAGAAGAATTGCCATGCGGGGAGCCACTCTCGGGCGCCTTGCTGTTCGATGCTAACAACGACCCTTTGGCCAGCTATCCCGAACAGAGGCTGGAGCATGTCCTCCAGGTACTGGCAAAAGACTCCAAATTCCCCAGGCGGGACAGGCTCCTCCGCGAGTTGGCGCACTGACTGATAAGGCCCGCAAAACGCAACCGTGTCACGCACGACGCGCGCGTCGTGTTCATCGAGACCGTAGATCCGGAATATGAAATCATCGATTTCGTCCCAGGGCTTCGTTTGCTCCTTTTCCAAGGCTTCAGCAAGGGCGACTATACGAATCTTGTCGGCGACGTTCACTTCGCTGGGGTCTGGGAACGGGAACTCATCCAGGTCTTCCTTCAAGATCGTTCGAAAACTCGCTCCCTGCCGTGAGCTCCGCATCAAACAGAAATACTGATACAAAAGGCTGTGGACGGCAAGGTAGAGCATCGACACGAGTTCTCTGCCAAAGGGCGATGCTGCCGCCGAATACCCATAGTTGCTTCTTGAGAAGGCGATCGCTTCACGCCAGGAGACAAATGCCTTGGGATCGAGCCTTGATTCCCGTGGCGTCTCTGGGACTATTAGGAGAGGCGGCTCGTAAAGCCGCTTATTCCGCGGGAAGCTTATGGTCTTCTGGTTGTGTTTTTCGCGCCAAAATGACAACGCGTCCAGTCGAAGGGCGAATTCGCCGCTCGGCACCTCAAAGTCGTGCAGATCCCGTAGGTGGTCCGTAGGTTCCGTTCCAGGGAACAGATCGTATCCTTTACCCGAATAGAGGCCACTCTTCTTCCAGAACTCCCTAAGAGCGCCACACGAAAGCCTCTCAACCACCTCCACGTCGAGCACTGTGCCCACGGCCAGCGCCTTTAGCAACCAAGGCTTCTCGATGACCGCGCGGACCGCCACAGTCTCTGCCGATTTGTAGTCTAGCCGGAAGATCCCCCGGCTGCTGAGACGGTTCTCACGTATTGGCGTAACGAAATGAAAGTGGTGGTCCGGCTTCGGAACGGAGTTCCGGGCAAAGAGCAACATGAACGGCAGGTCCATCTTCGGCCAGACAGGAGTCTTTTCCAAATCGGAGCCGTTTAGAATTCCTGTAACCGACAATCCGCGCATGATCGTGTCGCGAGCCGCTTTGCCCCTCGGGCTTTGTTTCAAGATGATTCGGCCCGGCAAAGCCATCGCGATAAGTCCCCCCACTCTTGCCCACTCCGTCGCCCGCCACAGGAAAGGCAAATCGGGATCGTAATCCGGGTTTGTGTAGTCACGAGCAAGGTCAGAGCATCCTCGGGCGATCAGTGCCCGACGAGTGAGCGCCGTAAACTCTGCGTTTATCGCGGCCAAACGCTTCTTCTCTTCCGCTTTGAGCTTTTCGTCGTCGGACTTCGGACGCAGCCGAGTCCACGGAGGGTTTGTCACGACGATGTCAAAAGAGCCATTAAGGGATTTGGGCACATCCGGGCCAAGGCTACCTAGAGCGAACCCGCGCTTCAGATCATCCTCGCGCCGGCCAAAAGCGAACAGGACCTCACCTCTTAGGGGACGGGGAAACTTGAGGGCCTTCGGCGGCCGCTGCGTGGCATTAACCTCGATCGCGGAAATGTAGAGCGAGAGGGCAGCCAGTCTCAGCGCGGACTCGCTCACATCGAAGCCCCGGAGCTGCTTATAGAGGATTCGCTGGATGGCTCGCGTGTCCGGCCGCTTGCCGTTCTTCGCCCAGTACTCGCGCACCAGGCGTCGAAACGCAAGCACCAGGAAAACACCGGCCCCGCAAGCGGGGTCCAACACAACAGCGTCTTCTCGGTTCTTTACGCCGGCAAATGCCTCCTCCACCAGCAACCTCGCGATGTTTCTTGGCGTGTAGTAGACACTAGTCTCCTCAGCGTGCGCTTCGTCCCACTGATGGCTGAAGGTTTCATAAACCTGGCTCAGCACGCCGATCGGGATATGTGCGAAATTGAAGTCGTCCCAATCGACCTCGAAGGTCATCTGGAACGCGCCGCCTCCCACATGCTCCCAGCCACGAAGGATCGCTTGGAGATGACTGAATAGACGCATCTCCGTAGCATGGCCCGCTTCGCGATAGAAGCGGCGGTAAAGGGGGAGTCGCTCCGCCGCGCCGGTCTCCGCGGTCAGCCCATCGACCAGTGGCAGTAGGTCGCCGTTGAACGTCTCATCGAGCCAACAGGAAGTTGCGGCGGCATTTTCGACGCTCGAGAATGCATCACGCAGTTCGCCGGCCCCTGGAGAAATCTGGGCAAGTTCTCCAGGTAGGACAATGCCGCGGTCGATAAGAAATCGGAAGAAGAGCGCGCGCCCCGTCGTGGACAGCACGTCGAGACCGCGCATCGGACCAGTCTTGCCCACTTTCCCAACGAGATCTTCGGACGCTGCTTTCAGGAGTTTGTGAATGCTGTCGAAAACGTAGTCCGCCTGTTTGGGCCGCCCTGGCACGTCTAAAGTGCCGGTCGCGAGGCCCTGAAAAAACGTTCCCGCGCCCGGGTCCGAGATTAGAAACGTCTTGAACCGGGCCGTCGCCAGGGCCCTCCTATCGAGGTTGATCGGGTAAATGTCCAATGAGCCTGGTTTGACGACTCCAAGGCAGGCATGTTCACTGCGGTTGGCCAACAAACGCTGCAGACCCTCGACCTGCCGGGGCTGCAGCCGTGGCGCCCCGGCTTCGTCGAGGCCATCGACTAAATACAAGAGGGGCCGATCCTGAAACTCCGCTACTGCCTCCGGGAGTACGGGCGCCGAGGATTTGGCGGGCAATAGATCGAGGTATTCCAAATGCCTTGGCCCGGGCTCCGCGCCCAGCCAGATCAGGTCGGGACATCCGAGCCCTCGGGCATGCCCTCGAAGGCGATCGCGTCCAGCAGGAGTAAGCGTGTCCGGCATCGATCAGATCTTCCTCACAATGCCGATGAGAAGGCCAAGAATCTGCACGTGCTGAACGTCCTTCACACGCACCTTGATTTCTGGGTAAGCAGGATTATCTGCTTTCAGCGAAAGTTTGTTCCGGCTCCGGTAGACCCTCTTCAGCGTGGCGTCGTCCTCAATTCGTACGGCGGCAATTGCCCCATTCGTCACCTTGCGCTCCGCATCAAGCACGGCTATGTCTCCATCAATGATGCCCGCGCCCTTCATGCTGGTCCCGCGCACGCGTAAAGCAAATAGCCGGTCGCCGCGAAAGAGATTTGCGGGGAGCGTCAGAAGCGCCTCCATATCTTCCTGCGCAACCCTCGGCACTCCAGCGGGAATGCGACCCAAGAGAGGTACATGGACCGAATCGGAATCGTCCAGACTGCCTTGGCGGACCAGCACCAGGGCCCTGGACCGGCCCGGCGAGCGATGCACGAAGCCTTTCTTTTCGATGAGCAGAAGATGCTGCCGCACCGAATTAGGGCTTTTGAATCCAAAGTGGTCCGCAACCTCCTGCAGCGTAGGAACAAAGCCCGTTTCGCGCTGTCGATTCTGATAGAACGCCAGCACCTGCTGCTGCCGAGTTGTCAGCGCCGCTGCCCGAGGCATACTGCTCAAATTTACACTATATAGCGTGTCGCCTTGAATTTCAAGGATTTTTCAGGATCCATGTATCGAGCGTGGCCAATCCGCGAGTGCCGCCCACGTGCATTCTGTGACTCGATAAATATCGAGCGCAGAACACTTGCCACTAAATGGGCGAGCGAAATCGGCGGCCCACCAGATAACATCCCACAGGGTCGGATTGGCGACGTGGAGGGACCGAATCGTGGCAAGTTGACGCATAGCGCGCGACTCGCGGAGGTGGAACCAAAGGATCGTGAAGTCCACTTGGGGGAGCGCGCGTCCGGGTGACGCCGGCGGCATCGTGATCGCCTCGAACCCCGTTTCGGGACCCCAAGCACTACAAATCAGGGTGGGCGACTACGCCCGAACGAGCACCTCCGGATAGCAGAGCCACCAGTGGGATACACTGGCTAGGTGCGCTTGCGTCCACCCGATCCGGAGTACCTCAAGCTCCTCCAGCCTTACGGGGAAGCGATTCAGAAGCTCGCACTGGCTGTGCGGAAACTGATCCTCGAAGAAGCCCCGGAGGCCAGCGAGTTCGTCTACGAGGTGTACACCATCGCCGACCACTTCACCTTCACGGAGCGACCCAGCGACGCGTTCGTCTTCACCACCACGCATGCCAATTGGGTGAACCTCGGCTTTAATTTTGGCTCCCTGCTGTCGGATCCGGACGGCCTGCTGCGTGGCGAGGGCAAATCGATTCGGCACGTCCGGATCGCGCAGGCGACGGATCTGGACGCTCAAGGCGTGCGGGAGTTAGTAAGAGCCGCCATCGCGCAAGCGGAGCAGCCTGAAGGCAAAGCGGGGAAGCCCCGGACCGTCGTACGCACGGCCGGATCCGTCAGGAAGGGCTCCGCCCCGAGCCGGCGCAGGTCAGGTCGGAAACATCAATTCGGCGGATAACCCCGCGCCGGTCGGAACCATTGTGGCGGTGTCGGTGGCGGGATTGGTCCGCTCAGTCCTGCGCAGGCCGGTGGAACGCTGGTGGGCTTCCCCTGCCTAGCAACGTTCTGCCGGGGGGGGGCGAGGTATCGCCGCCGGCTTTTGATCCCTGTCACCCAGGCGCGGGTTTCCCGGCGCCTTCCGCGTATGAGGTCGCCGGGGTCGGCCAGATCGACTTCGACGTTTGCGGGCTATGCGGACGGTCCGATTCTTATTGAACCTGTTCTTCGGTACAAAGCCCGGGTTCCCAGGTTTACATTTGCGGGCCAGCGAAGCTTCGCTCGCCTGCGCTTACAAGAGTGTCAGCGCGGCAGGCAGGAGGGCCTGCGCCACGGCGCCTCACAAGTTCACTTCTTTATGTTGTAACAAAACAAATTGTCCTGTTCCCGCAAATAGAGCTTCCCGTTGGCAATCACCGGCTGGCTCCATGTCGGATAACCGCCTTTGGGAATCTCGAATCGCGATATCTCCCGGTAACCCGCCGGTGTGGCTTCCACCAGGCCCACGATGCCGTCTTCACCCAGTGCATACAAATGCCGGTCCGCATAAATCAGCGAGCCTTTGCCCACGCTGCGGTCGCGCCAGGCCACTTCGCCGGTCTCGAATTTCATGGCCGTCAGGATGCTGCTGGAGAATCCATACAGGTAGTCGCCCACCAGCACGGAAGTGCTGTAATGATTCTGCATGTTGCGGTTGAAATACACCTCCGCGGCATCGCTGCCGGCGGTCTTCAGCAGCACGCAGCCGGCGCCATAATTCGACGAGAGGAAGATCTGGCCGTCGCGCACGATAGGTGTGGCGATATTGGCTGTGCCATTTGCCACCCGCTCGTACTTCCACTGCAGTTTGCCGCTCGCCAGATCCAATCCCATGGCGGCATCGGCCGTAAATACGACCACACCGCGGAAACCTCCCACGGCATACACCATCGGCGACGAATAGCCCGCCGAGTCGCTTTGCGACTGCCACAGCGGCTTGCCGCTGGTCTTGTCGAGAGCCACGACCGCCGCGCCACGTCCGCCCGGTGTCACGATGACGCGGTCCCCATCCACCAGCGGCGATTCGCTGATTCCCCAGTGCGGAACTTGGCCGTGGAACCGGTCCACGATATTGAAGCCCCAAATGGTTTTGCCCGTGGCAGTCTCCAGACACACCAGCATGCCGTCGGCCGCCAGGGCATAGAGGCGGTCGCCATCCACGGTGGGCGTGCTGCGCGGCCCATGTCCGCGCGATTCGTTAAACGGGATGCCGGTGTGCGCACGCCACAATTGCTTGCCCGTATTGGCGTCGAACGCCAGGACGTATTCTTCGTCGCCATGCTGGCCCTGAATGAAAAGGCGGCCCGCGGCGATGGAGGCGGACGAATAGCCTTCGCCCAGTCCCTCGATTTTCCAGAGCAGTGGTGGTCCGCTCTTGGGCCAGGCGTCGAGCAGCCCGGTTTCGGAAGAGATTCCATCGCGGTTCGGCCCGCGCCACTGGGGCCAGTCGGCGGCCCAGGCGAGGGTGCCCGGAAAGAAGCAGAGGACAGCGAAAATTCTCAATCCCAGCATGTGGAAAGATTACCACGGGCTGGGCGCGCGTGGCGCGACGGGGCCTTGGGGCTGGAGGCTAGCATAGGCATCAAAACAAGCTGTCGCATCGCTTTTCGCGGCATCAGACAGCGCGACATAAGGGGGCGTTATATCCGGCTATCAGGAGAAGACCGGGACGATACCATGCGTAGCCGACGCAAGATCCTCGGCAACCTTCAGAAGCACAATGGGCAGCCCGGAACCAGCCATAAGGGTCGAAAGCCACAATGGGAAGCCGAGGAAGGAAATTACGATCTTGTGAAGGCACGCGTCCGGCTGCGCGATCCACGCGCGGGCTTGATCCGAAAAGAGGGGAATCAAGTAGTCTCCAGTTTAACCAGAAATAACCCACTGCGGGAGCATGCGGGTTGAATGTCACCAGTGCCCTGGGCAGGGGGAAGAACTACAATCGAGAAATGCCTCGCCCGCTCGGAGGGCCCGGCCAAAGCGGGCGGCGGATTCATCATCAAGACAGACCGCAGCCTCAAGCTCATCCACAAAGGCGTCAGTTCGGTGGACGCGCTGAGCCACCCTGGCGACGGTCTGACTGGGGCGTGATGGGATCGCATTTCTGGCGTCCGTAAGCTCATTTGCGAGATCGCGGTAGACTTCCAGATAACGTCTGTGCTCCATTTCGGCCATGCAGCGACTGTACACCTTTTGTGGAATAATCCAAATGTAGCGCAACGTTGCAAAGGACATGACAGAATGACGCCACGATTGCAGTGGATAGTAAAGCTCAAACGCGCTTCGCTATCGGCATCTGGCGCCCGATGTTGATGGCTCCCCTGCGCTGAGAACGCTCTGCGGAAAACGGTATAGCCTCGAGGACAGGGTAAAGTCGTGGAAGGGGAGCGAAAAGTTTACTTCGCAGGACTGCCGCACCTGCGGCGGTGAGATTTTCAAGGCGCAGTGCTTGCTCACCGCTCTAGCACGACAGGCCGGGCAGCCAATCGATGAGGCGATGGATGACGCGGATCACATTCTGCAAGTCCACGACAAGAGATAATCAAACTGACGCACTACCGAGGCCCTGTAAAGCGTAGAGCGGTCCAGGTTCAGCAGGTTATGATGCTTCCACGCGTAAAGGGAGTCCGGTACGCTGGTGAGTACCGTCTGGAATTGAGTTTCACCGACGGGACTACAAGCGAGATTGACTTGAGAGGACGAATTGCCGGCCGCGGCGGGGTTTTCCGTCCGCTGCAGGATGTCGAATTTTTCAAACGGGTCCGGGTGGATATCGGAGCGGGGACGATTGTCTGGCCCAACGAAGTCGACTTCTGCCCGGATGTCCTGTACAGCCTCGCTACAGGGAAACCAGTTCGGGTTCCAGGGCTAGCTTGAGGCAAGGGCCGCAAATGACGACCCACAATCGCCAGCAAAATGACTATGGTCATCATCCATGGTACAAGTTAGATATGCGTGAAATCGCGATCTCCCAATTCAAGGCCACCTGTCTGGCGGTTCTGGAGGACGTGCGGCGGACCCGAAGACCCGTGCGGGTCACTCGTTTTGGCAAGCCCGTCGCCGAGGTGATCCCGCCTAGCGTCGCATCCAAAGAGTCATGGCTGGGTTGCATGAGGGATTCGCTCGAAATCCGTGGCGATATCGTGGGACCGGTGCGTGCGTTCGAACGGTGGAACGTCCGCTGACCATGCAACTGCTCCTCGACACGCACATTTGGGTTTGGGCCGTGCATTCCCCGGAGAAACTAAGCCATGCGGTCCGGCGGCAGCTTGAGAATCCGAAAAACGAGCTGTTCTTGTCGCCGGTCTCGATCTGGGAAGCTCGCAACCTCGTACGCCGCAAGCGGTTGCGTATCAAGATCGGCTTTTCCGATTGGCTGGACATGGTGTTGGCGCGGGTGCCGCTCAAGGAAGCGCCGTTCAATTTCGCAGTGGCGGTCGAAGCTGCCGGTATCGAGTTGCCGGAGTCCGATCCAGGGGATGTATTTCTGGCCGCAACCGCTTCGGTGTTCCGGCTGACTTTGGTGACCGCCGATGCGCAATTCGCCGGACGCTCCTGGTTGAAGACGATGGCTAACGACTGATCCCAAGCGTGGCCGCTGCTTGACCCGCGGCAATCGCCGATTAAATCATGGGTAGTGGGTCAATTTGCAGCTTGTCGGGCAGGATGCCAACCTGCCCCACAAAGCAAATTGACCCACTACGCAATCATTGAGATCAAATCCGGGTATCCTTAAGGTATCTGCCATGATGCGACGCTGTGCACTCCTTCTTTTCTGCATTTCATCCGCGACCCTCGCCCAGCAAACCGGCGCGGTGGGCGACTGGCCGGACTGGCGCGGACCCGACCGCGACGGCATCTCCCGCGAAAAAGGGCTGCCCGAGAAATGGTCGCTGGACGGTCAAGGCCTGGCATGGAAAGCGCCCTATGGCGGCCGTTCGACTCCGGTTGTCCTCGGCGATCACCTTTACCTTGAGAACACGGCGGGCGCGCGCGAGACCGAGCAGGAGCGCCTCATGTGCTTCAACGCGGACACTGGCAAGCTGCTCTGGGAGTACAAGTTCAGCCTGTATCAAAGCGACGTACCCGCGCATCGCGTGGGATGGGCATCACCAGTAGCCGACCCCGAAACCGGGAATGTCTATAGCTTCGGCGTCAACAACCTGGTGACGGCGCTCACCAAAGACGGACAGAAGCTATGGGAACGCTCCATCACGGAAGAGTTCTCGCCGTTCACCACGCACGGCGGACGCACAGTTTCGCCGATGATCGACGGCGATTTGGCGATCGTCTCGACGCCCACCTCCACCTGGGGCACGCAGGCAAACCGCACGCAGCGCTTTATTGCGCTGAACAAGCGCACCGGCGACATTGTATGGATCAGCACCCCCGGCGGACGTCCGTACGACACCAGCTACGGCCCGATGAACGTCGCCATGGTTGACGGGACGCGTCTGCTTTTGGCGGGTGGATCCGACGGCTCCGTGATGGCTATGAAGCCGCAGACCGGCGAGCCGGTTTTCAACCTGGTGATCGCCAAGCGCGGGCTCAACACAGGCATTGTGCTAAATGGCAAGTACGCCATCGCCTCTCACGGCGACGAAAACCTGGACAGCAATGAGATGGGCATGATTTTCGCTTTCGACGCCACGCGCAAGGGCAAGCTCGGCAAAGATGCCATCAAGTGGTCGGTGCCCGGATTCATTGGCGGCTTTTCGTCGGCCGTCATCGATGGAGACCGCATTTATCAGGCCGACAATAACGGCAATCTTTTTGCGTTCGATGTGGAAACGGGCCACGAGCTTTGGAAGCAGAACCTGGGCACCGTGCAGAAGGCGTCGACCGTATTCGCCGACGGCAAGATCTATATCGGCAGCGAGAGCGGCAAGTTCTATATTCTGCGGCCGCACGCCGACCGGTGCGAAGTCTTGAGCGAAGTCGAACTGCCGCTTAGCGATACGGGGCTTGTGTCGCAGAAAATTCCCGAGCCGGTGGTGGCTGCGGCGGCCGTGGCGCGCGGGCGTGTCTACTTCGTTTCGAGCGACACGTTGTACGCCATCGGTCCGAAGAAGACAGCGGGACAGCCGTGGACGCCTGTAGTGCAGACTATGGAGCCAGGCCAAGGCGATCCGGCCTGGGTGCAGGTGGAACCGACCGAGTTAGTGCTGAAGCCCGGACAGACGGTCGAACTGCATGCGCGCCTATTTGACGCAGCCGGCCGTTTCCTGCGCGAAGAGAAGTCGGCCACATGGTCGCTTGATCATCTGAAAGGAACGGTCGCCAATGGGAAGTTCGAAGTGGCGGCCGATCCCGTGGGCCAAGCCGGATTGATCAAGGCCAGCGTTGGCAGTCTCACCGGCGAGGCCCGCGCCCGCGTTATCCCGCCGCTGCCGTGGAACGAAACATTCGAAGAATACGCGGTGGGCAGCCTGCCGCCGCAATGGGTGAGTGCGCAGGCCGGTCAGTTCCAAGTGGCGGAACTCGACGGCCAGAAGGTACTGGAAAAGAAGCCCACCGACACCCTGTTCAAACGCATGCGCGTTTTCATGGGACCGTCCGACTGGTCGAACTACACGGTGGAGGCCGACATCCGCATTCCCGAAAAGCGCCGCCAGATGGGCGATGCCGGCATCACCGCGCAGCGCTACACACTAGTGGCGTTCGGCAACAACCAACGCCTGGAGATGAACTCCTGGCAGCCGGAAGTTGCACGCCGAGCCTCCGCGCCGTTCGAGTTGAAGCCGGACACATGGTACCGCCTGAAGCTCCGCGTGGAAAATACCGCCGACGGCAAGACGCGCATTCAGGGCAAAGCCTGGGCCGTCGCCGATCCGGAGCCGGATGGCTGGCTCATCGATCGCACCGATCCGATTCCGAACAAACAGGGCAGTCCCGGCCTGTTCGCCGACGCCCAGTTTGGAGTGTATTTCGATAACTTTAAAGTGACCCCAAATCAATGAAACGCGCCATTCTGCTCGCTCTGATCTGTCTCCCGATTTCGCTGTGGCTGTTGCTCGCGTCCGATCCAGGCACGGGAGACTGGCCCATGTGGGGCGGTACGCCTGACCGCAATATGGTGTCGTCCATGAAGGGAATCCCAACCACTTGGGATCTGAAGACGAAGAAAAATGTAAAGTGGATG
>DATNMW010000077.1:0-21178 GCA_035602155.1 Bryobacteraceae bacterium | reverse complement strand
CGAGAAAATCCAGGTGGCCGTTTCGCATATTCTGGCGGACCTGCTGCGGCAGACTTTCGTAGTGCTGGGTCTGCTCTTCGTCATCCTGGACACGAATTGGAAGCTGGCGCTGGTCAGCCTGACCGTGCTGCCGTTCGTGCTGATCCCGACCGCGCGCATCGGCCGCCGCATTCGCCGTACCAGCCGCAGCAGCCAGGATCACGCCGCCGAGCTGAACGAGATCCTGCAGGAGACCCTCAGCGGCCACCAGGTGGTGAAGGCGTTCGGAACGGAGGAATATGAATCGCGGCGATTCCGCCGGACCGCGCAGCGGTTGCTGAAGACCAACCTGAAGTACGTGCGGCAGCAGGCGCTGGCTTCGCCGCTGATCGAGATCTTCGGCGCGATCACTATCGTCGGCCTGCTGACTTACGCGCGCACGCAGATCAAGTCGCACACGCTCACGGCCGGCGAATTCACCAGTTTCGTGATCGCGCTGTTGATGATGTACGAGCCGGTGAAGCGGCTCACTGGAATCCATAACATTTTCGAGCAGGCTATTGGCGCGTCGCAGAAGGTTTTCGAATACCTGGCGCACGCAGAGGAGATTCAGGAGAAGCCGGGCGCCGTCACGCTGGAGCGGTTCAGCGGCTCCATCCGGTTCGAGAACGTGGCTTTCCGTTATCCGCTATCGCCCAACGGATTTCAGTTGAAGGCGCTCAATCTGGAGGTGCGGGCGGGCGAGGTGGTGGCGGTAGTGGGGCCCAGCGGGGCGGGCAAGACCACGCTGGTGAACCTGGTGCCACGATTCTACGATGTAACTTCAGGCACCGTGCGGATCGACGGGCGGGATGTGCGCGATTACGATCTGCACTCGCTGCGCGCGATGGTGGGGATCGTGGCCCAGGACACCTTTCTGTTCAACGACACGGCCGCAAACAACATCGCCTACGGCCGGCCCGGCACGCCTTTGCGCGACATTCGCGCGGCAGCCCAATCCGCGCTGGCGGATGAGTTCATCGGCCGGTTGCCGGATGGCTACGCGACCCTGATCGGCGAGCGCGGCGTGAAGTTGAGCGGCGGGCAGCGGCAGCGCATCGCCATCGCGCGCGCGCTGTTGAAGAACGCTCCCATCCTGATTCTGGATGAAGCCACCTCGCACCTGGATACCGAATCGGAATTGCTGGTGCAGCGGGCGCTGGCCAACCTGATGGCGGGGCGCACGGTGGTAGTGATCGCGCACCGGCTATCGACCATACGCCGGGCAGATAAGATCGTGGTGCTGGAGCGCGGCGGCATCTTCGAAACCGGCACGCATGAAGAACTGGTGAACGGCGGCGGCATTTATCAAAGGCTGCACGAGCTGCAATTCGTGGAGGCAGGAAGCGTGATGGACCTATGAGCGCGCGCAGCATGACGGGTTTCGCGCGGGTGCGCAAGACGGCGGCGGACGGCGAGATCGCCGTCGGCATCAAGAGCGTGAATCATCGCGGGCTGGACATGCATTTCCACATGGCCCCGGAACTGGACCCGTTTGAAGGCGCCATCCGCAATGCGGTAAAGGCAAAGGTGGCGCGCGGGCACGTGCAGATCCACGTGGCGTTCAGCCGGGCCGCCCCGGCGGATGCCTCCAGCCTGAACCGGCCTCTGCTGCAAGCCTATCTGCAGGCGTTTCGGGAGGCTGCCGGCGAATTCGGCACGGATAGCAAACCGGATCTGAACGCGGCGCTGCGCGTGCCTGGAATGCTGCAGGCGGGCGCATCCGCCGAACCCGATGCCGGCCTGGAGCAGGCGCTGCTGGAAGCTACCGAGGAAGCGTTGGGCGTTCTCAATCGGTTTCGGGAGCGCGAGGGCGCGGCCATGGCGGCCGAGATGCGCGAGCGGTGCGCATCGGTTTGCGAGCTGGTGGCGCAAATGGAGAAGATCCGCTCGCGCGCTACCGCGGCATTCCAAAAGAGGCTGAACGAGCGGCTGCGTGAATTATTGCGTGGCGCGGGTATCGAGCCGCAGCGGTTGGCGCAGGAGGCGGCCATGCTGGCCGAGCGCAGCGATATCAGCGAGGAGTTGATCCGCCTGAAGACGCATGCCGCGCAGTTGGAAAAACTGCTGGATGCTAGCGGGGAGGTAGGCAAACGGCTGGATTTCTTGCTGCAGGAGATGAACCGCGAAGCCAATACGATCCTGTCGAAAACCGGTGGCCTGGGGGATCTGGGGCTGACTATTACGGATCTGGCGCTGGCGGCAAAAGCCGAGATTGACAAGCTGCGGGAACAATCGCTTAACCTGGAATGAACGAAAGCGAAGGCAACCGCCGATGTACGCAGATACACGCCAATAAGAGCTCTGGTTTTCATCGGCGTGTATTGGCGTCATCGGCGGTTAATTTAAGATGACCACAGTTTTCATAATCTCCGCTCCCTCCGGGTCGGGCAAGTCCACGCTGGTACGGCGGCTCCTTGCCAATGTGCCGGGGCTGATGTTTTCGATATCGTATACTACCCGTCCGCCGCGCGGGCATGAGGTGGAGGGCGAGAACTATCATTTCATCTCGCGCGCCGAGTTTGAGAAGCGCGTGGCCCTGGACGAATTTCTGGAACATGCCGAGGTTTTCGGAAACTGCTATGGCACCCACCGCGGGGTCCTGGACCACGCCCAGGAACAGGGGCTGGACCTGGTACTCGACATCGACGTGCAAGGTGCGCGACAATTGAAGGGTAAGATTCCGGAAGCGGTAAGCGTTTTTGTCCTGGCTCCGTCCCGCGAGATCCTCGAGCAGCGGTTGCGCGCGCGCAGCGAAGATGCCGACGCGGTAATCGAAAGGCGGCTTCGCGACGCGGCCAATGAGATTCGAAATTACAGCGCTTACGATTACGTGCTGATTAATAAAGAACTCGCCCGGTCCGACGAGACGCTGGCGGCAATTGTGCAAGCCGAGCGGGTGCGGCGGGGCCGCATGGAAGAGCGGGTCCGGCCGATTCTGGAAACTTTCGAGAAGAACGCGTAACAAAAGGATGTATCAAGACATGGGCGACAAGATACCGCGCAACAACGCGCATTGCACCATCCCGGACGACCCGGAACAGAGCACCTACCGTTTCATCATCGTGGCCGCCAAGCGCGCCCGCCAGTTGCAAGGCGGTGCCCGGCCGGTGCTGCCGACTTCCTCCAAGAAGCCCACCATCATCGCCATGGAAGAGGTTCGGCGCGGATTGGTGAAGTACGAACTCATTGGCCTTCCGGCGGTGGAAGAAGCGGTGCTCCCCGAAGTAGTCCTTTAAACAACGTGTCATGAACATCGTCCTGGGCGTGGGCGGAGGCATCGCGGCTTACAAATCCGGCGAGTTGGCCCGCCTGCTGATGCAGCAAGGGCACTCCGTGCAGGTGGTGATGACGGCGGGCGCGCAGGAATTCGTGCGTCCTTTGACTTTCGCCGCGCTCACCGGGCGCAAAGTCGTTACCGGCTTGTTTTCTTCCGGCGGCTCCTCCGGCAACCCAGAGGCCACTCTCTCGAGCGCCATCGAGCATATCGGCGTAGCGCAAGAGAACGACCTGTTGGTGGTGGCGCCGGCCACCGCCGACCTGTTGGCGAAGTTCGCGTACGGCCTGGCGGACGATTTCCTGACCACGGCATATCTTGCGTTCACTGGACCGGTGGTGCTGGCGCCGGCCATGAACACCAACATGTGGCTGCACGCCGCTACGCAAGGCAATCTGGAAACGTTGCGCCGCCGCGGGCACCGCATCGTGGACCCCGGAGACGGCGAACTGGCCTGCGGCATGGTGGGTCCGGGGCGACTGGCGGAGCCGGAGCAGATCGCCATGGCGGTGGAGGCCGAGATCGGCAGACGCCGCGATCTGGACGGCGAAACCGTGCTGATCACTGCCGGCCCCACGCACGAGCCGCTCGACCCTGTGCGATACATTTCCAATCGGTCCAGCGGCAAGATGGGGTATGCGCTCGCGGAGGCGGCTGTCGCGCGCGGCGCAAAGGTGGTGCTGATTTCCGGGCCTGTACATCTGGCGCCACCGCGCGGCTGCACTTTCATTCCGGTACACACCGCGCGCGAGATGCGCGAGAAGGTGTTCGAGCATCTGCACGCCGCCGGCGTCATAGTCAAGGCGGCCGCTGTAGCGGATTTCCATCTGACAAAGGTTCCCTCGCAGAAGATGAAAAAGACCGCGGCGCGGCTTTCGCTGGAACTGGACCCCACTCCCGATATCCTGGCCGAGCTGGGCCGCAAGAAAGGCGACCGGTTGTTGGTGGGCTTCGCGGCGGAGACTGAAAATCTGCAACAGGAAACCCGACGCAAGCTGGAAGCCAAGAA
Organism: Bryobacteraceae bacterium; assembly: GCA_035602155.1. Classification (GTDB taxonomy): domain Bacteria; phylum Acidobacteriota; class Terriglobia; order Bryobacterales; family Bryobacteraceae; genus Bog-159. The sequence continues at coordinate 16,874 of DATNMW010000077.1, read as the reverse complement.
TTGCGACATGGTGGTCGGCAACCTGGTGGGCGGCGACGATGGGGCTTTCGAATCCGACCAAAACGAGGTGCTGCTGGCGCTGCGCGGCGGCGAATTCATTGCCGTGCCGCGGGCTTCGAAGCGCGAGGTGGCCGATCGCATTTTCGATGAAATCCTGAAGCTGCGGCTGCATATTTACGCCACCGATGGACGCTGAAACTCTGCGGCAATATCTGGAGTATTACCAGGACTTGGGGATCAAGACGCTCTATCGCCGCGTCCGGGAACCGCTTGCTGACGCGCGCGGCTCAGTAGCTCACGCGAGCGGCTCAGTTACCGAGCCGCGACCGTCAGGGAGCGCTGAACCCCTGTTTCGAATACTGGAGGACATCGGCGATTGCCATCGCTGCCGTCTGCACGAACAGCGCACCAAGATCGTCTTCGGCGTGGGCAACGAGCAATCCAAACTGGTCTTCGTAGGCGAAGGTCCGGGCGCGGATGAAGACGCCCAGGGTATTCCATTCGTCGGCCGCGCGGGCCAACTGCTTACGCAGATGATAGAGGGCACGGCGAAGAAAGAAGGCATTCCGCTGCTGCGCAAAGATGTCTACATCTGTAATGTGGTGAAATGCCGGCCGCCTGAAAATCGCACGCCCCAGCCGGACGAGATGGAGATCTGCGGCCAATTCCTCTCGCGCCAACTGCTGGCCATGAACCCCAAGGCCATTTGCGCGCTGGGATCCACCGCGGCGAAATATCTGACTCACAGCAAGGAAGGAGTCACGCGCATGCGCGGCAACTGGTATAAGTGGAACGACATTCCGGTGATGGTCACTTACCATCCGTCTTACTTGCTGCGGGCCTATAACGTGCAGCCAAAACGCGAGGCGTGGGAAGATCTGAAGAAGGTCCTGCACTTCGTCTACGACTGATCGAAGCTGAAAGATAGTTGATCCGCATACTGTTCGCGCCGGACGTTGTCCAACTCGCGGGCTTCGCGGGTGCGTCCCCAATGCTCCAGGATCCAGATCTGCTCCCAGGCGCAGTCTTCCAGCGCGCGGCGGTCGCAATTGCGTTCGGCGGCTCGCGACCAATCCTGCAGGATTTCGAAAGCTTCGGCCAGACGGTCTTCGGCTCTGGCCCAGGTCAGGGCGCGGCGCGCCAGCGTGGAGGCCAGCGGCCAATCCGTTTCCAAGGCCCCGGCGAAGGCGTGTTGCAAGTCCGGCCAGTGCGCGGTGAGATCCGGGGTATCGGCAGTCTGCGCGCCGAATAAATCGGCGATGGCCAGGGCGTGATAGCGCGCCCAGCGTGGGCCATCGCGGCGCAGGGCGGCCCGCTCGCGGACGAACGCCGGAATCAAAAACCGGGGGCCGTTTTCGTCCAGCGGCACAAGCGCATTTTGCGCGACTAGAGCGGCCACGATTTCGCGGGCTTCGTCGCCCTCGGCATCGGCTGTGCGTACGGCCATATCGAGCGGGAAGCCGGATGGCGCACAGGCGCACATGGCCGATAGCAGGCGTTGTGCGGGGCCGTCGAGGTTGCGGATGGCGTCCGCTAACTTTTCGAGGTCTTCGGGGAAAGGGAATTCCAGCGGAACCGGCGTGGCGGAGAGCGCGGCCGCCAGATCGTTTTGCCGCGTGATCAGCAGGACGGAAGTGCGTCCGCGCGGCGCCAGCACGGCGGCGGTGGCGGCTACGGCGTCGTCGAGAATGAGCAGGCAGCGATACCGGGCGCAAAGACGGCGGAGTTCGTTCAAGTTGGACTCCAGATCGCGGTCGAGGCGCACGCCCAACTGCGCGGCCAGATCGCCCGCCAGCGCCGCGGCGCCGCGGGAGCCGCAGGTGAGCCAAAAGACCGCATCGAAATCCTCTTGATAGCGGCGGGCGAATTCCAGGGCCAGGGCGGTCTTGCCGGCGCCGGCGCCATCCGCCAGCACCGCCATGCCGGGCGTGTCCGCCAAGAGCGAACAGAGAGTTTCCAATTCCGCTTGTCGCCCCTGGAACGATGCCTGCCGCGCGGGAGCGAAGGGCGCCTTCCTGGGTAAGGGCGATAGGCTCATCAACCATCGCTTGATGGCGCGAAATCCAGCCAGACGATTTTGGCGAAGGTCGAAAAAATTCTTCCGGCGCAGGAGATCGGGAAATTTTGCATCGCGGCACTGGATCGTCGCCAGAGCGGTGCCCATTTCCGCCGCCTGCTCCCAAAAGACCGATTTCCAGCGCTCCAGTATCCAGCGCGGCGGGACCGCTTCGGGCGACAGCAGCACCAGCACCACATCGGCCGCGAGGCCTTCCTCAACCTTGGCGATGAGGTCGCCGCCGGGGGGCATCTCACCTTCCTCTAGCAGGACCTCGACGCCGGCGCCGCGCTCCAGGAACGCCGCAAGTTTGTGGACAAGTTCGCGATCCGTGCCGGAATAGCAGGGGAAGACCTTGGGCATGCGCGATGAAGTTCTATTATCGCAGGACACAGGCTGAAGTCTGTGCCACCAGGGCTGCAAAATTGTGGGCGTCGGACGCGGGGTACGGAGGCGGCTCCAGTTGTTCTGTGGCGACCCGGGGCATTACGCATGGTTGCGTGCGCCACGCTTTTCGATAGCTTCGATGGCATTCTTGGCCGCCAGCGAAACATCCAGCGCGGGCATCAATCCGAAGCCGCGCCCACGAACGCCCAGCGGTTCACTCTTTGCGGCCAGCTCGCGCAGGCGGGGCATATCCGTGGCATCGCCGCAGTCTCCCACCACCAGCAGTGCAATCAGCTTGCCCGCGGGATCGTTGCCCGTGAGCAGCTTGCGCGCCACGGGAAGCGCGGCGGGCTCGTCGAACTGCGCCGCCCGGCTGAGGGCCGCCACACCCACCGCGCCACCGCTAGCGGCCAGGTCCAGCAGTTTGGGCAGTACGGCGCGGTCGCGATAGCGGCCGAGACCCATCACCGCGTTGGTCGCCACCAGCACATTCGGATCGTGCGCCGCCTTCACCAGCGGCTCAATCAGATCCGGCCGTTCAAAGGATCCCAGTTCCCGCGCGGCCGCCGCGCGTACTTGCGGCTCCGGTGCGGAGAGCGCGCTCAACAGTTCGTCCACGGCGCCCGCTTCCCGCAAGTTGCGCGCCGCGCAGGCCCGCACCACTTCGCCGGCCAGTGCGCCGCGCATAGCCGCCAGGACTTCGGGAGACCGGTTGCCGCGCAGCGCAAAACAGGCGTTATTACGCTGCGCCACGGTGAGCTTTTCATCGAGCATGCGGCCCACCGGATCGTCGGCCGCGGCCAGCGCGCCGGCGCAAAACAAGAACAAGCAAAAACGTTTCATTGCGCGATCTCCTTCAAAGCAGCCTCGGCCAAGGGCGCCTGGCGGGGATCGAAACGCGCGTTCAGCGCCAGGGCCTTCTCCAAGTGCTTGCGCGCCTGGTCTGTCTGGCCCAGCTCGCGCTCGATCATCCCCGCGTGATAGTAGAACGCCGGCTCAGGCGTCCCCAGCTCCAGCGCCTTCTCCTTGGCCTTGCCGGCTTCCTCGTATTTCTTGTTTTTGTACAGCGCCCATGCCAGTGCATCGTAGGTGTAGATGTCCCGCCGGCCGCTCAATTCCCCTTCGACGAGCGCCAGCGCGCGATCCACCTTGCGGTCGCGATCCGCGTAGGCCATGGCCAGATTTCGATTCACATTCAGCCCGCTGGCCTGCTCCATCTTGTCGATCATGTCGACCATCTCGGCCTGCTTGCGCGTTTCATCCCGCTGGCCGGCCAGTGCGTACAGATCCTGCAATGCGCCCGCATATTCCACCAGCGGCACGGAGGACTGCGCCCGCTTATAGCTCTCGATGGCTTCCGGTATTTTGCCCTGCGCGGCGTATGCGCGCCCCAGTCCCGCATGCGCCGGATAGTAGCCTGGAAAGGCCCGCAGGGCGGACAAGTAAGCGCGTTCGGCTTCGCTCACCTGCCCAATCTTGAAGTACATGTTACCCAAATCCACGTCGCACCAAGCGACGTTTTCCATCGACCGGCTGCCCGCGCCGATTGCCCGTTTCATCACTTCGATGGCGCCCGCGGCATCGCCCGACACGAAGCGGAAATACGCTGCGCGGTTGTAGCTGGATAGGTCCGGCCGCATGTTGACCATGCGCTGGTAAGCGTCGGCAGCCTTGTCGTATTGGCCCAACTCCATCAGCGAATCGCCCAGCGTGCCCCAGTTCCAGGGATCCTCCGGCGAACTGGCGATCAATGCGCGCGAATACTCCGCGACCTTGGTGAAGTTGTGGCGCTCCAGCTCGATCTGGCTGCGCAGCCGCAATGCCTCATAATCCGTGCCATCGGCGGCCAGCACCGCGTCTACGATTTTCGAAGCGCGGTCCAGATAGCCGGGATCCATGGTCTCCCGCATCTTCTGAATGAATGTGCCGGCCAGCAGGTTTTGATAGTGCAAATCGCTGGATTTGTAGTTGACCAGAGTCTGGTACATTTTGATGCGCTCGTCGGTCGCCATGCGGGCTACCTTGTCCGCCATCTCGCGATCCGTGAAGGCCTGCATCAGGCGGTCTGGTTCGTTCACTTGCGCCCACGAAACTGAGCAGAGAAACAATAGAGGTATGACAGTTCGCATCGTCTCAATCCTTTGATTTAATCCCTAAAAAATCGGGGGCCGGACGAATTCCCAGCCCCCAGCCCCTGACTCCCAACTCTTGCTACTGACCGGTGGGCGTTCCGCGGCCGTTGGTGCCGTTCTCCTGGCTATGCAGGTAACCGGCGTGCGGCGGCGCATGGAACGGAAAGCGGTCGAGCAGCGGGATGTCGTTGGAGTTTACGCCATCGCCCAGTTCATTATTCGGCGCTACGTCAAACCCCGACACCAGCACTCCCGCGGCGGCGCGCAGTCCGATGTCCACGACGTCGTCGCCCGGCCTGCGCCCGCCATTGGGCCATCCGGCGAGGTCTCCGCCAAGCGGACCCAGGCGGCTCTGCTGAGCGGTGGGAATTCCCGCAACGGTTAAGTCGATGCGCGTGATATCCGGCACATACACGCCTAACAGGTCGTTGCGCGGCGCCGCCGGCACATTGAGCTTGTAGACACCCTGGAGCACAGCACTCACGAAGAACGGATTTGCGATGAGCGGCGCGAACTGCTGGTCGTCGGCCGGCAGGCTGCGGTTCCAGTAATCCTTCATGCCCAACGGAATCAGCAACTCGACGGTCAGGGGATTGCCCACCCGGTCCACCTGCACATAGTCGCCGAACTGCGCCGGATCGTTGGGGCTTTGCCGCACGGTCACCTGCTGGCGCATCGTGGTGGCCCAGGCGGCGATATGCGCGTTGGGGTCCGTGGTGGCCGTCGGAATCGTGCCGCTCGCGGTGACCATGTTGATCGGCGCCTCCACCGCGATCAGGCTGATGTTATAACCGGCGAAACCGTCCACTGCGGTGGGATAAGCTGCGCCCTGTCCCATGTCGGCCGAACCGGCCAGTACCGGCGCCGGAGCGCGGAAATTAAGGTAGTCGAAAGTGGCGCCGCTATCGAAATAGAAAGCGTCGTCGCGCGGGCCGGCAAACACGCGCATGCCGTTCGACAGCGTGAATATGGAAGGCTGTCCCAGGTTCTGCTCGTAGTTCGGCGTGCCATTGGGGCCGGTGTTGGGCGGAGCCACCGTAAGTGCGTGCCCGTTCACGTCCTGGTTGAAAAACGTGGCGGTGTTGGTCGCCAGGTCCCGGATCACGACGACGTAGGATTCCTTCAAATAGATACCGGGGTCGTCGATGCTGGTGATCTGGCCCAAATAAGAAACGAAGGGCGCATTCGGCGCGATTGTATCGACGAATACGAAATCGATTTGCATGTCCGGATTACCGTCCAGACCGCGTGCATTGTTGACGTTGAACCGGTACAGGACGCTATTGGAGAACTTGTAATAGCTGGGCCCGTTATCCGGATTCTGGAAACCCTGAACGCTCATGCTCATCACTACGCTGTTGGTATGTCCCGTCTCCCAACTGCGAAAGATGTAGAAATCGTTGAGGTTGGCTGTTTGATCTTCGAGCAGCAGTGGTCCGTTGCGGTGGCTGGCGGCGAAAGCGCCGGTTGCCATCAATAGGACAGCCGTGGCTGCACGGAAGGCGTTTACTCGCATTCTTCCCTCCTGGTGAAGTTGACTTCAGCAGGTATACGAGAGGGGGGCGCGATTTGGATTTAGAGGGCAGAGTGAAGAAACCTGCCCAAGCGCTCCATGGCAGGCTCCAGAATCTCGCGTCCGGCGACGTCTCAATGTGCCATCTGCACTGAACGTCCGCTATCCAGGATCCCGACCGAATCGTGCTTGTCGTCGATCACAAAATCCCGCGCGAGTGGGGAGGCGAGACCGCGGAGCGATGGGCCGTAAGACGTCCATGTACGGCTTGGCGAGACGCTGAAAGCGTTCAGGGGCGAGCCTGTGGATGCAGCCATTCTGGAGTTCGTCGCCAACCAGGACGATTGGAAGAAGCGTGTTCGCGCCGAGCGAAACCGGGCCAAACCGGGCTGACAGGGGAGGGGACGCGGCAGCAGAATATAATGGGTTACAAAAGGCGTCCCACTCTAAAGGCTCCTCCCCAAGAACCTGCCCAGGCGCTCCATGGCAGGCTCCAGGATCTCCCGTCCCGCGGCGTAACAAATGCGCACGGACCCTTCCCCTCCGGCGCCGAACGCCACGCCGGGCGCCAGTCCGACCCTGCATTCTTCCAGCAACTTCCTGCAGAAACCGAATGAGTCCGTCAGACCCTCGATTTTGGGAAAGAGGTAGAAGGCCCCGTCCGGTTTGGGCACTGTTACGCCTGGCATGGCGCCGATCGCGTTCAGGCACAGGTCGCGATTTTGTTTCAAGCGCTCCAACATGCCGGCCAACTCCCCTTCGCCCTGCGCCAAGGCCGTCTCGGCCGCCTTCTGCGCGAAGCTGGGCGCATGCGAAACGATGAACTCGTTCAACTGTGTAGCCTTGTGCGCCAGATCGCGGCGCGCCACCAGCCAGCCTACGCGCCAACCGGTCATACAGTAGGTTTTCGAGAACGACTGCACCACCATCACCGCGTCGTCGCGAGTGGCCTTCCGCAGGATGGACGGCACCGGCGTCCCCAGCGGGCCGCCCGCATAATAGAGCCGGTCGTAGACTTCATCGGCCATCAGCCAGAGTCCGTGCCGGCGGGAGAAATCCAGCAGGCGACGCTGTTCTTCGTCGGTGGCCACCCATCCCAACGGATTGGATGGCGAGGTATACAGCAGCAGGCGGGTCCGCAGCGTAATAGCCGCCTCCAGCGCGTCGAAGTCGATGCCGTAGCGCTCGCCGCAAAGGGGATGCGGGATTTCCCGCGCAACCGCGTTGGCCATGGCCACGTTGGACGAGCCATTGGGCCAAGCGGGCGTCAGCACCAGCGCCTCGTCGCCTGGATCCAACACCGCGCGGATGCCGACGTTCAGGGCCTGCACGCCCGATGCCGTGACCACGATTTCCGTGCCTGGGTCCAACTCCACGCTGTGCAACTCGCCATATTGCCGGGCGATGGCGCGGCGCAACGAAGGCAGCCCGGCATTCTCGGTATAGAACGTGTAGCCATCCGCCAGTGCGTCGATTGCGGCGCGCTTGATAGAGTCCGGCGTGGGCAGATTCGATTCGCCGAAATACAGCCGCAGCACGCCCTCCATAGACATGGCGATTTCCGCCAACTCGCGGATGCGGGAGTGCGGAACGTGCTCGACGGAACTTGCGACGTGGGGCATTCTAGGGCTTTCGGCAGCTTGTGGGGCAGGTCGGCACCCTGCTGGCCGATTGTTACTCGGCCCGGCTTGCACCGATTCCAGGCGCACCCTCTGGCTGGGCGGCGCGCAGGATACCATCCGGCCTACAGCGTCTTCAGGTAAGCGATAAGGTCGGTCTTTTCGTCGTCGCCCAGCATCTCTTTGTAGGCGGGCATGCCGTTACCGCCTTCGTCTATCTGGGCCCGCACGTTCTCTTCGCTGACCTTCTTGCCGTTGTTCAACTTGTCCTTGGCGAAGAGACCCTTTAGCCCCGGCCCCATTTTCTTTTCCGTACTATCGGCGTTGTGGCAGGGGGTGCACTGCTGGAACACTTCTTTTCCCTTGTCGGGGTCCCCCTTCTTGGGCGCCGCAACCATGGCTGAACAGGCGATCCCGAAGGCTACGCCAAAAGCAAAGACTTTCGAATGGAACATAGAAACACCAGTCTACAATCTTTTCGGGTCCCTGTGGCGCAAGCTACCTTGAAGATCGCCTTAGTGCGCGCCACGCTCCGGTGGCATGAATCGCTTGATGAAGTTCGTATCGAACCGCCCCGCCTGGAAATCGGCGTCGGCCAGGATACGCTGGTGCAGCGGAATGGAGGTATGAATGCCCTCCACCACGAACATCTCCAGCGCGCGCAGCATGCGGTGGATGGCCTCGGCGCGGTCGCCGCCATATACGATCAGCTTGGCCACCAGCGAATCGTAATACGGCGTGATCACGCAGTCTGTGTGCGCCATGGTATCCACGCGCACCCCAATACCGCCCGGGGCGTGGAACCCCGTGATGCGGCCTGGCGACGGCGTAAAGGTCACCGGATTCTCCGCGTTAATGCGGCACTCGATGGCGTGCCCGCGCAGTTCCACCGGCAGCGCGATCACTTCGTCCAGAGGCTCGCCCATGGCGATGCGGATCTGGCTCTTCACCAGGTCGATGCCGGTCACGAATTCGGTCACCGGGTGCTCCACCTGAATGCGCGCGTTCACTTCCATGAAGTACAACTGGCCGCTTTCATCCATGAGGAACTCGACAGTGCCCGCGTTGGTGTATCCGGCTGCCGCCAGCGCTTCCTTCAACGTCGCGGCCATGGACGCGCGCAGTTCCGGCCGCATGACCGGCGACGGCGACTCCTCCAGCAGCTTCTGATGCCGGCGCTGGATGCTGCACTCGCGCTCGCCCAGGATCTCCACGCGCCCGCGCTCGTCCGCCAGCACCTGAAATTCGATGTGCCGCGGCGCGCGGACGTATTTCTCCACGTAAACGTCGGCACACCCGAACGCCGCACCCGCTTCCTGCTGCGCCGAGTTGAACAGCGGCTCCAGCTCGGACGCCTCGTTCACGATGCGCATGCCCCGTCCGCCGCCGCCCGCCGAAGCTTTCACGATTACCGGAAAGCCGATCTCGCCCGCCACCTGGATGGCTTCTTCCGCGGTCTTCATAATACCGGGCGAGCCGGGCAGAATGGGCACGCCCGCCTCGCGCATAAATGCGCGCGCGCGTTCCTTCACGCCCATCAGGCGGATCACATCCGGGCGCGGCCCGATGAATTTCAGCCCGGAGACTTCGCACACCTCCGCGAAGCCGGCGTTCTCACTCAGGAACCCGTAGCCGGGGTGGATGGCGTCGGCGCCCGTGATCTCGGCGGCGCTGACGATCGAGGGGATATCCAGATAGCTGCGCGAACTCTTGGCCGGACCGATGCAGACGGCTTCGTCGGCGAAGCGCACATGCAGGCTGTGGCGGTCGGGCTCCGAGTAGACCGCCACCGTGTGGATGCCCAGTTCCTTGCAGGCACACACGATACGCAAGGCAATTTCCCCGCGATTGGCTATCAGGATTTTCTTAATTGGCGCGGATGGCAAACAGCGCCTCCCCGTACTCTACGGGTTGTCCGTTCATCACCAGCTTGCTTTCGACGATCCCGGAAACCTCCGCCTCGATCTCGTTCATGAGCTTCATGGACTCGATGATGCACAAGACCTTGCCGGGCTGCACGCGCTCGCCCACGCGCACAAAGGGAGGCGTGCCGGGCGCGGAGGCGTCGTAAAACGTGCCCACGATGGGGGAGCGGACCAGCAGCAGGCCCGGGTCGGCGCCGGGTTCCTTAGGCGGCTCTTTGGGGGGCGGCGGAGAACTGGCGGGCGCGGAATGCGCTTCCAACCTGGGCTGTGCGGCGGGCTGCGCCAATACCAGTCCCTGATGCCCGGCCACCGAACGGCGAATGCGAACGCGGTTATCCCCGCGCTCCACTTCCAGTTCGTCAATGCCTGTTTCGGTGGCGAGGTTGATTAGCTCGCGGATTTCGTCTACGGTCATGGCAACCGACTAGCTTAGCAGAGAGACGCAGGCACTCTGCTGGGCCGGGTCAAGGCGGGGTGCGATGATTGTCGGGCCAACCACACGATCAGATTGGTGGAATCGGAAGCCGAGGTCCACTCGGATGACAATCGAGCTGCCACGAGAACTTGAAGAACCGGTTCGATCAAGGGTCGTGCGTGGAGACTTGCAAGTCCTGAAAGGCTGGTGGGGGAGGCGGTGGAACGGCTCCTCGATCAAAACGAGCGTTGAGCGTCAAGAGTTGCAGAAGGCTGCCGAGGAGGGTCTTCGCGACATCGAGCGAGCGGACTACGCCGAAATACGACGAGCACACGATCAAAAGATCTGGCTAACGACGTGCATAAGCGATGAAGCCCCCGGGTTATAACACCCGCAGTTCTTTGCCGGTGGGCGTCAAAACCTCGCAGCCTGCCGGAGTCACCACCACGGTATCCTCGATCCGGATACCCCCCACCCCTTCCAGATAAACGCCGGGCTCTATGGTGATCGCCATGCCCGCCGCAAGCGGTGTTTTGTCCTTCTTCCCGATGCGCGGCAGTTCATGGATCTCGAGTCCCAGGCCGTGGCCGGTGGAATGCACGAACGCGCGATCCAGCTTGTAGGCCTTCAGAACGTCTCGTGCCGCGCGGTCCACGCGAGCGGCAGTCACGCCCGGGCGTATGGCGTCGATGGCGGCTAATTGCGCCTCCAGCACGGCGCGGTATAAGCGTCTCAGGCGCGCGCTGGGCGCGCCCAGGAAGAGCATGCGGGTCATGTCGCTGGCGTAGCCCTCCTGGAACGCGCCCATATCGATGAGCACCGGTTGGCGCGTCTTGAAAACCGCGCCGGTGGGGTGTGCGTGCGGCAGCGCCGATCGCTCACCGGCGGCTACGATGGTTTCAAAGGAGGGCTTCTCCGCGCCCAGCCGGCGCATTTGGTAATCGATTTCGGCGGCCAGATCCCGCTCGCGCATGCCCGGACGGGCGCCGCGCACAGCCCGCTCGAACGCCTTGGAGTTGGTCTCGACGGAGCGGCGGATCAGCTCGATTTCGGTGTCCGATTTCAACATGCGGTGGGCTTCCAGCCAGCCGCTTACCGGCTCAAGCGAGGTGTTCACAGGCATGTTGGCGCGCAGAAGGTCGAAGCCGTCGTACGACAAATGCGCGCGCTCGAAGCCCAGCCGCCGGATATGCTTGCCCGCCGCGAGGGCCGCCGCTGCCGGCAGAATGGGCCCCTTCGCAACCAGCGTCCGGCACGAGACTTCGCGGCCGGATTGAATGGCATAACGCGGATCGGTGAAGAAGATGGCCTCGCCGGGCAGCGCCAGAACGGCTCCGTTACTGCCGGTGAATCCCGTCAGATAGCGGACACTTGCCGGCGAGGTGACCAGCATGGCGTCCAACTCGCGATTCTCCAAGCCGGTGCCGATCAAGCGGCGGCGCTGGTCGAATTCGTTATTCAACCTGGAGTTCCCGGGCCAGAATCAAGGCGCGCTCCGACAGGGCGTCCGCTTGCGATAAGTCGCTGCGCTGTGCGGCGTCCTCGCATTGCGACAGGAAAGAATGGATGCGGTCCACCAGAGATTGATCGTGCTCCGATAAATGTCCTTTGGCGCGGACCAGCTTCTCGGCGATTTCCTTTTTCCGCGCGTCGATGGCATTTTGAATCCGTTTTTGTTCGTCGCCGCTCAAGATCGGCTGGATCGGCGCCTGCTCCGGCTGGGCGGGAGCGGGCGGGGTGTCGGCTTCAGGCTCCGGCTCCGGCTTCGGCGGGGCCGCGGCGCTGCGGCGTGCGGTGCGCGGCACCGGCGGCGCCTCCGCTTTCCCGGGCGCGGGAACCTGTTGGGCAGTCTGCACCTTGGGGATGGCATCCGGATTGAGCGGTTGTGGGTCGGGCAGCGTGACGGCTGTTTGCGGAATGGAAAGCGGCGGTTCCGGAGCGGGCGGCGGGACGGCCGCAGGCGCGGGCGGCGTCGCCACAGCCGTTCGCTTGCCGAGACCCAACGTGCATCCCGCCAGCGGCACGACCAGCAAGAGGAACGCGGCGCACGCACTCCTGCGGGCGCCGTCCCGACTCAACGGGACACATCTTTGCCCGGCTCGCTGATCGTTAAGGCGGTGCAAACCTCGATTGTAGCATTCCGGATTTCGCGGCCGGCCGGTGGCTAACTTCGCGGCATCTTTCGCTCATAGGCCCAGTCCTCCAGGCGCAAGTAGGCCCGGATGGCATGCGCCGCCGCGCTGCGCAATGGCTCGGGCGGCCACGGGATTACCCGCCGGTTGACGAACGGGCCCGCGGTGTTTTCGCTCTGGCGTTCCGCAACAGGTCCGCCAGCGTAATCGCGTTCTGGTGCGTGGTAGAGACGCCGTGGCCCATGCAGCCGAGGCTGTAGACCGCGCGCCGGTCGCCCAGGTAGCCCAGCGCCGGCGTGAGATCCAGCGTCACGGAAAACGGGCCGCCCCAGCGATGCGTGATCTTCACATCCCGCAGCGCGGGGAAAAGCAGGCGGGTGTGCCGTCCCAGGTGGCGCCACGCGGATTCGCTCGAATCCACATCCATGTTCGCGCCGGAGCTGAGGCCTACCGGCCCGCCTCCCATGGCCAGGCGATTGTCCGGCGTGATGCGGTAGTAGTGAATTAGGTTGCGCGCGTCCTCCGCGCCGTTGCGCTCCTGCCAGCGGATCTGGGCGAAGTGCCGGTCGCTGAAAGGCTCGGTGGCGATCATGTAGGTCCAGGCTGGCGCTTGCCGGTTCTTCAACGCTGGAATCAGATGCGAGTAGGCATTGGTAGCCAGGACCATCTTATCCGCGGTGACCGCGCCGCCCGGCGTTCGCAGGCTGAACCACCTTGGCGCGTGCGGCTTCGCGATCCAGCCACTCGATGCCTCGAATGCCCAGTCGATGCGCCAGGTCGATATCGTGGCGGATGCGTTTGACGTAGCCCGGAGTGGTGGCCATGCGCAGAAATCCCGGACGGATATAGTCGCATTGAAGCTGGTTGTCGCGGATAAGGGATTCGAGGCCATCGACGGCGCGCTCCATGTAGGCGTGCGCCTCGCGCGCGAACGGCTTGCCCTTGAGCATGGCCGTCGGCCCAATGCCGAGACCCGCCACGGTCATGGAGAAGGAGCCATTGCGGCCGCTCGCGCCGTAGCCCACGTATTCGTGTTCAAGGACGGCCACGCGCAAGCCCGGTTGTTCCTGCAGCAGGGTGTGGGCGGTGGCTATGCAGGTAAAACCGCCGCCCACGATGGCCACATCGACCGTGGCATCGCCTTGGAGCGGCGGACTGGGCTCGTAGGGACCGTACTCCGCCAGCCAGAGCGACAAGGGCGATCAGGGAAGCGCTTGAGTCATCGGGTAGTCACTATACGAGGATTCGCAGAGAAACGCAACCGGCCGGCTTGCGAATGCCGGCTTGCGAAACATGCAGCACTGCGACTGAGATGCGACCGCTTCCAGCGACGCGTCGTGATACAATCCCTTCCGTTGGTTGCCATTCACGCGGAGAACCCGCTGACGTTTACGCCGTTGTCCGGCCGTATTCCGGGGTTTCACGTTCCGGGCGGCATTGGCGCGCGCGTGGATACCACGGCGAACACCGCGATCGCGCCGTATCGCGATTCGCCGGCCGCCAAGCGGGTCGTGCCTGGCGGCGACCGTGCCGACGCTATTCACCGCCTGCTGCGCGCGCTGGAGATGTTCGTACTGGAGGGCATTCATACCTTCATTCGGCTGCACCAGCGCATCCTGGCCGTCGCCGATTTCCCAGGGGGGCGGTTCGATACCAACGTTACCGAGCGATACCTGCCGCCGGAGCGCGGCGCACATTAAGGCCGGCCGCGATGCGCCTGCGTACCGCCAAGGACCGGCTCAAGATCGAGCATAGTATCATCGATGGCGTCCGCGAGATCCTGGTGCGCGTGCTGGCGGAAACTCCGGAAATCCGGTCGATTATCCCCGGCGTGATCCGGCCGGTGCGCGACGCACGCGGCCCGGTGAAGGTTCGCATCACCGTGCCGGTGCAGAATGGCTGGAAGGCCATCGCGTTGAGCGCCGGCGCGCGGCAGGAGCTTTTCATCAGCACGTCGCTTTCGAAGGAAGAGGTCGTGCGGGCGCTGGTGCGGGCCGGCGCGTTGATGGGCTGAAAACAGGAGACGGATTCTGTCTCTTGCGTCACTCGTCCCGCAGTGCCACCATCGGGTCGATGCGCGTGGCGCGCATGGCCGGCGCCCAACACGCAGCCAGCGCCGTCCCTAACAGAACCGCCACCACCATGCCCAGCGTCAGCGGATCGCGGGCGCGCACGCCGAACAACAGGCTATTGAGCACCCCTGAAATCGTGACGGTCGCGATCAGCCCCAGCACCAATCCCCAGAACACCAGAATCATCCCTTCCGCCAGGACCTGCCGCAACACGGCGCTGGGTTGCGCACCCAACGCCATACGGATTCCAAGCTCGCGGGTGCGCTGTCCCACCGAGTACGAGACGACTCCGTATAGTCCCACTACGGTGAGCAGCCCGGCCAGAGCGCCGAAGGCCGTGAACAGCACTGCGCCCAGACGCGGCGCCCACAACGACTCGCGGCTCACCTGCATCGCGGTCTGGATGTCCGACAGCAACACGTCGCGATCCAGGCTCTGCACCTCGCGCCGCAGCGCCCCCAGCACCGCTTCCGGCTCGCCCGTAGTGCGCACCCACAAGGTGACGGCGGGTGAATAGTATTGCCGCAGGCACAGATAAACCATTAGCCGGGCCGGTTCTCCCAAGCTCCCGCTAACGCTGTCCTTCACCACACCGACGATCTCGACCGGTGTACTTTCGCCGAAGAAGCGTATGCGCGCTCCAATGGGAGTCTTTCCGCTCCAGAAATGCCGCGCCATGGTTTCGTTCACCACCGCCACGCGCGGAGCGCTCTCCGAATCGCCGCTGGAGAATGCACGGCCGCGCAGCAGCGGGATACGCAGCGTCTGAAAATATCCCGGCTCGACCAGATCGATCGGCGCCACTGCGCCGGGCCCTGTGCCGGTCTGCCGCCCTTCTACGGAAATGCTGCGCGCCCGGTATGCGGTGAACGGAGCGTTGAAGCCTAGCGTCGCGGCCGCCACTCCGGGCAAGCTGCCTGCGCGCGCCAAAACTCGCGCGTAAAACTCTAGCCCCTCCCCCGCGGTGAAGCGGCGCGGCTTTACGTCTAGTGCGACGGTGGCCATGTGCGCGGCGTCGAATCCGGGGTCGACCGCTTGCGCGTTGCGCAAGCTGCGCAGGAATAACCCGGCACCGGTAAGCGCGGCCACGGAGAGCGCGACCTGCACCATCACCAGCAAGCTGCGCAGGTTGAGGCGGTGGCCCGCGCGTGTCCAAGGGCTGCGGCGTTCCCGCAACTCGGTCGCCAGGTCGGTATGCGTGGAGTTCCAGGCCGGCGCCAATCCGAAGACCAGCGTGCCCAGCACGGCAATCAGCAGCGTAAAGGCCAACACCCGCCCGTCGAGACGGAGAGCGGCATCCCCGCTTAACATCCAGGGCGGCCGGAAGGTCCACAGCAGGTCTCGCCCCCAGCGACCCAGCGCCAGCGCCGCCGCGACGCCGGCGATGGATAGCAGCGCGCTCTCGGTAAGCAGTTGCCGGATCAATCGCCCGCGGCTCGCACCCAGCGCCAGGCGCAGCGCCACTTCTTTTCGCCGTCCGGCGGCGCGCACCAACAGCAGGTTGGCAACGTTGGCGCAGGCAATCAGCAACACCAGTCCGCTGGCTCCCAGGGACACGCCTCCCACCAGCATGAAACCGGCGCGCGAATTGGGTTGAATGACGGATTCGGTGAGCGGCAGCAGGGTCACCGTGCGGCCTGCGTTCTCATCCGGGTATTCGCGCGCCAGTTGCGCGGTCAACGTCTGCATATTGTCTTGCGCCTGTTGGCGGCTGACGCCGTCCTTCAACCTGCCGACGACCGGAAACAATAAGGCCTTGCGATGATCGATCCAGTCCGCCATGGAAAACATCTGCGGGTACATCATGATCGGCACCCACAGGTCCGTGTTCACCAGCGCGTTGGCGCCGTGAAAATCTTTGGGCGCCACTCCTATAATCGTAAACCGGCGGTTGTTCAGATCTATGGTTGCGCCAATGGCGCTGCGGCTGCCGCCGAACCGGCGCGTCCAGAAGGCATAACCGATTACCGCCACCGCTTGCGCGCCGGGGACGCGGTCTTCCTCGGGAAGGAACGTGCGCCCCAGGGCGGGCTTGACTCCCAGCACGTCGAAGTAATTCCCGGATACAATCTGCCCTGGCACATCGCCGCGCTGGCTTTCTCCCGTGAGCGTCGCCTGGATCGGAGTATACAGCGCAAGCCCGGAGAAAACCGTATTGCGGTCGCGATAATCCTTGTAATTAGGATAGGAGCAATACAACAACCCCGGATTAATGCGGTCCAACGTGAATACCGACATCAGCCGCGCCGGATCGCGCACCGGCAGCGGCTGCAGCAGTACGGCGCTTACTAAGTTGAAAATGGCTGTATTCAGGCCAATTCCCAAAGCTAGGGAAGCGACGGCCACCGCGGTGAATGTGGGGTTGGTCCGAAAGCCGCGCAGCGCGTAGAGTAAGTCTCGCGTCAAATCTTAGTATATGATGGGACAGATAGGCTGCGGGTTACTTATTGCCGGAGCGCCACAACCGTTTCCCCGTTGTGCAGCGTCAATTCCGTCGGCAGCGCCACTTCGTCGCCTTCCGCCAGTCCCTGGGTAACCTGCACGCGCGTCACGCTGGACACGCCCGTCCCGACCGCCCGCCATTCCAGACGGCCGCCCCGTAGCGCGAATACGCCTACGCCAG
>DATNMW010000076.1:0-21106 GCA_035602155.1 Bryobacteraceae bacterium | reverse complement strand
GGCCGCGACCGCCGCGGGCCGGATGTATCCCTTGCGATGTTCGGCTGGTGCGCGATTGTGCGCGATCGGCGCGGCGGGGTGGCTAGCCTGGCGATCGCGGTGTTGGCATCTTACTACTTGAATGTCATGGACAAGCTGGGCCGTTCCGCGAGACCGATCGGGAGCGGCCTTCTGTTTCTGGGCAGCGGCTGGGTGTTGGAACGGACGCGCCGGGCGAGGAGCTTTGGGTGGAGGTGAGCGTGCCTGTGAAGGGAAGCCCGCGGCCGATTCGGCTGGGGTGAACAAGGATGGGGCCTTGACGCCGCTAGAGCTGCGGTAGTTGGCGCGTGGAGGCCGGCCCGGGAGGCTGGCCGCAGCGCACGGCGCTGCCCCGCCTTCAGACGGGTGGAGGGGCGGTCTTCAAGCGATAGCGATTGCCGCGCCACTCGATGCGGTTGCCGCATGCCGAGGCGAGCAGCGCGATCAGCCAGATCCAAGTAGCCAGCGGTACCCACAGCGTATGCACCCAGGCGTGCCGGTCAAACCAGGCTTTGTATTGGGGCAACTCGGCCTTGGCCAGCGTGGCGCGATTGGCGCCTTTCAACATGCCCGGCGAAAGTTGCGCGAGAAGCACCCACTCGGCGGCGCGGCTGCCGTGAATTGAAGCCAGAATCGCGGCCGCCATGCCGCCGCAATAGAAGATGTGCGCCACGAGCGCGGTCCACCAGAGCTGCGGCCGATAGACCCGCGTGATGGTGAGTTGGCGGCGCGCCCAGGCCAGGAATTCACGGCCACTGGTGCGGCCGGCGGAGACGGCCATGGCGCCCGGGGCGAAGACGATCCGCAAACCGGCGCGGCGTACGGCGTCGCTCAGCGCATAGTCGTCGCTGACGGTGTCCCGCCAGAAGTCGGGAACGCGAATGGCATAAAATGTTTCGAGGCGGATGGCCATCGATCCGCCCCAGGCGAAGGCGTTCGAGCCAGGCCCGAAGGTTCCGGCGATCACGGCATCCCACACGCTACGCATCAGCGACCAGAAATCGGGCGGCTCGGGCGCGTACCAGCGATAGCCGGTGCTGGCGCCCACTTGCGCATCCGGCAGGGGCGAGGCCAGGGGGCCGGCCAGCGCGCGCAGCCAGGTTGGTGAAACGCGTCCATCGGAATCCGCGAATGCCAATAGCACCGAGTCCTTGCGGGCGAAACGTACGGCGGTGCGCAGATTCAGCACCTTCTCGCCAGTGCCGGGCTCCCACGCATGGGACAGCACCACCTGAACGCGGGCGGGAAGCACGCCGGCGGGTATATCGGCCGCGCGATGGGCGACCACGATCAATTCATAATCGGGGTAATCCTGCTTGGCCAGCACGGCCAGATTTTCGCGCAGGCCAGGGTCGTCGCCTTTGACGGGAACGATGACGGTGGCGGGCGGCAAACTGGCCGCCAAGACCTGGGGCGAAGCGTCCGCAAGTCTCCCGGCTATGTAAGCGGCCCGCTTCCGCTCACCGCGGAGCGACAGGAACGCGAGCAGCAGTGCGGGTCCGGCGAAAAACCAAAACCACACCACACGCTACTTGCGGCCCCTGGCGCCGACCGCGGCCTTGGTGTTGGACTTGGAGTCGGCCTTGGAGGCGATCTTGGCGCCGGCCTTGACGTTGGCTCTAACGGTGGTCTTTGGGCCTGCGTTCGTTTTGGAAACGGTTTTAAGAATGGGTTTGGGCTGCCTGACCTTGGCCTTTTCCACGGCCGCCGGCCTTGCTTCTCGAATGGGCGGGGCTTCTTCGGGCGCTTCTTCGGCGAGGGCTTCTTCGACGGCAATCTCCTCGACAGGTTCCTCTTCGGCGAGGAGATCGTCCGCGGTGTCCTCCAGGAAAGACTCAGGCACCTCGGCAACGGCTGGGGTACCGGGCGCGACTTTGGCCAGCACCTGGTTGAACAAGGCCTGTTTGCGCGTGTCCACTTTCGGCGGAGGCGGCTGCTCGTGCCGGTAGTCGTGATCGTTGTGGCACGTCCGGCAGCGCACCTTGGCGGGCTCGCCGTTGAGCAAGGAAACCACCGCGTGGTTCATAATGCGCTTGCACTTGACGCAATAGTCGTCGATGATATCGCCTAAGCGCGGTTCCCGCATGCGCCTCCTTCTTAGAACTGCACCGTCTGCGCCGGCAGCTCAAGCGGAGCTTGCGGCGCGGATTTGGCTTCCGGGATAACCCAGCTCGCCGATTCGAATCCCACGTACTTGCAAATGCGCAACGCGCCGCCGTCGCTTTCGAGCAAATCGCCGACGGCCAGCGGGCGCTCGGAAGCGCGCAAACGGATCCAGGCATCGTACTCGCTATCGGCCTGGACTTCGCCTTCGGGCTCATAATCCCTGGCCTTGACGCCGGCGGCGCCGGCTACGTGCGGCGCCCAGCGGAACTGCTGGCGCGGCGCATCCTTCATGCGGTAGACCCGATACATGCGCATAGAATAGCCTATTTTAAACGAAACGGCCGGCGTTGGCTGCGATTGGCGCAAATTGTGGACTGCGGATAAGGGCCTCGGCGTCGGCCTGTCCGCGATCGATCCAGCGCCGCATGTTCCCCGGGTCCCAGGACATGGCATCGTGGAGCGTGCCGAGCGTTCGCCGGGGGCCTAGGCGGAGCACCTCTATGCCAGTCACTTGCGGCGCGCGCGGGGCCAGCAGCCGCACCATCCGCACGGCCGCGCGCATGGCGTTCAATGGCATGTGGGGCAGGACGTTGACGGCGATCGCACAGTCCACGCCAAACCGCGCGGACGCCCACACCGGCATGACGTCGAGCAGGCCGCCATCGCAATAGAGTCGGCCATCGATACGCACCGGCGGATATCCGACGGGCACCGCGCAGGAGGCCAAGAGATGCCGCCAAGTGAGGTCAGGCGGCTGGACGATCTCGATCCGCATTTGCGGCAGCCGGGTCACAGCGACCGCAAGCGGCACGCGCGGAGTGTAAGTGGAAGCGAGTTCCCGGATCGTTTTCGAGAGCGGGCCGGGGTCGAATATGGCGCGCCATGGACGCCATGGCGCGCCCGGGGCCATAAGCGCCGCGCAACGCGGGTCGAGCCAGGTGCGGATCAGTTCATCGGCCGGGATACCCGCGGCAATGGCCCAGCCGTTGATGGAGCCTACAGAGCAGCCGATCACGACATCA
The DNA here is from genome assembly GCA_035602155.1 of Bryobacteraceae bacterium. Taxonomy (GTDB): domain Bacteria; phylum Acidobacteriota; class Terriglobia; order Bryobacterales; family Bryobacteraceae; genus Bog-159. Next base: position 17,960 of record DATNMW010000076.1, on the reverse strand, counting down.
GGCTGGAAGGCGGGCTGGAGGGCTTTCCAGACACCTGCCTGATAAGCGCCGAACATGCCTCCGGCGGAAAGGACCAGCGCGGTTTTCACAATTCCATAATAATCGCGTTATTGAGAGGACTGCGCGGCGCGTTGGAAACTTGCGGCGACGGCGGCCGCCAGGTCGCGCGACCGCTCCGTTGCGGCAGCGGCGAAAATCGGCCGCTAGTGGAGTTTCGTCCAATACGACCTCCGCCCGCAGTCCGAGCGCGCACAGGGTCGGCGTGCACCACGTTCGGGTTACTTTCATTACTCCATCCGAGGGTGTAAGGTTCTGTACACAAGATCATCGGGCGCCACAAAATATCCTTGCCCATGCCGCGCTTTTGGAGTATATTCCCAACAAAGGAGATTCCAGATGTTACTGTTCCCGAAACTGCAAGTTAGTTGGAATCGAGCGTCCGGACTGAGGGCCATACCGCTTTTATTCGTGGCCGCGACGCTGCCGGCGCAAGTGCAACCGGCCTCAGGTTGGTGCTCCATGGCGCATTGCGACGATCAGATGAGCGATTTCGTCAGCGTGTCGTCAACGTTTATCTATGACTTGACCCACTATACTCCAGCTTTCCAGGTTACGGAGTCCAGCGCTGGAGTTGGGGCGGGGCTGGGGTGTGTTTCCAACGGAACCTATGCAGCGTGTTCGTACAAGACGTCGACGGCGTATCCTAGTGCGCTAGTATATTACAACGCCGATGGAAGCGTCGCATGGAAATCCGCGCCCGCCGATCTCGATAGCAATACCTGGGGCAGCGCGCCACTGATCCAATCGGATGGGAGCGTAGTGATCGGCGACGACGTCAACATTATCAAGTACAACAGCGATGGCACAAAGGCATGGACCGTGAGTCCGCCTTTAGGGAGCGGTCCACCAGTCTCATTGGTCACAACGCCCGCGGGATCGCTCGTAAGCGCTACCAGGCTCGTCTCGGGCAGCACTACTATCACGTCTACGCCCATCGCAGTATACACCGCCACCGGCGGCGGCGGGGAGGAGTTGAAGGCCAGTCTGGTCTTGGCGGGACCGGGCAGCTCGTTCTATGAAACCGTCAATACGCCGTGTGTCAACAACGGAACCCACCCGCATCGGGTCTACGTATCGACCCAACTCAACACCGATTCGACGCAAGGAGCGCTGTGGGCGCTTGAGATCGACACCACGAACGCCAGCAACCCGATCATGCCTGTCTGGAGCACGCCATTCACTTTCATCGGGCCTTCCGGTGCATCGCCATTGTGCATCGGCGACAACATTTACTTCGACGGCGCCGGCTATGGAACAACGACTCAGACGACAGTCTTCGGGATCGAGGACACGGCGGCGGCCGTCGGAGATTCCCCCACACTTATGTTCTATCAATACCTTGGAACCACGGAACCGATTACGTGCAACTTCGCGCAGGATCCGCGCTCGGAAGGCGGATTCTGGCATCAGGTTAAAGACGACCCGAATATCTATCACCGAGATGGCACAAGCGGGGACTTGATCGAGTATCTCAACGTCAGTACATTGCTGACCGGCAATGGCGCAATGACGCCCCCCGAACACACGAATTACTGGATGAGAGGAGTGTTCACGATCTACGGCGTTACCACGGAGGGCAATACACCGACGCCCTATATGTTCATTTCCGAGTCCGATTACTTTAATACCACGTATAACAACTCCTCCAATACGGCAAGTTATCTGGTGCTGCTCAATCTTGCCAATATATCGGGTGGCGGAAGTCCGTTGGTCTGGTTTCTAAACCTTTACCCGGACCAAAGTCCGGATTTTACGGACACGCCGGAGGGCGCGGCTGCCCTGGTTACGTACGGCGCCAACCCCCCCTATATTGTGTCGGCCGCATCAAAGACCGGCGCATATTTTATCAGCATGAATTAGTTTGCGGTCTGTTAGGGATTAACCAGTCGCCAGGTTAGGGTTTTTGCGGCGCCGGCTTGGGCGGATTCTTGGACTTATCGTCCACCACATCGCCGAACTGAATCGTAGATTTGCCCGAGAACTTCTTGTAGTCTTTGTAAGTCACCAGCATGCGGATTTTTTGCGGATGATCCTTGAAGTGCAGCGTATCGTCGGCATGCGTATAAGTGGGAAACCAATACTTGCCATCGATCTGCTCGCGCAGCGTTTCGAACTTGGGGAACTGTTGGTCGTCGCTCTTCTTTTGGTAGCCGACGCCTTTGCCGTAGGTCTTGACAATCTGGAAGTCGCGATCGTCCACCCAAATCTGCCCCTCGAAGAAGCGCTTGCCGGGAGTGAGCTTTTTGGGCTTTACGGAGAAGACATAGCACGGAATTTCATCCGCGTTTTGTTTGCCCAGGTAGCGGATGTCGTACAGCGGAAGCTGGTCGGTGGTCAAGGTGAATGGCTGGGTGTTCTTGAGATCTTCCAGGTCTTCGCCGGTCAGGATGAGGTTCTGCAGTGTGGAAACAGGCGCGCGCACCACATGCTCCACGCGCTTGCCCTCGGGTGAAAAAGTCATGTCCGCGGTCATCTCATATTTCCCTACGGCCGCACCGGAGTCGTCCAGCTCCAGAATCTTAGAGGTTTGCCGGTAGACGTAGTTCTCGAGCGCTTCGGAGAACTCCTTCTCCTTGGCGGCGAATTTGCGGATAATCTCATCCGGGTTGACATCCGGCGCGGCCGTGGTGGCGGCCACCGGAGTTGCCGCGGCCTTATTTGCGTCGTCACTCGCCTGATGGGCCCAGACGGGCAGACATAGGGCCGGCAACATTGCCATTTGCGCGGCCATTTGCGCGAATCGATGCATTCTCCCCTCCCCGAAAAGACGTTTGCCAAGACTTGACGGTTTCCCGACTTGCCAAGCGCAAAAGGGCCGATTGACAATCGGCCCGCAGGTTGCCAACCTGCCCCACAAGCTCTCTATCGGCCGAGCAGCTTCTTGGCAATGGTCAGCAATTGTATGTTGCTGGTGCCCTCGTAAATCCTGCCGATCTTGGCGTCCCGGTAGAGCTTCTCCACCGGGTAATCCTTGGTGATGCCCACCCCGCCATGCACTTCGATGGCCTTCGAAGCCACTCTTTCGGCGATCTCCGAGCTGTAGTACTTGGCCATGGCGGCTTCGGTCTGGAAGGGCAGCCCGGCATCGCGCAATCGTGCGGCGTTGTACACCAGCAGGCGGGCCGCCTCCACTTCCGTGGCCATCACCGCCAGCTGAAATTGTACACCTTGAAACTCGCCTATGGTTTTGCCGAACTGCTTGCGTTCCCGCGCATAGGCCACGGCGTAATCCAGCGCGCCGCGCGCCAGGCCAATCATTTGCGAGCCGATGGCGATGCGGCCTTCATTCAGCGTCTCGATGGCGATCTTGTAGCCCTTGCCCACGGCGCCGATCACGTTCTCCTTCGGCACGCGGCAGTTGTCGAGGATCAACTCGCACGTGGACGATGCGCGGATTCCCAGCTTGTCTTCCTTCTTGCCGACCTGGAAACCGGGGAACTCGCGCTCGATCAGAAACGCGGTGATGCCTCGGTACCCCGCGTCCGGATCGGCGTTGGCGAAGAGAAGGAACAGTCCGGATTCAGCGGCGTTGGTGATCCAGAGCTTGCGGCCGGTCAGCAGAAAGCAGTCGCCCGCGTCCACTGCGCGGGTGGCAAGGGCGAAAGCGTCCGATCCCGATCCGGCTTCGGAAAGTGCATAGGAAGCGACCGTGTCGGTGGCCAGGCGCGGCAGGTACTTCTTCTTCTGCGCGGCGTTGGCCCAGCGCAGAATCGCATTGTTGACGATGGTATTCTGCACGTCGGCGATCACTCCCGCGGAAGGGTCCACTGCGGACAATTCCTCCACCGCCAGAATGCACTGGAAGAAGCTGCCGCCGCTGCCGCCGTATTCTTCGGGGATTTCGATGCCCATCAGGCCGAGCTCGAAGAACTGGCGGATAATGTCCTTGCGGAAGACGCCGGCTTCGTCCATTTCGCGGACGTAGGGCCCGATCTGCTCACGCGCGAACTGGCGCACGGTGGTTTGAAAGAGCTTCTCTTCTTCCGTCAACGCCGTGAGAGGCTGTGGTGGAATTTCGATTTGCTGCGCGCTGGCTGGCATGGCTCAATTCCTATACTACACCGGCCAGTTCCCGATACTGCCGGCCTTGCGATTCCGCTACCGCGGCATGCGTCACGTGGCCGTTGTAGGTGTTGACACCCTCGCGCAATCCGGGGTGTTCGGTGCAGGCGCGTTCCAGGCCCTTGTTCGCCAGTTCCAGCAGATAGGGGAAAGTAGCGTTGGTCAGCGCGAAAGTGGAGGTCTGCGCCACGGCGGCGGGCATGTTGGAGACGCAGTAGTGCAGCACGCCATCGACAAAATAGATAGGCTCCGTGTGGGTGGTGGCGTGCGAGGTTTCGAAGCAGCCGCCCTGGTCGATGGCCACGTCCACCACCACGGCGCCGCGCTTCATGCTGGCGATCATCTCGCGCCGCACCAGCTTGGGTGCGGATGCGCCGGGGATCAGCACCGCGCCCACCACCAGATCCGCGCTCTTCAGCGTCTCGCGGATGGTGTATAAGTTGGAAGCCAGGGTGACGATCTGGCCGCCGAAGATGTCGTCCAGTTGGCGCAGGCGGTTGAGATTGCGATCGATCATGGTGACATGCGCGCCCATGCCCAGCGCGATTTTTGCCGCATTCGTGCCGACTACGCCGCCGCCGATGATCACGCAGTTCGCCGGCGCTACTCCAGGTACGCCGCCCAGCAGCACGCCGCGCCCGCCATTGGGCGCTTCCAGATACTGCGCGCCAACTTGCACCGACATGCGCCCGGCCACCTCGCTCATGGGGGTGAGAAGCGGCAACGAGCCGTCGGCGTCGTGAATGGTTTCATACGCCACACCGTTGACCTTGGCCTCCAGCATGCGGTTGGTCAACTCCGGCAGCGGCGCCAGATGCAGATAGGTGAACAGGATCAGGCCGGGACGCAGATGTTCGTATTCCGCCGGCTGCGGCTCCTTGACTTTGACGATGAGATCGGCGCGGCGCCAGACATCCGCCGCAGTGGGCAGGACGACCGCTCCAGCCTCGATGTACTCGGCGTCGGTGAGCGCGCTGCCCGCGCCGGCGGTGGACTGGACCAGCACCTGGTGGCCCGCCTCGCGCAGCGCCGTCACGCCGCTGGGTACCAGTCCGACGCGGGTTTCATGATCTTTGACTTCTTTGGGAACGCCGACGATCATCGGGAGTGCTCCTCGATTGGGTGGTGCTGACTTAGCGTATCATAAGCCGGTCGCGAAACGCTTCACTCCGGCAGACGGGAGCGCTGCAGCCCAAGTGGGGCTTCACGCCTGCGACGGGTCTCCAGACCTGCGGACAGTAGGGGTTTACGCAAGGAAGAGCGGGTCCTGGAGGACCCGCGCAGCCCTGGAGGTCTGCCCCAACACGATTCTGCCCGGATGGGACGCCAGATGTCTTGAGATCAGGCGAACAACATCCGAGGTGCGGGGCGAGGAGAAGCTCCGCCGCATCTGGCGCGATCTCATCGATTTGTTCACAGCGGAAAACGAGATCTACCGGTTGACGCATCCGGCGCCCGCCGTGGATGATGGCTGGCCAGTCGACCTGATGGCCGAGGATGGCGGACTCGACCGAGTGCTGGAAGCGATCGGGCGAATGAGATGGGGCATCCCAGCCTGATGGCCGACTTACGGGCATATTTCCGTAATCCTCAAGCGAGTTTTCGGGAACCGTCTAGCATTTGTCCGGCCAGTACCCTGGCAACCTAGCTTTGATGCGGCGTTCGTTTCAGCATGGGGCCCGTTATAACATTGGCAGCTATTTCGGAACGCTGTACACCTCGCTTTCGCGAGAAACCGCGCGGCGCGAGATGGCGCGGTATTTCACGGCGGCGCCGAGGGGCGGGATTGCCATCCTGTTGCGGCTCAACCGGGTGGTGGACCTGACGGATAGATGGCTGTTGCGCAAGCCCGGAATGGAGTGGGGGCAGTTGATCGGAACCCGTGACGCGATCACCCTGGAGACCGAGCTGCGGGCCTGGGAAAGCGGCATTGAAGCACTGTTCGGCTCATCGCCGCGAATCCCGCGGAGCGCAATCTGTCGGTATTTCCGGACAACCAGCGCCCCTTGTGGGAGGCGGCGCTCATGGACGAAAGAAGCGACGAATGATTGAGCATGGCGCCCAATGTGAGAGGCATAGTGACAATCGACGCGGGTTGTGGGAAAATCAGGAAAGTCCCGACACGGTGAGGTGCGAGAGCGGTTGAATCGGGCGGTCTCGAAAACCGTTGAACCTTTGCGGGTTCCGTGGGTTCGAATCCCACCCTCACCGCCACTCCTACGTAATCATAAACAAATATGTAGGTCTTTTGCTCATCGGCACGGCCAAGACAACCTCCTGCGAGACCAGGTGAGTGATCCGGTGCAGCGGTCTGCCGATTCCACTGGTTACCGCCAAGACCGGCCGAGGTATCGGCAAGGCCTTACAAGCTGCCCGCGAACCCGCAGTTGGGGGGGGGGGCTAACCGCCCGCTCCAATTCATTGCACCGTGATCGCCGGCCCCACCACCGCCGTAACCCAACCGCCTCCGCCTAGCAGGTAGCGGAACTGGTATTCGCCGGCGGCGCGCGGCGCATTGATGGTGAAGGTCCCGCTGGAACCGCTGACGTTCTCGACTGCGGATGGACTTGTGTCGCTCACTCCGAACCGGAAAAACTGAATGGAGTCGCCGGCGGGGCGCCCTGGAGGAGCAGTCCATGCGACAGTCAGTGGAGCGCCTGGGGCTACGGTACCCGGCGAAGCGTTGACGCTGAAACCGGACACACCCACGGAGAGCGGCGCACCGGTAGCGGCGATCGCGTAGTTGCTCCCGCTATAGTAGCGGAACACCCAGATCCCCGGAGACGAAGGCAAATTCACCACTGTGCTGCCCGACGCGGCGCCGCCGGTGCTCTGGCTCCAGGTGTACCAGTCGGCCGGAGCGTCAATTGACGAAAGACCGATCCAGTCGCTAGAGGTCCGGCCGCCGGGTGCGGTCCAGGTCACCTTCACGGAGGTACTGCCTGCGCTCGCAAAGGAAACCGAGTATTGGCCGGTTGGCAGCGTGATTTCCGCGGCTGCACTCAGTGCCGAATCCGCCACGGAAGTGGCCGTGACGGTCACGGTCTGAGTAGCCGCAATACTGGCCGGCGCGGTGTAAAGGCCGGATAGCGAGAGCGTCCCGACGGCCGGAGACATCGACCAAACCACCGCGGCATTGCCGCCGCCAGTGAACCGCGCGGCGAACTGGATGGACTGACTGGCGGCGAGAATGGCGACGGCCGGACTGACAGCCAATGAACCCGAATTCGGATTGACGATGGCCGTCGCCGTAGCCGATGCAGCGGGGTCGGCCATCAAGGTAGCCGCGATGGCAATGGTCTGCTGGCTTGGCACACTGGCCGGAGGCGTGTACAGACCCGCGGAGGTAAGCGTTCCAAACACGGGATTCATGGACCAGGCGACAGCGGTGTTGGTGGCGCCGCTGACCGTGGCGTTGAACTGCTGAGCTTGCCCGGCTTGCAGGCTCGCTTGCGGCGGATTGATGCTAACCGACGGGTTTCCTCCGGAACCTCCGCCGAGCTCATAGGCTCCGATCGATGGCAGCAGTCCACGCTGGAGTCCATCGTGGTCGCGTCCCGTATTGTTGACGCCAAACACGCCGATCGCGCCGATGACGGCTCCCGCCAAGCTTGCCGGGCTGCCGGCCGTAAGGTGCAAATCGGGGATCGATGTGCTGACCACCAGCGGGTTCGCATTGAGCGAGTCGAGGATCTGGGTGAGGTCGGCTGCCGGGGCGCCCGCGCCATACATCAGATTGTTGGTTCCGTAGAGCCATGGACATACCTGTAGGTTGCCGCAAGGTTCGGCGGTGACCGGGTCCCAGATCACCACATAGGGCACGCCGCCCGGGAAAAGCGTGGTCGGCACCGAATCTATCAAATTGTTGCGTATGTGGACGTAGATGGCGGGCGCGCCCTGCGTCTCATCGCCATTTTCCGCAATCGCGTTGTTGTCGCTGCCGTAGGGAGGGCTTGCGAAGGTGCCGCATGCGAACAGCGTATTGTTGAAGATCTCCACGGCGCCGCTGCCGGCTGGACCGTTCTCCGTGCTGCCGGGGATGTTGATGCAGTTCCAGCCGCCGGTGGCTTCCGGATTGTTAGGCCCGATTCCGGCGTTATAAATAACGTTGTTGTAGATAGTGACAGGCCCTTGGGATGGATCGACCGTATCGACAATAAGCCCATCGCACTGGGTGTCGTGGATGGTATTGTCATGGATCGAGATGTCGTATTGATCGTGGCCCGTCGGATCCTGCGGGCCGCCGCTGCCCAGCGGCGAGGAATGCACTTGCACGCCGCGGCAGCCATGCACATTCTCTACCAGGTTCCACCCCATGTCGACGTCGTTGCTGTCGGTGGAAAAATAGACTCCCTGGAACATCGCCGAGGCGTTGGCCGTTCCGGCATTGTAGACATGGTTGCCGTAGAAATCGATGTAGCTGGCTTGGGAAGTCTCAAAGCACGATCCGCCCCCACCCGACCCGGTAGTATATGGGCATGTGATATCGCTGCCGACGAAGCGGTAGCCGTTCACGCTTCCGCCGTTGCTGTCGCCGATCAGTACCGGAGACTGGCCGCGGAAGCCGATCCCGGATAGCACCCAGTTCCCTTGACAATCGCTGGTTCGCAGACCGAAATCGGGATCTCCCGATCCCGATGAATTACCTATCGTGACGGTGGCCCCCGGGTAGGCCACCAGCGCTCGCGGATTCCCGGCCGCCGAACACCAGTCTCCCTGGCCGCCGCCGGACAGCAGAAACGCGGCGTCCCAGCCAGTGCCATCGTCGGTGGATTGCGCCACGCCGTTCATGGCATAGGTAATATCGCCAGGCTGCATCGTATTCCGCGCTTTCAGTAAGGTGCGCCATGGCGAGGCGAATGCGCCGGTATTCCGGTCGCTGCCGGAAGTGGCGACGAAATAGATGTTGCCGGACGCCACGGCAAACGGCAGCCCATTGGAGGGCTGGCCGTTTACGGTAACGACGAGACTGCCGCTGGTGGCGTTCGGGCCGAGTTGGCAAGTGATTTTCTGATACCAGAGCCATGCGGCGCCCCAGGCCTGGCAGTTCACCATAGGGCCGCCACCGGCCGCGGCGGTAGACGTGCCCTGAGACGCCCCAAAATAATTGCCGTAGATCGTCACGTAGGCGCCATTGCCATTCTCGCCTCCCGTATTGGGTCCGCTGGTAATGTCGCTGAAGAACAAAACAGGGGCCTGCGCGAGCAGACCTCCGCACGCCAGCAAGAAGGTACAGAGCAGTCTCAAAGATCCGTTTCGAGCACGCATGAGTGGCTTCCTTTCATTCGCGGCACACGTTGGGATGAGTGCGCTAAAAGGCGGGGCCCTTAGTCGGCGCTCCCCTAACTACAACTCCGTCAGTTGAAGGTGGCCAGTCAATTACTCGATGGGAAACTTATGGATAGCATCCAAAAGTTAATGCCCCTGTCGCCGGCGTGGCAGCCGGTTTCCATCTTGGGATTGAGGCGCTCCCCAGATGCAATCCAGGTGCCAGTTCTGGCTGGCATCGGATGCCGCTGAATTCAAATGTGTTGTGTGTCGGCATCATTTCCCGGGCAGCCGCGTTGCGTAATCTTTTCCGGCTATCTTTACCGTGCAGGCGAGAAGCGCCAGCCCTTCATCCTCTGCGGTTCCGTTTAGAATATCGGCCTGAACCACGGCCGGCAATAGTCCGATGCAGACGCAGCCTAGGCTTTCGGCGGTTGCCGGCGGAGCGAACCGCGTTATCATTTAATGAAAAAATGGACGCGCAGGCGGCAACGAGAAGATGAACACTTTCCCCATATTGATCGGCGCGCTTTGCGTCTACGCGATCGCTTACCGGTATTACAGCGCCTTCATCGCCGCCAAGGCGCTGGCGCTGGACGACCGGCGGGTGACGCCCGCACACCAGTTCCGGGACGGCCACAACTTTATCGCCTCGCCCAAGTGGGTGCTGTTCGGGCATCACTTCGCGGCCATCGCCGGGGCTGGCCCGCTGGTGGGCCCGACGCTGGCCGCGCAGTTCGGTTACGCCCCGGGTTTGCTTTGGCTGCTGGTGGGCGCGGTCCTGGCCGGGTGCGTGCAGGATTTCACGGTGCTGGTGGCATCGGTGCGCCACCGCGGCCGCTCGCTGGCGGATATCGCGCGTACCGAGGTCAGCCCGTTTGCCGGCCTGGTCACCATGATCGCGGTGCTTTTCATCCTGCTGGTGTCTTTAGCCGGACTGGGTATTGTGGTGATCAACGCGCTGGCCGATAGCCCTTGGGGCGTCTTCACCATCGGGGCGACTATCCCCATCGCCCTGGCGATGGGTATATGGATGTTCAAGCGGCACAGCGGCAGGATCAGCGTTACCGGCCCCAGCGTCTTTGGCGTAGTATTGCTGATCGCCGCGGTAATCGGTGGCCGCATGTTCGCGCAGTCGAGCTCCGCCGGCGCGCTGACTTTTTCGCCCCACCAGATCACGCTGCTTATGGCGGCCTACGGCTTCATCGCCTCCGTGCTGCCGGTGTGGCTACTGCTGGCGCCGCGCGATTATCTGTCCACTTATGTGAAATTGGGAACCGTCGCCGCGTTGGTGGCGGGGGTATTGTTGGTGCATCCCGACATCCGTTTTCCGGCGTTCAGCCAATTCGTGCATGGCGGCGGGCCCATTATCAAGGGCAAGCTCTTCCCCTTCTTGTTTGTGACCATCGCTTGCGGCGCGATTTCCGGTTTCCATTCGCTGGTCTCCTCCGGTACCACGCCCAAGATGCTCGACAAGGAGACCGACGCACGATTTATCGGCTACGGCGCCATGATGGCAGAATCCTTGGTGGGGGTGCTGGCGCTGATCGCGGCCACGTCAATGTATCCGGGCGATTATTTCGCCATCAACAGCACCGCGGCGGAATTCGGAAAGCTGGGCCTGCCAACCGTGAATCTGGACCTGTTCTCGCGTGAAGTGGGCGAAAAGCTGGCAGGGCGCACCGGCGGGGCCGTCTCCCTGGCGATCGGCATGGCGCAGATCTTCCGCGGCCTTCCGGGCATGGACAAACTACTGGCCTATTGGTATCACTATGCCATCATGTTCGAGGCGCTGTTCATACTGACCACGATCGACGCCGGTACGCGGGTTGCCCGCTATGTGATGCAGGAACTCCTGGGGCGCGTGCACAGGAGTTTCGCCAATACGGCGTGGGTTCCTGGCAACCTGATCGCCACTTTCTTTGTGGTGCTCGGCTGGGGCTACCTCATCTATACCGGCACAGTCTCGACCATCTGGCCCTTGTTCGGCATTGGCAACCAGTTGTTGGCCACCATTGCGCTGGCCGTGTCGACCACATTTCTGATCAATATGGGTAAGGCGAAGTACTCTCTATTGACCGGCATTCCGATGGTTTTCGTCGGCGCGACCACGGTGACCGCCGGGGTTCTCTCAGTAAAGAATATCTTCTGGCCGCTGACTTCCAAGACCGGCCAGCAATTCACCGGATACCTGGACTCCATTCTCACGACCATTTTCATCGCGGGAGTACTGCTGGTAGTCTTCGGCGCGGTCCGCCGTTGGATAGCCGTTCTCGGCGGCGCTCCAGCTCCGGCGGAGGCTTTCGGGCCGCCCGTGGCGCCGGATGGCGGTGTGCGCATGGGCTGCTGCTAGAGGATTACTGCCGCAGACTCCAGCAAAACTCTCAGTACCATGGGACAATCTGGCAAAATATTAACCGATCTTACTTAGAACTAGTCAGGCATGCCTTAAGCCATGCGGACCTTCGAATTTTGCCATCGGCGTGATCCGCACTTGTTACGCCTCGACACAAGGCTATCGTTGGCAAGGCATTGGCAAGCTATTTAGCGAGGCACCGCCGCATTGGGAAGCCTCCGCCGGACTCGGAAACTTCCCGTAACCGCGAGCCGCCGGCACGGCCGTACTGAGGCGGCCAATGAGAGTTTACGTTGAGTTCTACGGCTCCCATTAGTACTTCTGAAGCCCACAATTCAAATAAACCGCTTGTGTCAATTAATGAATTGAAGGTGACGAATCCCGAAAAAACCCACAGCCGCCATCGAGCTGGTTCGACAGACCGTATTTTCGGTTTAAGGGACATTCGTACTAGGACTCCAAACCATAGGAGGCAGGGTACTTGGGAATTAGCGGCGCGCATTGACAACTGTAATAAAGTCGGCGATGATACAGATTCAGCCGCCAACCTCGCGTCTGTAGGCACAAGCAGAAACAACAGCCGATGTAAGAGAAGGGGCCGAAGGCTGCCTTAACCCTCGCGATCATATCTTAGGGTGAAACCGGAATTTATTATAAGAAACAAAAATTCGCCTGAGCGGATCGTAAGAATCTCGTGTCTGCAAGGAGCGATTGAAATGATTTCATCGGGTGAATTTGCGGGGCTGCAATGAATTTGACTCCTAGCAGGACGAAAGTGGTCTATTTTCGCGTGAGCGAAGCGGAGTTTGAACGATACATGGAATTCTGCCGGTCGCAAGGCGTGCGCAGCATATCCGATTTGGCGCGCGCCGGCCTGGAGATCCTGGTGGCCGACGGACGCGGGTATACGCTGTCCGGTTTGACGGAGCGAGTGACGGCATTGAGTGGGCTGATTTCAGGACTATCCGGAACGATCCAGGGCCTCGCCGAAGTCGTCGGCAACAAGAAGCTCGGCGCGCCGCCGGACAAGGAGCTTTAAAGGAACTCATCATGCACAATGCGATGCATAATGCCGCGTGGTATGCAGTGGCTGTGCGCAGCAACTTCGAACGGATCGTGGCGCAGAGCCTGCGCCAAAAGGACTACGACGTCTTCTTGCCGGCGTACCTGGCGAAGCGCCGCTGGGCGGATCGCACGAAGGTTGTCGAGTGCGCGTTTTTTCCCGGCTATTTATTTTGCCGGATGGATTTGCGGGAGCGCGTACCGTTGTTGAACACGCCCGGTGTGGCCTCGATCGTGGGGGTGGGCAAGTGCGCGGTTCCGGTCCCGGACGATGAGATTGCGGCGATCCAAAGAATTGTCGAGTCGGGTCTGCCGGCGGCGCCATCGCCATACCTCAAGGCCGGGCAGTTCGTGTATATCAATCACGGACCGTTGGCCGGGGTGGAGGGTATCGTAATCGCCTCCAAGAATCGCAGCCGGCTGGTAGTATCGGTGGAGATGCTGCGGCGCTCCGTGACGGTGGAGATCGAGAGCGATTGGGCGGAGCCTAGCCACCCGGCCCGATCGAGAAGCAGAGAGCGTACGGCTGCGTGACAGCCGCCGCGCGCAAGATGCGCGATTGCGAGGGTGAATAGCCGTGAGCATTCTTCAAATGCAAGTCAGCAATTCCGCGATGTCGGTGCGATCGCTAATGCGCGCGTTCTGGAAGTGGAAGGCGCTCATTGCGGTGTTGTGGGCGGCCGGCATCCTGCTGAGCATGGCGGTGCTGTTCAGTCTGCCGCGGGTCTACACCTCCGACGCGCTGATCTTGGTGGAATCGCAGAAGATTCCGGAGAACTTCGTAGCGCAGACGGTCCAGACCGGGCTGGAGGAGCGGCTCGATCAACTCAAGCAGCAAGTGCTCAGCCGGGAGCGTCTGTGGAGTCTGATCCAGGAATTGAACCTGTATCCCACGCTGCGCAAGAAGCGCGCCAGGGAAGAAGTTCTACAAGCGATGCGCAAAGACATCACGATCGGCCTGGAGCGGGGATGGAGCGCCAACCGGCCGGGAGCCTTCCGGGTGACGTATCGCGCGTTGTCGCCCAGCGTCGCCGCGCAGGTAGCGAACCGGGTGGGCAACTTCTTCATCACCGAGAATCTGCAAGAGCGCGAGCAGGAGGCCAACGGTACGTCGCAGTTCCTGGAGAGCCAGCTCGAAGCCGCCAAGACCAATTTGCAGGAGCAGGAAGGCAAGCTCCGCGAATTCAAAATGACTTACAACGGCGAGCTGCCCGAGCAAGAGTTGGGAATGTTGGCCGCGAACGGGCAGAACAAAGCGGAGTTACTGGGCATACAGGACTCCATCGGGAGGGCGCAACAGAACAAACTGATCCTGGCGAGTTCGCTGGCGATGGTCGAGGACAGCATCGGCCGGCTGCAGGATCTGGCCCGGCGGCGGGCCATGCAGGACACGTTTTCCGGAGTGGCAAACGAGCCGGGGCAGCCTGCCTCACTTGGGCCGCGCGCGGACTTGGCGCGCGTGCGCGCCAAGATCGCCACGCTCCGGCTGCGCTATCGCGATAGCCACCCGGAGATCCAGACGCTACTCCAGGAACAGGCGGCGCTGGAGAAGGCAGTAAAGGAAGAAGCGGCCGCCAGTGCGGGCAATGCGCCAGCGGCCGGCGGCAAGAAACCGTCAACCGCGGCGGCGGCCGCGGCAAGCATGGCGAACAGCGACCCTACCCTGTTGACCGAGAAAGAAAAAGCCGCCAGTCTTAAGTCGCAGATCGCCCTCACCGACCAGGAAATCGGCGACCTGGAGAAGCGCCGTGTAGCGGTGCTGCGGGATGTGGGCGCGGTCCAAAGCCGGATGGACAAGCTGCCCATGCGTGAGCAGCAACTGGCCAGCCTGACCCGCGATTACGAAGCTAGCAAGGCGAACTACAAGTCTCTGCTCGACAAGAAGCTGGCAGCGGAGATGGCGGCCAACATGGAACGCTGGCAGAAGGCGGAGCGCTTCGTGATGCTGGATGTCGCGCGGGTACCGGAAAAGCCGGCTTCGCCGAATGGTCCGGTGTTTATGACCGGCGGATTTCTGCTGTCGCTGGCGATGGCCGCCGCCGTCGCGTTTCTGTTGGAAACCAGACGGAACGTATTTCTAGGCGAATGGGAACTGCCGCCCGGCACAGTGGTGGTGGGCAGGGTGCCGAAGATGCTTGTCGAGAATCCACAGGCCTGAGCCATTATGTATCTAGAGACATTTGGTCTAAAGAAGAATCCGTTTAGCCTAACGTCGGATCCGTCGATGCTGTATTTCACGGATTCGCACCGGGAAGCGTTGGCAGTGCTTTGTTACGGCCTGCTGGAGCGCAAAGGACTGATACTGCTGATCGGCCATGCGGGCACGGGAAAGACGACCCTGCTGGCGCGGGCGGTCCTGGGGCTGCCTCCCAGCCGGGTCCAGTTCGGCTCCATCGTCAACCCCACGTTCACTTCGGCGGAGTTCATGGAGACAGTACTGTTGGGCTTCGGCATCCGGGAGATTCCGGCCAGCAAACCGCAGCGGCTGGCGCGATTGGAGAAACATCTGCTGCAAACGCAGATGGAAGGCAAGATCGCAGCGCTGATCGTGGATGAAGCCCATAAGCTGAGCATCGAAGCGCTGGAAGAAATACGGCTGCTGGGCAATCTCGAAAGGCAGTCGGAAAAGCTGCTGCAGATCATCCTGGCCGGCCAGAGCGAACTGTCCGCAACGATGAACCGCGACGACTGCGTGCAACTCAAGCAGCGCGTGTCGCTCCGCGTGGCGCTGCGGCCGTTGGCCGCGGCGGATGTAGGCAGGTACATCGCTTGCAGGTGGGCGCGCGCCGGCGGCCGTGAGCGCGCGCCGTTTTCGCCGCAGGCCGTCGAACTGACCGCGCGCGTGTCGCAAGGCATTCCCCGCCTGATCAACGTGGTTTGCGATAACGCGCTGATGGTGGCGTTCGGCGAGCAAAGCCGGATGGTGGAGGTTAGCCACGTGAGCCAAAGCTGCGTAGAACTCGACCTGCTGGATGGCTCGGCGGAGCATGTTTCGGATGCGGAACTCGTCGCAGATCTCCAGAAACGAACGCCAAGGAGAAGGGTGAGTGCCGCCGGCCGCTAGCCGGCCGATCCTCAGCCGGTTGAGTAAAAAGGTGACACCATGGGCAAAATATTAAAGGCGCTGAAGACGGCTAGCGGAGATGTCCCGGAGTTGGTCTTGCAGTGCCTGAATGAACCCGGTCAGGAAGCGCCCGCCCGCGCCGCCGATGGGCGTAAATTGAACGGCCGGCGCCGCAGCGCAGCTTCCGTGGAATCCATCTTCGAAAAGTCGGCTGTGGTGCGTTTGCCGCAACGGCAGCAGAGCCACGATAGACCGGGCCGCACGGAGGAAGCCTGGCAGGAAGCGCCGGAGATACCCGGCCTCGCCGATTCGCGCACGCAGCCGCCCGTGCGGCCGGTGTCTTTTCAGATTTCAGACTCACGCCCCTTGCTGTCGCCGAGACGGGAAGACCGCCGCGCCGCCGAGCAATACAGAATCATCCGCACCAGGATCTTTCATCAGGTTGCAGGATCGTCCATCACCGTGATCGCCAGTCCTGGAATGGGCGACGGAAAGACCGTCACGGCCGTAAACCTGGCGGCGGCGCTGGCGCATAAGAGCGAAGATAAGGTCATCCTGATCGACGCGGACCTCCGTCTGTCCAAGGTTCATGAACGCCTGGGCATAGCCAAGACTCCCGGTCTGGCGGAGGTGCTTTCCGGTGCGTGCACGCTGGAAGAAGCCATGCTCCGCGTGGAGCAATTGCCCAATTTCTATGTCCTGCCCGCTGGCCAAGCCGAGGCCAATCCGACGGAATTGCTGGACTCGTCCAACTGGCGTGCGCTGCTGGTCCGGCTGCGGGAAGAATTCCGGCGCACGATTGTGGATTCTCCGCCAGTGGAAGCGGTGGCGGACTACGATCTGATTGCCTCCAACTGCGATGGAGTGGTTCTGGTGGTTCGTCCCGACCACACCAGCCGGCCTCTTCTGACGCGCGCTCTCACCAAGGTAAAAAGCAAGCTGATTGGCGTTTTGATCAACGACGTGGAGGATTGGTTCCTTTGGAAACACGGATCTCCAAGTTACTACTACTATCAGGGTGGTCCGCGGGGCAAAGAGGGACCCAAGGCGGCCAAGCGATGAACGTCGCCTGGAAGGCCCGCCCAAGTCTCCAGCAGGTCTGGGCGCACCTGTTGCAAGCCAGCGGATGCCTGTGGTGGGCGAAGCGCCAGTTGCGCCGGCGCGGCGCGGTCATGGTATTGACGTTCCACCGTGTCCTGAACGACAGGGAATTCCAACGAACGTGCAGCCTCCCTGGAATTGTGATCCGCCGCCGGACATTCGAAAAACTGGCCGGCTACGTGGCCGGACAGTACACGGCGGTGGATTTCGCCGAGGCAATCGCGGCGCCGGCAAGCAAGATGCGGGTGATGTTCACATTAGACGACGGCTGGAGGGACACTTACACGAATGCGCTGCCGGTCATGCGCGCCCGCGGGATACCGGCGACGGTGTTCGTATGCCCGGGGCTGGTCGGGCGCACGCTTCCATTCTGGCCCGAGTTGATTGCCTGGCTGTTAGGCCGGGCCTCTCCACGCGTCGGCCGCATGGAAGTCGAGTCGATCATCGAGACTTTGAAGACATACACTCCGGAGCGCCGCCAGAAGCATGTCGCAAGCCTCTACCGGCAACACGCGCCTGCAAGCGGCATGGCAAACGGAGAAGACGCATACGATGGCGACCGGACCGTGTCGTGGGACGAAATCCGGGAGATGGATGCGGCGGGCGCCAGCTTCGGTTGTCACACACACACCCACCAGATTCTAACGACGGTGCCGGAGCAGGCCGCCCGGCAGGAGATTTGCAAGTCCAAGGGCGCCATCGAAGCGGCATTGCGCAGGCGTTGCGACTTATTCGCTTATCCCAATGGGAACTCCTCCGCGGCCACGCGCCAAATCCTGGCTGACGAGGGTTTCGCTGCGGCATTCACGACTGAGCGAGGGGCCTGGACCGGCGAGAGCGACCGGATGGCGATCCCCAGAGTCAATGTTTGCGAGGCGAGTGTGGTAGGCCTTACGGGCCGATTCTCGCCCGCGATGTTCCAATATAGCGTGTTCTGGAAGGCGTGGCGCGCGATGCGCGCCGAGCGGCGGCCGACGGCGAAACCTC
>DATNMW010000075.1:0-2010 GCA_035602155.1 Bryobacteraceae bacterium | reverse complement strand
GACGAAAACAAAGTCTTCAAAGTCGACGGACCCCTATTGCTCAGCGTGAACGGTGGACGCAGTTTCAGCGCGGTGGCTAACGCGCACGGCGACTTCCACGACGTCTGGATCGATCCGGCAAATCCCAACAGGATGTTCACCGGCGACGATGGCGGCCTGTGGCGCAGCCAGGACGGCGGCACGCGCTGGGAACATCTGATGAACCTGCCGGTCTCGCAGTTTTACCACGTGAGCGCGGACAACGCCGAGCCGTATCGGGTTTATGGCGGTTTGCAGGACAACAGTTGCTGGGTGGGCGATTCATCCTATCCCGGCGGCGTGAGCAATGCGCGCTGGGAAAACATGTGCGGCGGCGACGGCTTCTGGATGTGGGAAGACCCCACTGACGCGGCATACATCTACGTGGAAACGCAGGGCGGGGAACTCGGACGAGTCAACCGCGTGACGCACGAGACCCGCGGCATCAAGCCTTACGCGCTATACGGCGAGAAGAAGCTGCGTTTCAACTGGAACGCGCCGCTGGTGCTCAGCCCGAAC
This sequence comes from Bryobacteraceae bacterium, assembly GCA_035602155.1. GTDB lineage: Bacteria > Acidobacteriota > Terriglobia > Bryobacterales > Bryobacteraceae > Bog-159. Next base: position 1,473 of record DATNMW010000075.1, on the reverse strand, counting down.
GAAAAGGGCACTATGTATCTCGGGGCGCAGTTCGTGTTCCGCTCGCGCGATCGGGGCCAATCCTGGGAGCGTATCTCGCCCGACCTGACTACCAACGATCCGGAGAAGCAGAAGCAGGAAGAATCCGGCGGCGTGACCGTGGATAACTCCGTGGCCGAGATGCACACGACGGTTTATTCGATTGCGGAGTCGCCCAAGAATGGCCGGCTTATTTGGGCCGGCACCGACGATGGCAACGTGCAGATTACGCGCGATGGCGGCCAACACTGGACCAACGTCGCCGCCAATGTGCAGGGCGTCGGCAAGGCTCCATGGGTGTCCTGGGTGGAGGCCAGCCGGTACGCCGAGGGGACGGCTTATGCCACCTTCGACCGTCATATGTACGGCGACATGAAGCCCTATCTGTTCAAGACCGCCGACTACGGCCAAACCTGGACGCCGCTGCCCGTGCAACAGAGCGGTATCCGCGGCTATGCGCATGTGATCAAGGAAGACAACGTCAATCCTAACCTGCTGTTCCTGGGAACCGAATTCGGACTGTGGGTCAGCGTGGATGGAGGCCAGCGCTGGGCGCAGTATAAAGGATCCAACTTCCCAGCGGTGGCGGTGCGCGACATCTTCATTCATCCGCGCACGTCGGACCTGATTCTGGCCACGCACGGCCGGGGCATTTGGATCATCGACGACATCTCCCCGTTGCGCGCGCTGACGCCGGACACGATGTCCGAATACGCCGCGTTTCTCCCAATTCCCCCAGCCGTGCAGTGGATGGAGACGTTCGGCGGCTGGTCCGAGGGCGACGCGACATTCGTAGGCCCAAACCATCCGACTGACGCGGCGATCCCCTATTACCAGCGAAGCCGCCACATCTATGGCGACATGAAGATCGAGGTTTTCGATACACAGGGAAAACTGGTGGATACGCTGCCCACCAGCGGCCATCGGGGCATTAACAGGTCGGCTTGGTCCATGCACATGAAGCCTCCCCAGGTGCCGCCGGCAGCTACGGGAGCCTTTGGCGCCGCAATCGGACCGCGCGTCCTTCCCGGCGTTTACACCGTGAAGATGACCAAAGGCGATAAGGTCTATAACGCCGAAGTACACGTAGTGTTGGACCCGCGCGCCAAGTTCACGGTGGAGGACCGCAAGGCGCAGTTCGATCTGGTGACCAAGCTGGGGGGCTTGTTGAATCATATGACTTGGGCTGTGGACGACATCGTCGCAGTTCGCGACAGTGCCCAAAAGAGCGCCGTCAAGCTGCCCGAGGGCGACCCGCTACGGGCCAAACTGACGGCGCTTGCGGAGTCCGCCGACACGATTCGCGCCAAGATTGTCGCTACAAAAGAAGGCGGCATGATCACCGGCGAAGAGCGCTTGCGCGAGTTTCTCGCCGACTTGTACGGCGACGTGAACTCTTATGAAGGTCGGCCAACGGATTCGCAAGCCGCGCGCGGGGACGTGTTGGGCCACGAA
>DATNMW010000074.1:0-13539 GCA_035602155.1 Bryobacteraceae bacterium | reverse complement strand
AACGCGCTGGACGTTGCCGGCCAGCCGCCCTCGGCGCGTATCGCAAAACTGAACCGGCTGATAGAGATGCTGGATTCGCGCGACAACCCGTTCATGAAAGTGGTGGGGCCGCTGATGCTGTGGACCGAGCAACTGGCTTTCGCCATCGAAGCCTGGCGACGCGTATCGGGGCCTGCGCTGCGGCGCTGGCTGGCCGCGGTGGGCGAGATCGAAGCGCTATGCTGTCTGGCGGCTTATGCGTTCGAGCATCCGGGGGACGTGTTCCCGGAGTTCGAATTCGGCGCGGCCTGCTTCGATGGCGAGGAGATGGCGCATCCCCTGCTCGGGCAGGCGCGCGTGGTGCGCAACACCGTACGCCTTGGTGGCGATTTGCGCGTCCTGATTGTGAGCGGATCGAACATGTCCGGCAAGAGCACGCTGCTGCGCACGGTGGGGATCAACGCGGTGCTGGCCCAGGCCGGAGCGCCCGTGTGCGCGCACCGGCTGCGGCTCTCGCCTCTGGCGCTGGGCGCGTCCATTCGCACCATGGATTCGCTGCAGGACGGCACTTCGCGCTTCTATACCGAAATCACCCGCCTGCATCAGATCATGGAGTTGACCGGCGGTTCGCTGCCGGTGCTGTTCCTGTTGGATGAACTGCTGCACGGGACCAACTCGCACGACCGGCGCATTGGCGCGGAAGCCATCGTGCGCGGCTTGGTCGAACGCGGCGCCCTGGGTTTGGTGACCACGCACGACCTGGCGCTGGCGCAAGTCGTGGAAGCGATGGCGCCGCGCGCCGCCAACGTGCATTTCGAGGATCGCTTCGAGAACGGACGCATGACTTTCGACTACCGGCTGCATGCGGGCGTGGTGGAGAAAAGCAATGCGTTGGAGTTGATGCGGTCGGTGGGGTTGGAGGTGTAGCTGTCGCACCCGCCTCGCGCTTCGCCAAAATAATGCAATTCAAGCGCTACTCATCCGACGCGGTAACACCGGACGCTCAGTACGACCTCGGTGACGCACACTACTACGGCCAGGGAGTCCCCAGCGACTACGCCGAAGCAGTAAAGTGGAATAGCAAGGCTGCCGAGCAAGGACACTCCGAAGCTGAGTCCAGGGTCGCCGGGCGTACTGGAGCGGCGAAGGAATCACTCAGGACTACGCTGAATCGGCGAGGTGGTTTCGCGAAGCCGCTGAGCAAGGCAATGCATGCGCCCAGTGCAAGCTCGGTGCTGTATACCATAACGGCCAAGGGGTCCCTCATGACTACGCTGAAGCTGCGATCAAGGACAAGCTCACCGACCAATTGGTCGATGGCGCACAATACGAGAAGCTCGGCCAGTACGAAACTGAGCCAGTTCGAGATGGAGGTAGAAGCCTGGTCGGACCACCTGGTTAAGAACGAACGGCCGGACGGCTCGGAAGGAGCGTCGCTGTACGATGGCGTGTTCTGGGACTCGTTAACGATCGAAAAGCCTTTCATCGAAGCGCTCGAACGCCGGAAAGATGTACGGCCTTATTTCCGTCTGCCGGATTGGTTTCTGGTAAACACGCCCATCGGCAAGTATAATCCCGACTGTGGGCGATCGGAATGGACAACCCGGAAGACGAGCAAGGAAAGCCTATTCTCTACGTTGTTCGCGACACCAAAGCGACCGTAAGGCTTTCGGACCTCCGCCCGCAGGAGCGGCGAAAGGTTCTGTGCGGCAGGCGGCATTTCGAAGACGCGCTTGGCGTTAGTATCGAGTAATAACATCTGCGGCTGAATTGCCGTAGGGCGATCGGAATGGACATTAATGAAAATGGGAGATAACAGAATCGCGCTGGTCACCGGCGCGGGCAGCGGCATCGGCCGCGCGGTAAGTCTGGCGTTGCAGGGCGTAGGCTACTCGGTCGCGTTGGCCGGGCGGCGCGCGGCGGAGTTGGAGCGTACGGCGGGCATGGCTGCGCCGGGGGGCGGCGAGATGTTACCTGTGCCGACGGATGTGGGCGACCCTGAAGCGGTGCGCGCGTTGTTCGCTAGCACGAAGGAAGCTTTCGGACGGTTGGATGTGTTGTTCAACAACGCGGGCATGGGCGCGCCGGCTGTCCCGATGGAAGACTTGACCTACGACCAATGGAGCGCTGTTGTGAGTGTCAATTTGACAGGCGCGTTCCTATGCGCGCAGGAAGCCATCAAGATCATGAAGGCGCAGACGCCGCGGGGCGGGCGCATCATCAACAATGGCTCGATTTCCGCGCATGCGCCGCGGCCCAACTCCGCGCCTTATACCGCGACCAAGCACGCCATCACCGGACTGACTAAGTGCATCTCGCTCGACGGACGCAAGTACGGCATCGCTTGCGGACAGATCGACATCGGAAACGCCGCTACGGAGATGACGGCGCGCATGGCGGCGGGCGTGCCGCAGGCGGACGGGTCCCGGAAGCCAGAGCCGGTGATGGACGTGCGGCATGTGGCGGACGCCGTATTGTATATGGCGAGTCTGCCGCTGGATGCCAATGTTCAGTTTATGACTGTCATGGCCACCAACATGCCGTTGGTGGGGCGCGGGTGACTTTGAGTCATCGCGAGCGGTTCCATATCCCGCGAGCGCCCGGTGGCGGTGAGTGCGTCTATCTCGGCACTCAGTCGCTCGGATTGCAACCCCGGAGCGTACGCGCTTATATCGAGCAGGAGTTGAAAGACTGGGAATTGCTGGGTGTCGGCGGCCATTTCCACGCGCGGCATCCATGGGTGGAGTACAACAAGCTGTTGACGGACCAGACCGCAAGGCTGGTGGGCGCTCAGCCGTTGGAAGTCGTCACCATGAACTCGCTGACGGTGAATCTGCATCTGATGATGGTTTCGTTCTACCGGCCGATTGCCCAGCGCCATCGAATCGTTATGGAGGAGCACGCGTTTCCTTCGGATCGATATGCCGTCAAGTCGCAGATCCGGTTTCATGGTTTCGATCCCGTGGAGTCACTGGTAACAGTGGCGGGGGAGGACGAGTTAGACGATCTTCTGGACCGGGAAGGCGAGTCGATCGCGCTGGTGCTGATGGGCGGCGTCAACTACTCTTCCGGCCGGGCGTTCGATCTCGCGCGTGTAACTCGCGCGGGCCATGCCAAAGGCTGCATCGTAGGATTCGATCTGGCGCACGTAGCGGGAAACCTCGTTCTGAAGCTGCACGAGTGGGATGCCGACTTCGCCGCGTGGTGTACTTACAAGTATCTGAGCGGCGGCCCCGGAAGCGCCGGCGGGTGCTTCGTACATGAGCGGTACGCGCACGACGAAAGCCTGCCGCGGTTCGCGGGGTGGTGGGGCCATGACCTGGAAACCCGCTTCCGCATGGGTCCGGATTTTCAAGCCACGCCCGGCGCGGAGGGCTGGCAGGTAAGCAATCCGCCCGTGGTGGCTCTGGCGGCGTTGCGCGCATCCATGGATCTGTTCGACGAAGCCGGCATGGAACGGCTGCGTGCCCGGAGCGTCGAATTGACCGGCTATTTGGAATTGTCGCTGGACCGGCATGGCGATCGCGGCTTCGCCATCCTCACGCCGCGAGACCCGGAGCGCCGCGGGGCGCAGCTTTCCATCCGCGTGCCGGGCCCGGTACGCGACGTATGGGAAAGGCTGGCGGCCGTGGGCGTGGTCTGCGACTGGCGGGAGCCGGATATCCTGCGGGTCGCGCCAGCGCCGCTTTATAACACGTTCGAAGACATCGACCGGTTTGTGGACGCCTTCGTGCGGTCCCTTTAGGATCGCCTTAGCGCTTTTCTGGCGTAAGCACGAGCACCCTTTCCGCCACGGACTCCACCTTTGGGCGGGAATAGAAAATCGGAAAGTATTTTCCCCGCGCCCACAATTCATAAAGATCCCGATAGTGCGGATCGGCGACATCGCCGGACTGACCCGGATTATTCAGCCCCACCGAGTTATCCCAATTTTCCGTGTCGACGACGATCTTGAAGGATCCGCCCGCAGCCTGGTTGTCCGCGCCTCCCGTTGCCGTGATGGTAAAGCCGTCTCCACCGCGCGGAGAATTTCCGACGTCGAACCTGTCTTGTATATCGGGCCTTACCGCGTCCGTCATGGGACTGCGAATGCGCGCGTAATGATATGCGCCAAGGTTCCACTTCTCCATATTCGGGCCGAAGCGCTTCGCGAGTTCCGCGGTGGCTTCTTCCAGGCTCTTAACCAGCAGCGCGTTGCGGCCGGCGATAGGGTCCGCGCCGAAGCGCCCGTCGGGCGCATACATCCAACTCACGATCCTGGACATTGGCGGCATGCCGAGGAGGTCTTGGACGGGCTTCGGCTCCACCACATCGCGGACAATGGCCTCCAGCCGGCGCTGCCACATTTCATAAATGCCGGCTTCGACTGAATCTTTGTCGAGCACGAAGTTCCAGTGCAGCAGACGCGCGGCAGCCTGGCGAGCCGGCGAATCCGGCATCTCGATATCGCGCAAGAGGGGGACCAGACTGCGCGCCGGAATCGACAGATCGTTATTCTGAAGCTGCACCATATCGGCAACGGAATACCTGCGGCCCGAACTCAGAAACTCGGCGACGCTCTGCGCGCGGAACGGGTCGGCCCACATATAATGCAGAGCTTCTTTGTAAGGCCAGCCGGGCGGGATCTGATATTCGTTGGAGGTGTTGTAGAATCCCTTCTCGGGGTTGAGCACGTGCGGCAGCGCCACGATGGGCAGGAAGCCATCCCATTCGAATCGGCCATCGCCGGGTACGGGAACGAGGCCGCTCCAATTAGGCCGCTGTGGCGCGATGCCGACTGCCTGGTAACCGATGTTGCCGTCGCGGTCCGCCCAGATCATGTTCTCGGCCGGCATGCGGCTGTAGCTGCAGGCATCCAGGAACTCCCGCCAACTATGCGCCTGATCGATGCGCAGGCTCGCCAGATACGGCGCGCTGCCGCGTTCACGCCACGCCGCCCGTACGGCGTAGGCTTTGTGATGGGGCTGGTCCTCAAAAACAACGGGGCCGTGCCGGGTGTATTTCAGCTCCACCGATACGGGACCTTCGCCTTTGACCGCGATCGATTCGCGGATGACGTTCATGGATTCCCATGCGCCTGAATACTTGTACTGCGACGGATTCGCTGAATTGGTGTCGTAGACATAGAGGTCTTCGCTGTCAGTGCCGAAGATTGTAAGTCCCCATGCTCCGAAATCGTTGTGGCCGATGGAGACGCCGGGCAGGGCGGGCTCACCGCCGCCGATCGCATCCCAGCCGGGCGCCACCAGATGGACCCAGTAGCGGAGCGAGGGCGCAGATTGCAGGCGATGCGGATCGTTCATCAAGAGGGGGTATCCGCCGACAGTGAGCTTTCCACTAACTACCCAGTTATTGCTGCCGATGTCTTCAGGGCGAACCGGGCCGATTGCCAATCGGCCTGCAGGGTGCCATCCGGGGTGCCATCTTGCCCCGCTCAGCCGGTAATCGGGCAATAGCTCATCGGGGGTGAATTTCAGGGGCGTGCGAAAGGCGCGATAGATGTCGAGGATGTGAGTTGTAAGCAGCGACGCGTCTATAGCCGGATCAAGTTCAAGATCCGGTCCGGCGGGTTGAAAGTACGCGATGTCCTTGACCTTGTCGACGCCGACCTGCGCGATGGCCAAGGCCATATTCAACTCCTGTTCGACGTTTGCGGCAAGGCCATTGAAACGCGAGACCACGACGGCGGGCGTCCAGTTGCCGGGCTTGATGCCGAGCATTTTGAACTCGGGCGTGAGCAGCGCGGGATTCCTTTCCGTCTCCGCGATGTAGGCGTTGATGCCATCGACAAAAGCTCCGACGATGGCGGCGCCGCGGGGGTGGTACCAATCGAGTTCGCGGTGCATGTCGCCGCGGAACATGAACAGGCGATTGCCGATATCGCGCTGCAACTCCTGCTTGCCCAGGATCGCGGCCAGTGTGCCGGTGGCCTGGCGTCTCCACATTTCCAGTTGGAACAATCGATCGCGCGCGACGTTGTATCCCTGGGCGAAGAACAGATCGGATTCGGTCTTGGCGTAGATGTGCGCGATGCCCCAGGGGTCCTTGACGATTTCGACGGGCTGGGCGAGACCGGGCGCGAGGAGCGTGTCATGGGCCGGCGTGGCGGCGCGCGCGACGAGCGGTAGGACGGCGATCAGAAGGCCGAGCGTGTTCCTGGATTGGCCCATCTGGTGAACTTTAGCATACCGATACATACCGATATGAGCCGTGTGCGCGGAAACGAACGGATAGCATGCCTCAGCATGGCTTACTTACGTTGCCGAGAGACACTACGGCCTTGGAGGGTGTGTCTCCTTGAAAACTGGAAGACCGTCACCGCCCGGCCTCCCTTCGTAAACGAAAGGAAGCCGCGCGGGGTAATCCGAAACAGATTAGGAGGCCGCAGTCTCCGGGGGGAAACTCCGATCTTGCTGTCACCGGCGGGCAGCTCGGGCCGGATTCATCCTGTCGAATCTTAGCCCGCATTTGCTCTCCGCGGTTTGCGCAGCAGAGCGCGGCTTGCCGCGTGGCAAAGCCACTCTTCAGCGAGCTCGTAGGACCAGCCATTATCCTCAACAAGAGTGAACAGGGCGGAATAGCCGAAGTAGAACCACAAGATGTCCACCGCCTCGCTCAGATCCATGCCTTTGCGTAGGGCGCCGAGATCGGCAAGGCGCCGGGCGATCCGGATCAATGCCTGCCGGTAACGCTGGGTTGCCGTGGCCAAGGCCGCGGCCACGCCGGAGTCGTGGGGCGCGGTGTTCAGGATGAGGTGAATAATGTCGCCGTATTCCTTGCGCATGCCGCAACAAGTTGCCGCGACCAATCGAACAATGGCCTCGGGGTCATGCAGTTCGTCAACGCCGCGAATCGTCGTCTCGACCACCGGAGCGGTAGTCCAGGTATCCATCAAGGTGCGCAGAAGGCCCTGTTTGCCGTCTGAGACGGCATAGACGGTGGCCGGAGAGACGCGGGCCAAGGCGGCGATTTCGTCCACTTTGGTGGAGAAGTAGCCGCGCTCACTGAACAACTGACGAGCCGCATCGACGATCGCTCGGCGGGTCGCTGCCGCGTACTCTTTGCGCCGGGACCCTACGTTTTCGGTTGGCACGAATTCTCCCTTTCACTATAGCGCGACTCCGTTGAATATTGTTGAAACCTTTTTATTGGAGTCGCCATCTGACGAAGTGTAAAGCGGCCGTGCCAAATATCTTAGCCGCGGCATGCCACCTTGGAGGTCTATGACGTCTGCCACACAGAGCAGTGCTTCCACACTTAACGCCAATCTCGATCGGGTAATCGACCGTGCCGTCACCGAGCGGCGAATTGCGGGGGCGGTGGTTCTTGTATCGCACGACGGCAAACCGGTTCACCAGCAAGCCGCCGGCTTTGCGGACCGCGAGGCCGGCATGCCAATGCGAGAGAACGCGATCTTCCGACTATCCTCATTGACGAAGCCCATCGTCTCGGCGACCGCGCTCGCCCTAGTCGAGCGAGAGCAACTCAATTTGGGCGATACGGTTGCAAAGTGGATTCCGGAGTTTCAACCGGCGCTTCCGGACGGAACAAGGCCCGAAATCACAATTCGTGAACTTCTGAATCACACTGCCGGGCTGGGGTATGGATTCTTCGAACCGGAGGACGGCCCGTATCACCAAGCGAACGTGTCCGATGGCTTGGATCAGCCTGGGCTTTCCATGCGAGAGAACCTGAAACGAATTGCCTCCGTACCTTTAGCGTACAAGCCAGGCACCTCGTGGGGCTATTCCGTAGCGGCCGACGTTGCGGGAGAGGTAATCGTCAGGGCCAGCCGCAGCTCGCTCCCGGAAGCGGTCAGCCGTTTCGTGACGACGCCGCTGGCGATGCGCGATACGGGCTTTGCGGTCGCCGACACATCGCGGCTGGCTGTTCCTTATGCGGATGGCTCCCCACTCCCCGTGCGAATGGGCGCGGTCCAGGTAGTTAAGTTACCATTTGGGCCGGGCAGCATTCGCTTTGCTCCCTCCCGCGCATTCGATCCGAACTCCTATCCTTCGGGAGGCTGCGGAATGGTTGGAACAGCGGCTGATTTCGTGAGGTTCCTGGAGGCGTTGCGGAGCGGAGGCAGCCCCATCTTGTCCGCTCAAAGCGTTAGGGCAATGACAACGGACCAGACGGGCGGGCGCGGACCCGGGCCGGGTACGGCCTTCGGCTTCGGACTTTCAGTTGTGACGGAACCTGAAATCGCTCAAACGCCGCAGTCGGCCGGGACGTTTGCCTGGGGCGGGGTCTACGGGCATTCGTGGTTTGTGGATCCGGCCAAGCGCCTGACCGTCGTGGTGCTGACAAACACGGCAGTCGAAGGTTTGACCGGACAGTTCCCGATGCAGATTCGAGATGCGATTTACGCGGCGTTATAGGTCATCGAAGGTCGGGAGCAGACATCGTTATTTTGGGTAGGGCGATGCCTTTGCCGATTATTGCCACGCCAGGGATGGTGACTGGCGTGTGCCCGCGAATGGGGACTCGTCGAACAGGTCCTGGACCGCCGCAGCCTCCGATGGCGGCACGGTGCCGAAGGTCGGCAGAAAAGCGGTCGCCTTGGGAAAGCTGCGGACTACGTAAAGGTTACCCTGCGCCATCAGGGCTACGGCTTTGCCGGCGGCGAAGAGCGCGTCGAGCATGCGCGGAAAATCGCCGCCCAGCGCTATGTCGCCGCGGTAGGCCGCCACCGAGGCGAGGCTGCTACGGCTACGCTTTCGCATGCGGCGGTCTTAGCAATCTTTTCAAACGGGGGCAGCCGGCGAGGCGGCGGGCAGCGAAGCATCCAGTTGGATACGGTTGCGTGCTTTTCGCGGCGGCGCACTTCCTGCGCGAATTCAAAACCTTCGTTGGAGTAATGGCCTTCGGCAAGCAGCAGGAAACAGGTCTTGGCCGGCGTGCGCAGCGGGATCAGGCCGGCGTCGTTCTTCACGAGCTTGACGGCGCGGCTGGCGATATCCTGCGCGCGCTCCTGATCTTCGGGCATGTCGACGCGGACTCTTGCGCCCACGTGCCTAGTCAATGCCTAGTCAGAGTAAATCGCGGAACTGCCGAGGCGTGAGGTCGGCATCGCGGACGATTCCTCCCATTGTATGCGCATCCACAGGATCGTGCCTCGGAATAGTTACGATTCGGACTGCGTCCGTCATAACAATGTGCTTGCCTTGCCTGGCAACGAGGAAGCCGGCTTTTTCAAGAGCCTTAACCGCGCGGAGCTGTGATACCGGGTATCTTAGGCACACGCTACGCCGGGACTTCCACTTCTCGCAAGTTCCGTTCCCCGGCCAGTTCCTTCGCTGCCTCCAGGTAATCGTGAATGGCGTCACGGATATTCGCCAGCGCTTCCTCTTCGGTGGCTCCTTGCGACCAGCAGCCAGGGAGTCCCGGACAAGATACGCTGTACCCCTCTTCGGTCCGAGTCAAGGCTACCGGATACTTCATATTTTTCAATCTAGCACGTGCAGTTCGCGCTATTCCTCTCCGCAAACAGTTCTTGAGGTTATGCGCCACCACGTTAAAGGGTGAAGAGGATATGCAGTTGGACGCATCCTGAAGCACCTGAGCCGATTCGGGGGAAAAATTATTCGGCGTGCACGGGTAAGGCGATGCCTTCGCCGATTTTCGCTACGCCGGGGATGGTGACTGGCGTATGGCCGCGAATGGGTGACTCGCCGAATAGCGCCGTAACCGCTGCGGCTTCGGATGGCGGCACGGTGCTGAAGGTCAGCAGAAAAGCGGCCGCTCTGGGAAAGCTGCGCACCAGGTATGGATTGCCCAGCGCGATCAGGGCTACGGGCTTCCCTGTCGCGAAGAGCGCGTCGAGCATGCGCGGGAAATCGCCGCCCAGCGCTACGTCGCCGCGGTAGGCCGCCACCGAGGCGAAGGCTGCGACGGCCACGCTTTCGCATGCCGCGGTCTTCTGCACTGCCGCGTCCAACGAGGCCGGCGGCAGGGAAGCATCCAGTTGAATTACCGTGGCGTTCTTCTCGTGGCGGCGCACCTCTTGCGCGAACTCCAGGCCTTCGTTCGAATAGTGACTTTCGGCAAGCAGCAGGAAACAGGTCTTGGCCGGCGTACGCAGCGGGATCAGACTGGCGTCGTTCTTCACAAGAGTCACGGCCCGGCTGGCAATCTCCTGCGCGCGCTCCTGATCTTCGGGCATGTCAATCTGGTCCCCGATGGCCTCCAGATCCACGGTGGCGCGGCGGTCGAGGCCCATGCGCTCCTTGGCCGCCAACAGACGCGCGACACTTTCATCGATGTGCGCGCGCGTGAGACGTCCGCTCTGCACCGCGGCCAGGATCGCCTTGACGGCCGCTTCCGGATCGGGCGGCATCACCAACGCATCCGCTCCGGCTTCGAGCGCCAGCACGGCCGCTTCACCGCTGGAATAGCCCTGCGCGATGCCGCCCATCTCGAGCGCGTCGGTGACGACGATGCCCTTGAAACCCATTTCGCCGCGCAGCAGGCCGGTGAGGATGGCGGGGGACAGCGTGGCGGGCACATCGGCGGGGGCCAGGGCGGGAACGGCGATGTGCGCGGTCATGATGGCATCCACGCCGGCTTGAATGGCGGCGCGGAAGGGCGGCAACTCGACGCTCTCCAGACGCTCGCGCGGGGCATTAATCACGGCCAGGTTCATGTGGGTATCGACGGCCGTATCGCCGTGTCCGGGGAAATGCTTGGCGGTAGTGAGCACGCGGTAGCGCGGATCGGAGCGGGTGCCTTCGATGAATGCAGCCACCAGCGCGGATACCTGCTTGGGATCCTCGCCATAGGAGCGGATGTTGATGATGGGATTATCGGGGTTGTTGTTGACGTCGGCCACCGGAAAGAAGAGCCAGTGGACGCCGATGGCGCGCGCTTCGCGGGCGGTGACCTGGCCCTCGAAGCGCGCCAGCGCCGGGTCGCCCGCCGCGCCGAAAGCCATGGCTTGGGGAAACACCGTGGTCCCGTCGACGCGCATGGATGCGCCGCGTTCGAAATCGCCGGCCACCAGCAGCGGCACACGCGAAAGCTTCTGCATGCGGTTGAGGAAAGCGCCTAGCGCGTAGGGCTGCGCCTTCTGCGTGAGGCGTCCGTTACTCCAATTGACCAGCACCATGCCACCTACACGGGTCTCGGCGACCAGCTTCATGAATTGGCGATATTCTCGCGACCGCGTGTTAGGCGCAGCACCGTGAAATGGGATGAAGATCAACTGCGCGACCTTCTCACGCAGGGTGAGGGCCTTCATCCAACGACGTACGAAGGGCGACTGGCGGGCGGTCTTGGACGGGGGCGCTTTGCGCGTGGTGGCGGCGGGAAGGGCCAGCGCGAGAGCGAGTAAAATGGGAAGACCGCGAGAGCGGAACACATCTCCAGTTTACGAGGATTCATGACCAGAGGTTTGCAATCATTATTGGTCGGCGCCATGGCGCTGGGCTTTGCGCATCCGTTGTTGCCGCAGATGCACACGGGCGGGGGGACGATCGTCGTGCCGGAGTCGAGTATCGCGCGACCCGGGGACTTGGGAAGGAGGGCGCACACTTTCGTGTACATCTTCGTTCCAGATGGAGGGCTGCCCATGACCACGGCCAATACGCCGGGCGGCTTCTTCGAAACGCCGGCATCGCTGGCCTGCGTCTACAAGCTAGTGACTGCCGCGCGGACTTGCAATCCGTCCACTGCGACGGCGGTATCGCACGGCGGCTCGCACGCGATCGCGCTGGTGGACGCATATGACAATCCGAATGCCGCCGCCGATCTGGCGGCGTTCTCAACCGAGTTCGGGCTTCTCGCGCCGAATTTCAAAGTGGTGTATGCTGCGCCCGGAAGTTCCACGGCCACCAATACGCCGCCGCCCCAGGATTCCAGCGGCAGTTGGGAATTCGAAGAATCGGTGGATGTCCAGATGGCGCATGCCATGGCGCCGCACGCCAAGATTTTCCTGGTGGAGGCAAACTCCAGCGGGTCGGGAGATTTGCTGCCGGCGATCACGCTGGCCAGCAATCTGGTGGCGGCGGCGGGCGGCGGGGAAGTCAGCATGAGCTGGGGCTTTGGCGATTTCGCGGGCGAGAATGGCTGGGACGGCTACTTCACCACCACGGATGTAGTTTACTTCTCATCGGCGGGGGATTCGGCGGGGATCAGCTATCCGTGTACCTCTCCGAACGTGGTGTGCGTGGGCGGGACGACGATCAGCCGTAATGCCACGACAGGGGATTTCGAAATGCAGAGCGCCTGGCCGGACACCGGCGGCGGCCCTTCGCCGAATGAACCCATACCAAGCTATCAGAGCGGAATCGCAAGTATCGTGGGAACCCAGCGCGGCACTCCCGACGTGGCGTTTGTGGGCGACGGACGCACGCCTGTCTGGGTCTACGACACGTTTCCGATGGGCGGGACATCGGGCACGTGGTGGCTGGCCAGCGGCACCAGCGTGTCCGCGCCTGGGATGGCCGGGATCGTGAACTGGGCGGGTAACTTCTATGCGTCGAGCAATGCCGAGCTGACTGAGATGTACAGCCAGATTGGCGTGACCACCGACTTCACCGATATCGTATCGGGCAACTGCGGCAATTATGCCGGGTATATCGCGGGGAAAGGCTGGGATTTTTGTACGGGCGTAGGAGTGAACGCGGGTAAGAGCGGGAAGTGACCGATGATTACCGAGGTGTATGGGTCGCTCCCGCTAGTTAGCCGGCAGAATCAAGCCGGCGGGACTCATTGTGCCTGCTAGTCCGAGGCGGATTTCGGGATTGGCCGGAACCTGCGCGGGAAGTTGTACGTTGACTTGATAGAGTCCCGCAAAGCCGGGGGCCACGCCGGCATAGAGGATCGCACTGGCGTCGAGGGCGGCGCCGTTGATCCAAACTTCGAAGAGATTCAGTTGGCTCAGCCATTGCGCGCCGGACGGCAGAACGCCGTCTTCGAGTTCGGGATTGGTGTTCCCCAAGCCGGTCGCCCATAACGTGATGACGCCGCCGGCAGCGGCCGGGGAGGCTGTGGAGACCAGCGATCCATCGGGATGAGTGGCGATGGCTGTGCCGGCTGGATACTGGAACATGGCCGGCGCCGCGCTTTGCAGGGTGACGGTGACTATGGGGCCGCTGGTGCCCTGTCGCGCGACCCAGAACTGGAACGTGCCGGGGAGAAGGTCGCTGGGGACCAGCAAATTGATTTGACCCGGAGAGACGTAATAGAGATAGGCCGGCCAGCCTTCGAAGTAAACCTCGACGTTCCCCAGAGTGGTAGGCATGACGCCGCCGGCGAGATCGCCGGCTTGCAAGGCGACGGTATCCCAGGAGAGATTCGTGCCGAAGATGGAGACGATGGTATTGGGGGCCAGAGTGGGGCCGAAACTGGCGCCGTTTACGATGCCGGCGGCAGTGTAGGTGGGGGCGTTGGCCTGCTGGGCGCTGAGGCAGGCGGCCAGGGCTAGGGCGGCGAGTAGAGTTTTCACGACAAAAGAGTAGTGCTAGTACGGCGGGCGAATATCAGAGTTTCTTAACTGTGCTAAACTGCACAGATTCCGCACGCCTATGATCTCCCGTCGTTCGATTCTGCAGAGCACCG
>DATNMW010000073.1:0-6306 GCA_035602155.1 Bryobacteraceae bacterium | reverse complement strand
TTGGAATGGTGTCCTCCAGGGTAATGGTTCCGGCGGACAGAGTGCCGGCCGCGCCGAGAACGATGGTCAACGGTCTCAGTATTCTGGCAAACATAATGTTCCTCCTTTATGAAATACCATGAGCGCACTTCAGGAGTTTTGGCGTCCTGAATACCCTGAAGTGTAAATCGAAATCCGTCGCCACAACCATTTATTAACTTAATTTAATGCCGATCGGTCCGGCCGTCAATTCATGGCAACAGGGGGGCCAGTTCCGGCAGCGGCACGGCGCCCTGCTTGAGCGCTGCATCGTGGAAATCCGGCAGACGGAACGCGGAGCCCTTGGCTTGCCGGTATTTCTCGCGCACCGCCAGCCACCCGCGCCACCCGACAAAGTAAGCCGGTAACTGCGCCGAGGAAAGCTTGGCGCGCTGCAATTTGGCGGTAGCTTCCTCGGCTTCCTGAAAGGTCTCCTTCTGCATCAGATCCAGCGCCTCTTGGTCCGTCATATTCAGCATCTGCAGGCTGATATCCAGCATGGCGTTGGCAATCACGCGCAACTCTTCCTTCTGAAAGGTGAGTCGCAGCTCGGGCGAGTGGTCCAGGAACCCTTCGTCCAGCATGGTCTGGGTGGCGTACTGCGCCCAGCCTTCGATGTAGGGCGTGTTGCCGTACAGTGCGCGCAGCAGGCGGCGCGAGGCGGGTTGCATTTCGTTGGCGTACTCGAATTGCACGTAGTGGCCGGGGATGGCTTCGTGCAGCGTGAGCAGTTTCAGTTTGTAGAAGTTGTACTCCCGCAGCTTCGATTCGACGCGCTGCCGGTCCCATTCAGCCGGTATGGGGGTGATCCAATAGAACGCGCCGAGCCGCGGCTCCAGCGCGGGCGCAGGGTTAAAACCGCCCACCGCATAGATGCCGCGCATGAATTCCGGCGTTGGAATCACCTGCAGGTTGGCGTGCGGCGGGAGCGTGAGCAAGTGCTTCCGCGCGACAAACTGCCGGGCCTCTTCCAGATCGCGCCGGGCATCCTCCACAAAGTTCGCCGGCGTGGAGTGGCGGCCGGCGACGCGGTCAAGCACCTCGGAGATCACCAGGTTTTCGCGCGCCGGGCCAGCCAAGTCCGCGTGGTCCGGATGGTTCGGGAAGTACTGGCGGTGCAGCGGAAGGGCTAAGGCGAGCATCCGCGCGCGCACTTCTTCCAGACTGCGCGCGGCCAGTTCCAGAACATCGGAGGGGTCCGACCCGGTAGCCAACGCGAAGCGGAACTTGCGGGTGTATCGGTCGCGCCCCAAGCGCCAGTCATAGTCGTTGCGCAAGGCCAGACTACCCTGCAGGAAATCCTGAAAGGAGCGCAATGCATCCAGGGCCGGACGGGCTGCGCGGTCGAATTCGGCGCGCTGGTCCGCGGGCACACCGGCGCGGATGGTCTTGTCGATCAGCGCGATATTGCCTTCGTTTTCCTGAGCCGCCACCTTGGTCCAAATATCGGGAGAGGAAAGCAGATTGGTGCGGGCCTGATCGAGCAGCAACGGTAACTTCTGCAGCCGCGCGATAATGTGCCGGATGCGCGCGGGCAGCGGCGCATATTCGAGCGTGAAGGGGGTGAACAGCGCGTTGCCCACCATCTCGACGTACAGGGTGGGGTTGTGCAGATAGCTCTGAGTTTCATCGAGATCCAGCAAGGCCAGCGCAGCTTGGTCCTGCATGATGTGAAGGTCGGCGCGGGATGCGGCGGATAGGGCATCGGGCTTCACCTCACTATGCAGGCGCTCGCGAAACCGTTGGTAATATTCGCGCTGGTGGTCGAGGGACGCCGTACCGACGTCGTCGAGTTGCTCATCCAAATCCCGGCCCTGGTATCGATGCAAGCCGGCGGCGGTGGCGGCGATGGGCGAGAAGGCCAACGTGGTGTAGACGAACTCATCCGCAAGCTTGGAAAAATCGCGTTCGGGTGTGCCGCATCCGGCGGCGATCAGGGTAGACACGGCTAGAACGATTGTCGCCTCAAAATGGCGCATCATTCGATATTACAGGAGTCGCGGCAGAGTTAGCCGGCTTCGGTGTGCGGCCGGCGGCGGGGCGTCCTGGCGGGGGTGAGAGCCGGTTGCCGGCGATTCTTGAACTGCAACTCGCGCATGGCGCGCATCACTTGCGCAGCGCCGGCATTGGCACGCCGCAGGATTACGCGCTCGGCAATGGCGCAGGTCCAGAGGAGAGCCACCAGGATCGCGATGGACATTAGGCCCTGTCCAGTAATCTTTGCGACCGATACTCGAGCGCTCCTTGGGACCTGCATGCCAGGACGAGAGCAAGCGTGATTCCATTAGCTAACGTATTTCTTGTCAGCGATTTTGACGGGGTTTAAACGGATGTGGTGTGGACGGCCCGACACAGGCGGGCAGAAGATGCACGGAGGCGGGCAGGATGCGCGTATTGCGCAGAACGCGCAGTGAGCCGGTTGTGGCGTACATCACCGCGGGCAGCTCGAGAGTCCCGTCGCCATTGCCCAGCACCGGGTCCACGGCGTTCTGGCGAGGCAGCCGCGCTGTTGCGCATCATGCGCGCATCATGTGCGCATCATGGTTTCCGACTCCCGGCACGTCTATCCAGAACCTCTGCCGTCACCCGCCGCGTCCGGGTTCGCCGCCGTGCTTGGGGGATTGCTTGGACACCAACAGGTCATCGATGCTTTAGGACAGTGCCACGAAAAGCCGACCTGCTCCGAACAAGGCTATAATCGTAAACGTACGGAAAGACAGCATGGCAACCATTTCAACTTCATTTTCCCCCGCTCCGCGTGTGCCCTGGTACGTCTGGTGCGCCGTCTTGGGCGTCACTTCCGCCATGATCGGCGGCCAATGGGACATCTCCTGGCACCGCTCCATCGGGCGCGACACGTTCTGGACTCCCGCCCATATCGCCATCTACCTGTGCGGCGTGCTGGCGGGCCTCGCCTGCGGCTACCTGATCCTGGCAACCACCTTTGGCAACCTCTCCCAGTTGCGCGGCACGGCGGTAAAGATGTGGGGATTCGAAGCCCCTTTGGGCGCATTTATCGCGGCTTGGGGCGGCTTGGCGATGCTGGCCTCCGCGCCATTTGACGATTGGTGGCACAGCGCCTACGGGCTGGACGTGAAGATCCTGAGCCCGCCGCACGTGCTCCTGATCCTGGGCAATCTGGCGGTAAACACCGGCACGCTGATCCTGATCTTGGGGATGATGAACCGTGCGCGGGCGGAGTTCCGCAACAAGCTCGAATGGCTGTTCCTGTACATCGGCGGCGTAGTCCTGGTCGGGTTGATGCTCATGATCATGGAATTTTCATGGCACTCCCTGATGCACAACGGGATCTACTATCGCGTGGTATGCATGGTGGTGCCGCTGGTGCTGGCCGGGGTGGCGCGCGCCTCCGAGAAGCGCTGGGCGGCAACCACAGTGGCAGCGGTCTATTGGCTCTTCTGGGCGGGCATGGGCTGGATTCTGCCGCTGTTTCCGGCCGAGCCGAAATTGGGTCCGGTGTATCACCAAGTGACGCAATTCGTGCCGCCGGAATTTCCAATGCTGCTGTTCATTCCCGCGCTAGCGCTGGATCTGCTGTGGAGCCGGACGCGCGATTGGAACCTCTGGAAGAAATCCGCGGTGTCCGGACTGGTCTTCCTGGCGGCGCTGATCGCGGTGCAGTGGCCCTTCTCCAGTTTCCTGCAATTGCCGGAGGCCCGGAACTGGTTCTTCCACACCAATATCTTCGATTACAACGCGCGCCGCGCTTGGATGCACTATACGTTCTTCAAGCCGGATGCGCCCACGACCTTCCTGCTGGAAATGTGCATGGCAGCCGCGGCCGCCATGGTGACCGTCAGGCTGGGATTCGCCTGGGGCGATTGGATGCGGCGGGTGCGCCGGTAACGCTCATATTCTAATGTCACGATTGACAGTTGTCTTCCTGCTGGCCGCCGCCAGCGCCTTGGCCCACGTGGGCAGCCCGGATGTTTACTACGATGGCCAAGCCGGTCCTTACCGGCTGCTGGTCACCATTCGCACGCCGTCGGTGATTCCGGGAGTGGCGGAAATCGAAGTGCGCAGCGCCGCCAACGATGTCGAGACCGTGCACATCGTACCCACGCCGCTTCTTTCGGAGAAGTCGCGCAGCAATGGCGAGGCCACCTTTGCCCCGGTACCCGACTTGGCGCAACGTTCCAAAGACGATCCGCAATTCTTCACCGGATCGCTGTGGATGATGACCTCCGGATCCTGGCAGGTACACGTGACCGCGGAAGGGCCCCAAGGGAAGGGCGAGCTTTCGGTGCCGGTTCCGGCCCTATCTTCCAGTACAAAGAAGATGCAAGGGCCCATCGGCCTGGTGCTGGCGGCGCTGGGGTTGCTGCTCTTGGTGGGCGCAGTCAGCATCGTCGGCGCAGGCGTGCGCGAAGGCCAACTGGAGCCTGGCTTGGCGCCCGATCCGGCGCGCGTGCGGCGGGCGCGGTGGGTAATGGCGGCGACCGCGGTGTTCGTGCTGGCGATGGCCGCCCTGGGCGGACTCTGGTGGAACAGCGAAGCCGGCGACTACGACAAACATATCTACAAGCCACTGCTGATGTCCGCAACACTCGATAACGGCGGCCGGCTGATTTTGCACCTGACCGATCCCGGCTGGGCGCGCTGGCGCAAAGTCGACGATCTGGTTCCGGACCACAATCACCTGATGCACCTTTACGTAATCAGCCTGCCGGAGATGGATAAAGTGTGGCACTTGCATCCGGACCGTGTGGATGCCGGCGTGTTCGCCAAGGACCTGCCGCCCATGCCGGGCGGGCGTTATGCGCTGTACGGCGATATCGTCCACGCCGATGGCTTGCCGGAAACGCTGGTGACCGAAATTTCCCTGCCGGAGGTGCCGGGGAAGCCGCTCGAGGGCGATGACGCTACCGGGACCGGGCCGCCGATTTCAAAGGCGGACCCCAACAGCACGGTCGCGCAGTTGGCGGACGGCTCGCGCATGATCTGGGAACGAGAGCCCGGCCCGCTGCACGCCAAACGCGCCATGTTCTTCCGCTTCCGCCTGGAAGATGCGGACGGTAAGCCGGCGCACGACATGGAACTCTACATGGGCATGCCGGGGCACGCGGCGTTCGTGCGCACGGACCGCAGCGTATTTGCGCACGTGCATCCGTCGGGATCGGTGCCTATGGCTGCGCTTGGCCTGACCCAGAACGCCGGCGACGGCGGTGCGGCAATGGCCGGCATGTCCGGCATGGCGGGGATGGCAGGCATGGACCACTCCGGGATGATGCAGGCTCTGCCACCCGAAATATCCTTCCCTTACGGCTTTCCGAAGCCCGGCGACTACCGCATATACGTGCAGGCGAAGCGCGGCGGCAAAGTGGAAACCGGCATCTTCGACGCGCGCGTGGAGAAATAACCTTGCGGCCGCTAAAGGACCAGGCAGTCCTGATTACAGGGGCGGGCCGTGGTATCGGTAAGCGGCTGGCGATCGGTTTTGCGGCCGAAGGGGCGCGTGTGGGATTGCTGGCGCGCAGCCAGGCCGAGCTGGATCTGGCGAAGCTGGAGATTGAGGACGCCGGGGGCGCCGCGCTGCGCATCCGCTCGGACGTGCGCGACTATGAGCAGATGAGCCAGGCCATAGAGCGCATGCGCGCGGTTTTCGGCGGGGTGCATGTGTTGATCGCGGCGGCCGCCATTCAAGGACCTATCGGCCCGCTGGTGGACTTGAAGCCGCGCGCCTGGGCCGAAACCGTCGAAACCAACCTGATGGGTACGATGCACGCCTGCCGGGCCGTATTGCCGCAGATGATTGAAAGGCGCAGTGGAAAGATCGTCGTGATCGGCGGGGGCGGCGCAGCCTCGGCGCGTCCGCGCTTCTCGGCATATGCGGCTTCCAAGGCCGCCGTGGTGCGCTTCGTGGAAACCCTGGCGGAAGAGGTGCGCGACTTTAACGTGCAGGTGAACTGCATGGCTCCCGGCGGCACTTACACGCACATGACGGATGAGATCCTGCACTCCGGCGAGCGCGCCGGAAGCAAGGAAATCGAGGAAGCCGAGGATGTGCGGCTTACCGGCGGCACGCATCCCGACAAACAAATTCACCTGGCTTTGTTTTTGGCTTCCGAGCGTTCCAACCACATCAGCGGCAAGCTGATTCACGTGAACGACGATTGGAAGCGGCTGGAGCGCGAGAACATGAATCCCGAAGCGTACACGCTGCGGCGTTTGTCGAAGGTGTAACTGTATCGCGGGCCTCCTGGCCTGTCAGCACCTTGCCGTACTGCTATCCATTCTCGTGATGGAGCCACCTTTCGTGTGCGCCCA
>DATNMW010000072.1:0-32358 GCA_035602155.1 Bryobacteraceae bacterium | reverse complement strand
CCGCGCTGGAGAAGCTTTCCAAGAACCATCGCGCGGTAATCGAGCTAGCCTACTTCGAGGGCCTTTCGCAAGCCGAAATGGCGGAGAAAATGGGTGAGCCGTTGGGCACCGTCAAGACTTGGGTACGAACGGCGTTGAAGAGCCTCCGCGACGAACTCGGAACGGCGGTGACCGCATGAATTGCGACGAACTGCGCGACGATTACGGCCTGTACGCGCTGGGCATCGCGGACGATCCCGAGCTGAGCGAGATCCGTGCGCACCTGCAGCGGGCTTGCCCCGCTTGCGTGCCGGGCGTGCGGAGCGCACGGGAATTGATCGCGCTGATGGGGGCCGCTGCGCCGGCTGTCGAGCCGCCCGCCCGGCTGCGAAAGCGAGTGTTGGCGTCAGTCGGCGGCCGGACCGCCTCGCGCTGGAACTGGTCGCCCGTGTGGGCCGCCGTGGCGGCCGGCGCCTTGATTGCGGCGGTGGTCTTCAACATACGCGCGCAGCGGGCTTCCACGGAACTGGCGCGGACGGGCGCCGTACTGCGCCAGTTGGAAGTGGACTCGGTATCGCAAGTTCGCGAGTTGGCGCGCCTGAACGAGGCATTCGCCATCCTGAATCAGCCGAATGTAAAACAGGTCGTGTTTGGCGGCGGGGCGCCACAGCCTCCCCGCGGGCGCGTGTTCCTCGATCCGCAGCGCGGTGTGCTGCTGGTGGCCTCCAATCTGCCGCCCGCACCCTCCGGTAAGATTTACGAGATGTGGGTCATTCCGAAGGGCGGCAAGCCGGTACCGGCGGGATTGTTCCAGTCCGCGGCGGATGGGACCGCGGTGCACGTCGTGCCGGGTCCGGTAGATGTAGCCGGGACCGCCGCCGTAGCGGTAACCGTGGAAGTTGTGGCCGGCGCGCAGGTGCCGAATCTGCCGCCTGTGTTCGCGGCCGCCCTCTGATCGGGACCCAACCGCCCCTCGTCCGTCAAGTAGAATAGAATCACATGATCAGAACTGCGAACCTGGACAAGTTCTACGAAGCGGGCTACGGCCGGACCTACGTCCTGCGGCGCATCGAGGTGGACATTAAGGAAGGCGAGTTTGTGACCATCATGGGTCCATCGGGCGCCGGCAAATCCACGCTGCTCAGCATCATCGGGATGTTGGACGGCGCTTGGACCGGCGAGTTCTACTTCCTGGATCATGCCGTTCACAAGATGAAGCCCAAGGACCGCGTGGAGCTGAACAAGAAGTACATCGGCTTCGTGTTCCAGAGCTACCACCTGATCGACAACCTGACGGTCTACGAGAACCTCGACATTCCGCTGTCGTACCGCAACGTCAAATCGTCCGAGCGCGCCAGTCTGGTGTGCGATGCGCTGGACCGGTTCCATATCGTCGGCAAACGCGACCTGTATCCCAACCAGCTATCCGGCGGCCAGCAGCAGCTTGTGGCGGTGGCGCGCGCGGTGATCGCCAGCCCGAAGCTGATTTTGGCAGATGAGCCGACAGGCAACCTGCATTCCAGCCAGGGCAAGGAGATCATGGAGTTGTTCAAGAAGTTGAACGACGAAGGCGCCACGATTATTCAGGTGACGCATTCGGAGGCCAATGCGGAATACGGGAACCGGATTATCAATTTGGCCGATGGCTGGGTGGTGAAGGCGGCTGTGTAGCTACAGCTAATCGCCGAACCGGATCTTCGTCTTCTTTAACTCGTCCAAGCCGGACTGACTGCCGCTCACGAACATCCAAGCCACCAAGTAGCCCTTGCATTCGGTGAAGTAGAGAGAGGCGAAGATTGCCACAGGATCCTTGTTGCCGGCCACGCTCAACGTTGACGAACTCGAGACGTCCAGCATCACGTGCCGCTGGGTGACGAATGCGCTCACCGATCTGTGGCCTCCGCTAAGAAACGGCGCTTCGGCAAGCCAGCCTGATACCTGCCGTGCCGCCGCCTCAATGCCCTCTTTATCGTCAATAGAGGTGGGGAATCTAAAATCGTGTGAGCAGCCCGGATCGGCCGCAATCATGGCAATCAGCGGGTTGACTGCCTCCGTTTTTGTGCCCGCCGGATATTTGTTGACCCACAGCAGGTTTCGGGTGCACCGCTGGGCCGCCCCGTGTTCAATGGCCGCGGCAGGATTATTTCCCCAAGCGGCCTGATGGCCCGCTTCGATGACCTTTTCTTGGGTGGCCTTGTCGGCAACCACCCACCCCTTCGGATATTGATAGGAAAGCCCGAGTGCTTCGTTGGTATACAGATCCTCCGAAACAACGCCGCGGTCGAGTTGCGCGATACGGCTGGGAACGGCTAGATCGCCGATCTTCTCCGGTTCGAAGAACGTGACGGATTCAATGCTGTGTTGAAACTCCTGCGTAAGTTTGGAGTCAAACGAAAGAAGGGTAAACTCCAACAGATAATCCTTGAGTGGAGCCGCGTATACTACGCACCGCTGGTTGCCCGCCGGCGTCTTCTCTTGCCGCTCGCCCCTCCTGAACTCTTTGCCGCCAATCTCAATACGCTCGGCGCCTTTATTATGACCCTTTGAGCCAGACCCGGCTTTGCAAAAGTCACCCGACGGCGTGTTGCTTGATTCGGTGGCCGCCACGTAAAACAATGCCAGACCTTTTCTCTCGGCCTGCATGCCGAACAAGAAATGGAAGGCGCCTTTGGACGGCAGAGAGAACCCGCGAAGCGGCACATCCTTTGGGATCGGCAATGAGAACCCGAAGAATGTGTTCGTGTACTTACGGGAATCCACAAATCCGGCTTCAGGGGTGGATTGCGCCGCCATAACAGCAGCCAAGCAAACGAACACTGCCGCTGCTTTGTTTCGAAGAGCCATCGTCTGAACAGTATACCCTCGGGTAACTAAGCTACGAAGTCTGCCCCACCACACCCACCAGCGGACTGCTGGCGCTGGCATACAGCTTCTTAGGCATGCGTCCGGCGAGATAGGCTAAGCGCCCGGCCTCCACTGCCAGTTTCATAGCCTTAGCCATACTTACGGAATCTTCGGCCGCTGCGATGGCGGTATTCATGAGCACGCCATCCGCGCCCAGTTCCATGGCGATGGCGGCGTCCGATGCGGTTCCCACGCCGGCGTCCACAATGAGCGGCACCGCGGTAATGACTTCCCGCATGATCCGCAGGTTGGCGCTGTTCTGCACTCCCAAGCCCGAGCCGATCGGCGCGGCCAGCGGCATGACGGCGGCTGCGCCCGCATCGATCAGCTTGCGCGCGTTCACCACATCGTCATTCGTGTAAGGCAGCACTACGAAGCCTTCTTTCACCAGCACCCGTGTGGCTTCCAGCAGGCCCTCGTTATCCGGGAAGAGCGTCTTCTCGTCGCCGATCACCTCCAGCTTGATCCAGTTGGAAAGACCCACTTCGCGCGCCAGGCGGGCGGTGCGGATGGCGTCGTCCGCGGTATAGCAGCCTGCAGTGTTGGGAAGGATGAAGATCCTGGACCGGTCGATGTAGTCGAGCAGCGATTCCTTGGAGCGGTCGGTCAGGTTCACGCGCCGCACGGCGACAGTCACCATCTCGGCGCCGGTGGCCGCGTGGCAGCGTGCCATCTCCTGGAAGCTGCGATATTTCCCGGTGCCCACGATGAGTCGGGACTGGAATGCGCGGCCGGCGATAGTCAGGGTATCGGACATGCTTCCATTGTAGGACGGTGCCGCCCATTGTCTCGATGCCTTGACGGCCATCATTTCGCCGGTCTGCTGTGATCCAGGCACAGAGCGACGAGTTCGGAAAGATCCGCTTCGCCCATACACATTACCGTATCCGCGCCGCCCCAATAAATCTTGACGGTTCCATCGGACTCCGCGACGGCGCCGCAGGTAAATACCACGTTGTGGACATATCCAGTGATTTCCCAGGGATCTTCCGGCTGCAAAATCCACGATTCGCCCACGCCGACAATCTTCGCCGGGTCCAGAAGATCGTGAAGCGCCACCCCCAATCTGTAGACCGATCCGTCCATCGTCCGGAAGACGCCATGATAGATGGAAAGCCATCCCTGGTCCGTCTTGATTGGCGGTGCACCCGGACCGATCTTCATTTCGTCCCAGTGATAGGGTTCGGGCCGCATGACTAGCTGCGATTGGCCCCAGAAGCGCAGATCCGGGGAATAAGAAATCCAGATCGACCATGGGGCGATTTCCGAATGGGGACGGTCCAGCCGGGCGTACAGGCCGTCGAACTTTTCGGGAAAGATCACCACATTTCGATAGTCCGCCTCCGTGATCAGCGAAACCCTTTCCACCTGGCTGAAGTCCTTCGTCTTCGCCAGGGCGATCCGCACGCCATTTCGCGAATACGCGCTGTAGGTGATGATGTACTCCCCTTCCAGCAGGGTCACGCGCGGATCCTCCACACCGAACTCCTCGTAGGCCGCGAAGGGGCCATCACGCGCCGGCGTCAGAAAAGGCAGCGGATCGGCGGTGAAGCGGAATCCGTCGGGGCTGCGAGCCACGCCAATAATGGAACGTCCCGTACGCAAGTGAGAACGGAATAGCATGACGTATTCGTCACCGTGCTTCACCACCGCGGCGTTGTGAACGGTTTCGACCGTGTAGGGGATTGCCGCTTTGGTCAGGATAGGATTGCCCTGGTATCGTCTGACGATGTCCGGTTTCACGATGGCCTCGCTGCTTTCAGATCGAAGATTGTCTTGTATACCCGTTCGTACTCCTGCACCATGGTTTCGATGGAGAAGCGCTGCTGGACGCGTTGCCGGCAGACGTGGCGATCGATTTCAGCAAGGCGTTCCAGCGCCTGCAGCGACTCGGGAACGCTGTTGACCAGAAAGCCCGTCTGCCCGTCTTCGATCACTTCACGGCAGGAGCCTAGGTCCATCGCGATAACCGGCACGCCCGCGGCATTCGCTTCCGCCAACACCAGCCCAAACCGCTCCGGGATGGTATTCAGATGCAGCAGAGCGCGGGCCTGCGCGAACAGTTTGTTCTTGCCGGGCACATCCACCGGCCCGATGTAGCGGATCTTCCGGTTCAGATAAGGTTCCACACGCTCCCGGAAGTATAGCCGATCCTGAACGATGCCCGCGATCAACAGGCGTGAGCCGGTCAGTTGAGCCACCTCGATCGCCAGATGGACGCCTTTATCCGGGTGAATCCGGCCGAGGAAGACCAGGTCGTCGCCGTCCCGCTCCCGGAGCGGATACAACGAGAGGTCGATGCCGTTGTAAACGGTCGCCAGGTAGTTCAGGCCTGGCGCACGGTCGGAGTCGCTGATGGACACGAAATATCCGTCGCGATATTTTTCGTAGACGGGCATGATTTTAGGCGATGAAAACCCGTGGATGGTGGTGAGGACGGGCGTTTTCACCAGCCGGGTGAAGGCCAGCGCCATAAAGTCGTAATGGCTATGGATGAGGTCGAACTCGGCGGCGTGCTCAAACGCTTCGGAAATGTGCAGGTATTCCGCTACTTTGGGATCGGCTGTGGGGTCCTCTTCATAACCTCGGGCGACGATGGCATGCAGGCGGCCGCGGGTCGCGGAATCCCCGGTGGCGAACAACGTCACATCCCAGCCGCGGGAAACCAACCCTTCGGCGATGTTGCCGGCCACGGTCTCCCATGCGCCGTATTGGCGGGGAGGCGTTCGCCAGGCAACCGGCGAAAGGATAGCTATTCTCTTGGTGGACATGGTCTCATTCCGCCTAATTCAGGGCAGCCAGCACTTCAGAGAGTGGGGTGGACACGAAACCTGTGGCGTAGTCGGCCAGACCATAGGGAACAATCAAATCGCCGTTGTGGACCAGAGCGCCGCAGGTATAAACGACATTTGGCACATAGCCTTCACGCTCGTTTTGGTTGGGCATGAGCAAGGGCTCGCGAAGGTGGCCGATCACCTTGGAGGGATCGTCGCGATCGAGAAGGAACGCGCCCAGGCAGTACTTCCGCATGGCGCCGACTCCATGGCTGAGGACCAGCCATCCGGCATCGGTCTCGATGGGAGATCCGCAGTTCCCGATCTGGACCAGTTCCCAGGGAAACGTAGGTTTGAGGAGCAGGCTGCGCTCATTCCAGAAGTGGATATTGTCGGAAAACATCAGGTAGATGCTCTCGTTGTCCTGGCGGGAAAGCATGGCATAGAGGCCCCCGATCTTGCGGGGGAACAGGGCCATGCCTTTGTTTTGGGCGGCCGGACCATTCAAGGTTCTGAATCGAAAGTGCAGGAAGTCGAAAGTCTCCACCAGTTCCGGCACCACGATCTTGCCATCGAAGGCGGTGAAGGTCGCGTAGTAGACCTGCGTGCCGTCGTCGTTCCGGAAACAAACCAGGCGGGCGTCCTCAATGCCGTTGCGTTGGGAGGGCGTGGCCGGAAAGATGATGCGTTGGGATATTCGCTGTTCGGGCTGGAACTGTACTTCGTAGTTGGACCGGGCCAGCATCCAGATCCCCTGGGAGGCGTTCTGATCTTCCTGTGGCATGCCATCCGGCAGGCGGAACTGTTCGGCTTGGAGACTGGCGCGAAGTTCTTCCAAGGCGAACGACTCCCCGAGCTTGTGCATGACCCGGCGCGTGAAGTCGCCGGTCAAACCCAATTCGGAGAGTTTTCGCTCGAATAGCGCCCTCTCGTACTGGGGGTTCGGGATCTGGCGCGGCTCGGTGAGAAACCCGGTTGGAGGAAGTACCTCGATGCGCAAATCGTGATGGATGATGCCGCTGCGAAAGGTGATGGAGGAAATATGTCCTTCCCCCGTGGCGCGCAGGCTGAGAATGAACCGCAGAGCGCCAGGTGGGAGGCCGGTCTGGTCGGGGTCCGGAACGATGGAGGGATTGAATAGCGCGGCGGATTCCAAGGAATATTCGGCAAGAAAATAGGAGCCGATCAACAGCCGTCTTTCTTCGGAAATCTCTTCATCGGCCGGCAGCAGATCGCGGATCTGTTCAAAGCGTTCCAGGAAGATTTTGCGAATGTCCTGGTGCCGCTGGGAGAATTCTGCGGAGATTCCGTCCAGCAGCGCGCCCACCTGACATTCCGGCAGTACTGCGATCCTGGCCACGATCCCATTGATTCGTTGGGAATCCCCTGAATTAAAGGGCCGCAGAAGAACGCGCGACTGATTGGGCTTGAGAATAGTGGCGTGTCGTTTGAGGTGGATGGACATGAGCGTCGGCTACTCTTCGACGGCGATCGGTTCCTTGAAACTCGTCAGTATAATCCTGCGCCGGCCGCATCTCAAATTAACAGTGTTGAAAAAAGCCCGCGGCGCTCAGATACGGCGTGAGATCCT
Source organism: Bryobacteraceae bacterium (assembly GCA_035602155.1). Classification (GTDB taxonomy): domain Bacteria; phylum Acidobacteriota; class Terriglobia; order Bryobacterales; family Bryobacteraceae; genus Bog-159. Next base: position 25,110 of record DATNMW010000072.1, on the reverse strand, counting down.
CTCCTCGATCTAGAATCGCACCGTTTCCGGATACCTTGGCCACACTGGATGTCGTTGACGTGTACCGCCAAGCAGTGCGGGCTTTCAAACTCTCTGCACACAATGGAGGTGTCCGATTGGGCGCTTTGCTCTCCGTCCGCTCTTAGGATAGCCCGCAGCGTCATAAATTGCGGGGCGGGTCCGTGGGGCGCAGACCGAGTGCAGATCGGGGGCTGCCCGGGGGGCAAATTATGCGGGGTTGCGAGATTGGGAAAACTATGCGGCTCCGACCAGTCTGCCGGCGACCCGTTGCGCACCCGCTCAGGCTGCCTGGATCCGGCGGTACTCCGGCTGCCACATTGCGTCTTGCACCTCCTGTACGATGTCGTCGAATTTGACTCGGGCCAGTCCTTCCGCAACCGCGGTTTCCGCGACGGCCACGGCAACGGTCGCCGAAACGCTGCGCAGGTCGTCGACATGCGGCAGCAGCGATGCGCCGGGCTGACGCACAGTCACCAGACTGGACACGGCGCTCGCCGCCGCCACGAGCATTCCCTCGCTGATCCTGGCGGCTCGCGAGACGATAGCGCCAAGCGCCAGACCGGGATACAGCATGGCGTTATTCAACTGGCCGATGACGTACGTCACACCCTTGTGAGTCACCGGAGCGAATGCGCTGCCGGTGGCGATCAGCGCACGCCCATCGGTCCACGCAACCAGATCGGGCGGGTTAGCGGCGGCGCGCGCGCGCGGATGGCACAAAGCGAAGATAATCGGCCTCTCGGTATTTGCCGCCATATCCCGCACGATGGCTTCCGTGAAGCTGCCGCCGACGGTCGCCGCGCCGATCAGCATGGTCGGTTTCACCCGTCGCACCACCTCCGCCAAGTCTACGCCGTTTCCATTTCCGTCGCGCTTCCAGCCGCTGCTTTCAGCGGCCGGCCGGGCGTACATCGCCTGATATTCCGGCAATTCGCCAGCCATATCGGTCGTCAGCAATCCCTGGCGGTCCACGCACCAGAAGCGCCTGCCGGCTTCCGTCTTAGAGATCCCCTCATGCACCATGGCGTCCCTGATTTGGTCGGCCACTCCAATACCGGCCGTACCGGCGCCGAAGATCACCACGCGCTGGTTGCGCAGCGGCGTCCCGCAGACGCGCACGGCGGAGATCGCAGCCGCCAGCGTAATCGCTCCGGTGCCCTGCATATCGTCGTTGAAAATGCACATCCGGTCGCGGTATTTCTCGAGGATTCGCCGTCCATTGCCCGGCGCAAAGTCCGCCCACTGCAGCAACGCGTTGGGAAAAAGCTTGGCCGCGACTCGGATGTAAGCGTCGATGAAAGCGTCGTAGCGCTCCCCGCGTATCCGATGGTGCCGGTTCCCGATGTACATGGGATCGCTCAGCAGGTTCTCCCGGTTGGTGCCGACATCCAGCATTACCGGAACCGCGCGCGTCGGGTCGATGCCGCCCGCCGCGGTGTAAACCGCCAGCTTGCCGATCGACACCTCAATGCCGCCTACGCCCCAATCGCCGACGCCCAGAACCTGCTCGGCATCGGTCGCCAGGATCAGGTCGACATCGCCAGGGCCGGCGCCGAGGTTGGCAAAAGCCTCTTCGATCGCTTCGGCATGGTCGATCGAGAGATACACGCCCCGCGGCCGCCGGCACTCATGGTGATACTGCTCCATCGCCATGCCCACCGTCAAATCGTTAACGATAGGTATCATTTCGCGAAGGTGTTCCGAAAATAGCCGGTAGAACAGCACCTCGTTGCGGTCGTGCAGAGCGGTTAGATAGACGTTTTTGCTGAGCGCGTCCGCCAGCTTCTCGTACTGCATGTAGGCGCACGTCGCCTGAGCCGCCAGGGTGCTGATGTCCGGCGGGAGCAAACCCGTAAGACCCAGCGCCTTTCGCTCGTCGGCGGTGAAGGCCATCCCTTTGTTCAACAACGGTGAATTGAGCACGGCGAGCCCGCGAGCCTTGGTCTCGCAGCAACCGTTCCCGTTCCGCCGACGCCTCGTCAGCGGCGCCAATAGCGGGATAACCCTCTGTCGCATGCTGTTACCTCGTCTGTTGTGTCTGGCTTGGCGCGCGCACCTGGGGCGGCGCGCACGCGCGATGGATTCAGGCCGTCTACTGCAGGCGTTTGGCGAACCCACGGACGGCGAAAGCCGCGCCCAAGGCTATCAGTCCGAACAGAGAGAGCAGCGGCAGCGTGCCGGCGGTGGCCGGCAACTCGGTCGCCATGGCCGATTCAGTCTCGGCCGGCGGCGGCGTAACCACTTCGGCCATTTGCACTTCTTCTCCGGTTGGCTGGGCGGCCATCACGGGCGCCTGCTTGAGTGCGACTACCACCGGCTCGTCCGCCGACTTGATCGGCTCGGCGACTTCGAGGGGGATCTCGACCGCGGTGAATAGAACCGGCGTATTAGTGTCCTTAGCGAGCGCCATTGCCTGGGCCTTCGGATAGACAAACTCCTCGCCCCAATTCCGGCCGGGATAGAACCAAGCGCGCAACGCTTCCGGCTCGCCCGCCGGTCTTTCGCGGAATGTAATCACGGTCTTATCGGTGGCTTTGAGGCGATAGTTCGGGATGGCCAGAATCGTGGCGTAGATGGTGGTCTCCTCCTTGTTGAAGATCTGGACGATGTGGCGGTCGGACTGCGAGGCCAGGATCATGAATACGTAAGTGCCGGCGGGCAATACGCCCCAGCCGGTCAGGTGGACGCCAGGGATTTCCACGGGACCGCTAAAGGTGATCTCGGTCTTGCGGTTCCAATCGTCTGCCTGGGCGCTCGGAATCAACGCCGCACTAATCGCCGCGGAAAAACACATCGTCATCGCTGCTCTAAATAACTTCATTTCTTTTTTCCTTTGTTCTCGGATTTTGAACTCTGCGCTTCGCTTCGGTTCGGCTCGGCTCAGGCAGATCTTCGCGGGCTCGTCCCGCACTCCATACTTGGCAAACCCGGGGCCATTGGCGCCAAAGCCCTGCGGGGCCGTGTGACCGAATGGATTCAATGCCGCCTGCATATGTTTCCACCGCAGCAGCCAAAACCGCATTGACCGCATGCGGTCACGTGACCCCGCGCGGTCAGTTCCCGCCCCGGTCCGCTCAGGTACTCGCGGGGCTGGCGCGATGGTGTATATGAGACACGGAGTGCGCTGTCGGCATGGACTCCGAAATGCCACTGGACGGAGTGTGCCGCCGAAAACCGGCGGGATCGCGCAAAGGCACACCTACTTATATGAATTGGGATCAAGTCGAAGGCAAGTGGAAACAGATTACAGGATCGGCCCGGGAACGGTGGGGCAAACTGACAGACGACGATGTGCAGACTCTCACCGGCCAAAGAGACCATCTGGTCGGCAAGATTCAGGAGCGATACGGAATTGCCCGGGAGGAAGCCGAGAAGCAGGCTGACGCGTGGTCTCTCGCCTTGAAACAAGATTAGCTCTCCAACGAATGAATGAGAGAGAGAGAGAGAGACAAGGATGTTTCAACTGGTCGTGAGAATCGTTAAGTGGCCGTCCATCGCTTGCAGCGCTAGGAGCGCCCATTGCCAAATGATCCGCAAATCTACGCTCGCATCGCGAGTTCGCTGCTGGCTTGGACATTCGATCGTAATCGGAGGCTTGGTCCCGGTGCTCGCGGCCAGTTCCCTGGCGCAGTCCGGCGACCAGATCCTTTCCGGGATCGAGAAGGAGAACAACAGACGTCATCTGCTGTTGAAGCACTATTCCGGTTCGCGCCAATATACGCTCGAAAACGTGCGGTTTGGCAAACAAGCGGCGGTAGCGGTGCTCATGAATTACCGGCAGCCGGAAGGCGAGCGCTACACCGTGCTGGCGCGATCCGGCTCGGACAAGCTCAACGCGATTATCGATAGGGTGATCGCGTCGGAGGCTGGCACAAGCTTGCCGCTCGAAATTGCGCGCCACGAGATTACTGCCGCCAACTATAGGGTTCGCCTGCTCGGAAAAGAAGTTGCCGCGGGACGGGACTGCTATGTCCTGGATCTGGCGCCCAGGATCAAGGCAAGGTTCCTGATTATCGGGAGAGCCTGGGTGGACGCCGGCAGCTATGCCGTAGTGCGGATCGAAGGCCAGTTCGCCGGCAGCCTTTCGGTATTGGTCGGTGCACCGCGCATCAGCGAAGAGTTCTCCGAGGTGCGTGGCTTCTGGCTGCCTGCGCACGTGCGGTCCGTAACATCCAGCTTCCTGCTGGGCCCGACCGAACTGGATATTCTCTTTTCCAACTACCAGTTCGATCGGGAATCCGCTTCCCTGCAGTAAAAGCACGCTTGTCGCCGCGCGGCCGCAAGGCCCGGCGATCATTTTGGCAGGCGGAAACTGGTCACACTTCCCCACAACCCTACGGCCTGCAATAGCCAGACGCAGACAACTATAACTACCAGGACATTCAAGATCGTCTTAATGCTCGAAGCCATGGGTATGTATCTGTTGATTAGATACAGCGCAACTCCGACGACGATCAGTATCACTACCAGATTCAGTAAAGGCATTTTCCGCGTTCCTCGAACCGGTATGAGCAATCGAATGCCCGATCATTCGGCGGCCTGTTACGCATTCACCCGTTCCCCCTGCGCGCCAGACGGCCGTATATCGTCAACTTGACGACTACACCCGCAGCGCCGCCGGAGGTTCTCCCAATGCTTTTCGGCTCAGGCGCGTTTCAAGAAGGGTGGCGGCGCGTCGGCCGCTTTAATTGCGTGCGTGCCGGTCCGGCACAGCCATTCGTCGAATGCCTCGCGGTAGAGAACGATTCCCTGGCGCGAATACCGCAGGTAGCCTTGCCTGCGGAACGCATTCATGTAGTGCGTGACGATTTCGCGCGATGTGCCCACGTATTGCGCCAGCAGTTCGTGCGTCAATGGCTCAATCTTGCGCGATCCGTCGGGTTCAGGTGCGCCCACCCTCTGCGAGAAACGGATCAGCATGCGCGCCAACCGGCGGCCGGTATTGTCCAGCGTAAAACTCTCGATGCGGTGTCCGTATTCGAGCGAGCGCTGCACCAGGATCTGCAACAACGCGATCGCCAGCCGGGGCCGCGTCTGCGCGATTCCATCAATCTGCTCGGCAGTCCACGCCATCAGGCGGGCGCTTTCCAAGGCGGTGGCCTGCTCCGGCCTGCGCGGCAGGCCAAGCAATGCGGATTCGCCGAAAAAATCGTCGGTCCGATAAATGTCCACGATGGTCTGGCGCCCGTCGTCCGCCAGGCGGGCGACCTTGACCCTGCCGCCAATCACCAGGTAAATACTGGTGGAAGGCTGGTCCTGGTGATAGATGAGCTGACTCTTTTTGTACTCCACGATACGGGAATAAGGCAGATGGGCTAACGGATCCTCCAACGTATTCGGAGCTGCGGCTGCAACAACTGTCTGAGTACTTGCCATGGGTCCTCCTGGATGGCGGATTGCCCTCGACATCCGTCTCTTTGGTTGGCCTTCAAGTAAGCAGGTTTGCGGCCAAACGCCTAGCCAAAGACTAACAAGCGGGTAAGATTCGGAAGAAAGAAGCAACGACGATGCTGTTGTCAGACTATAGTGCGCCTGGTTCAGGCGGTCGCCCAGCCCGCTCAAGGATGGTCAAAAAGGAACAGTCGCCGCGCCGTGCAAGTGTTAACATGGGGTCTGCTGCTGTTCTCGGTGTGCAATTGCTTGCGGCGTATTTTCGGATTGAACCGATTTCGTCCCGCGGGCGGTTCTGGCCCGCCCGGATCGACGGCGGGAAGGCGTGAACGCGATGTGCCGCGCTGGCTCGGAGTCACCAGGCTGGCTGGCGGAGAACGGGCCAAGGGAACTTGAGCTCCTTTTCCGCGCCATTGTCTATCACCCCTCCGCACCCATTCTGGTCGCCGATGACGATGGCAATACCAGGGACGCCAGCATCGGCGTCGGCAAGCTCTTAGGGTTGCCGCGGGATAAGATCATCGGCCGTCCGGTCGGCGACTTTGCGCCGCCCGCCTGCAAACGCCAGGTCTCGCAGCTTTGGAAAGCCTTGCAGGAGCGAGGCGAACAGGCGGGTACACTCCGCCTGGTGGGTTCCGATGCCCGGCTGCGGGACGTTGAATACACGGGAAAAGCCAACGTCTTGCCTGTGCGCCACGTCATTGTCCTGCGCGACAAGACCGCGCCAGCCGGCCCGCAGCCTCCCTCGGCGGACTTGATTCCGGCATGGGTGCAGGACTACGCGCTCTACTTATTGGACACTGAGGGACACGTTGCCGCCTGGTATTCGGGAGCGGAGCGTATTTACAACTATCGGGCCGAGGAAACCATCGGCCAACACGTATCGTTACTCTACCCCAGGGAAGATACTCTGCAGTTCCGGCTGGAGGAAGAGCTCAAGCGGGTTGCGGCCGAAGGCCATATGGGCGCTGAAGGCTGGCAATCCAAGAAAGACGGTACGCGATTCTGGGCCAATGCGATTACCATGGCGCTCAAGGATGGAGATGGAGAATTGCAGGGTTTCGCGAGAGTCGTGCGCGACTTTAGCGATCGTCACGAACGGGACGAGAAGCTGCGCCGCAATCGCGCGCGGAGCCGGCCCATCCCTTCGCAATCGACCGTCGCCGGCGTTGTTTCCGGCGAGTTCGACCGTGTTCCCGAGGCGAATGACGCGTTTCTTCAACTGGTCGGATACAGCCGTGAAGACTTGCTGGCAGGCCGGCTGAACTGGCCCGATCTCACGCCACCGGAGTACGCTCCGCTGGACGAGTTGGCGCACGAAGAAGGTCTGCGGTTCGGCGCCTGCACGCCTTTTGAAAAGGAGCTGATTCGAAAGGATGGAACCCGCGTCCCGGCCCTGGTCGCCACGGCTGTGCTGAAACTCTGTCCGTTTCGATGGATCACCTTCGTCCAGGACCTCCGGGAACGGGACCGGCTGGAGAGTATTGAAGAGGAGGATGCCGAACCCGGACAAGACTTCGAAGAAATCGTCGGCAGCAGTGCGTCTCTCCGAAGGGTCCAGCGGCAAGTCGAAGTGGTTGCTCCTACCGATGCGAACGTGTTGATTCTGGGCGAGACGGGTACCGGAAAGGAGTTGGTAGCCCGCGCCATACACAGGATGAGTCCCCGCAGGAACCTTGCGTTTATCACGCTAAATTGCGCCGCCATCCCCACCGGGCTGCTCGAGAGCGAGTTGTTCGGATACGAGCGAGGCGCCTTTACAGGAGCTTTGCAGCAGAAGATCGGCCGTTTTGAGATGGCTCACCGCGGGACGCTCTTTCTGGACGAGGTGGGCGATATTCCGTTGGACCTGCAACCGAAATTGCTGCGCGCCTTGCAGGAGAAGTCGTTCGAAAGGTTGGGCGGCACCAAAACAATCCCGATCGATGTCCGGCTGGTGGCGGCCACCAATCGGAACCTCACCCAGATGATGGGGGACAAGCTCTTCCGCAGCGACCTCTACTACCGGCTGAAGGTCTTTCCGATCACCACGCCTCCGTTGCGCGATCGTCCCGAGGACATACCGATACTGGCAAGGCATTTCACCAAGAAATATGCCGCGAAAATGAGCAGGCAAATCGATAAGATCCCGTCCGAGACCATGCGCGCTCTGGTGAGCTGGCATTGGCCTGGGAATGTGCGGGAACTCGAAAACTTCATCGAGCGGTCGGTCATCCTTTCCAGCGGAACCAGCTTGCGTGCTCCTTTGGCCGAGATAAGGCCGGGTGCTACCGAAGCCGCCTGCGGCACGCTTGAGCAGGTGGAGCGGGATCATATCGTCCGGGTATTGCGGGACAGCAACGGGGTGGTTACCCTGGCCGCCGCCCGTCTCGGACTGCACCGCACGACGCTGAACGCCATGATGCGCAAGCTCGGCATCTCTCGCAAGGACATCTGACTGTGGCCCCTCCAAGTTAGGTCCGGGACGCGGCTGCGGCGGAAGAGGGCTGACCGCGCCTCGTCAATTGACCTCAGGCGGTCATTTTAGAGACGACTCCACACCTACCCGGATGGCTTTCAGCCCGTCCCGGCCGAATCGGCTCAACAGAAATGAAATTTGGTGCGACTCGTGCACGAAGGTTGGTGTCGCCCCAAAAACCCCCGCGGTGTTCAGCGGGTCGACCGAAAGAAGTTCGGAACTTTCGCGATTTCCGCCCCTCCCGGCCAAAGACGACGATCTGGATGGCCACGCGGAACTCTACGGCAAAGAGGGTGGAGATACCGCGAGATTCCAAGAATTCCCGCGGTACCCCCGGTGCCGCGGGGAAAGCGATTGGCGAACAAAACCGGCGGCTGTCCCGAGGGCACGCCAGTACCTCAACGGGCGCCAGCCAATAACCTGGCAGGAAAGGTATATCACATGACTCAAATGAAACTGATCGGCGCATCCCTCACGGCATGCGGAATAGTATGCGGACTTCTATCGGCCCAGGAGCCGATTTACCGCCTCTCCGTTACACCACGAACCGTGAAAGCCATCAACTACCAGCACCGCGGCGGTGCGACGAGGATCGATTTCCGTGGGACCGAGATCCTCCCCAACGCTCGCGGCGAAGCCAAAGTCGAGGGCGAGAAGGGCTATATTCGGATCGAGGCGGAATTCGACGGGCTGCAGCCGGCCACAAACAACGGCGCCGAATACCTCACTTATGTCCTGTGGGCTATCACTCCCGAAGGCCGCACTGCCAACCTCGGCGAGATTCTTCTGAATGGAGATAAGAGCAAGCTGAATGTAACCACCGAACTGCAGACGTTCGGGCTGGTGGTCACCGCCGAACCTTACTACGCAGTCACTCAGCCCAGCGATCTGATTGTCATGGAAAACGTGGTGCGCCCGGATACGAGAGGGAAGATCGAAGAGATCGACGCCAAGTACGAACTGCTGCAGCGCGGCCAGTATCAGCGTCTGGCGAACCCGCTGGCGCTGAAGTTCGACAGGAAACAGCCGCTGGAACTCTACGAAGCGCGCAACGCCGTGCAAATTGCGCGCGCCGTGGGCGCGGACCGTTTTGCGGCTGAGACCTTCCAAAAGGCCGAGGAAAGCCTGTCGCGGGCCGAAGGCTACCAGGAACGGCGCGCCGGCAACAAGCCTGTAATCATGACTGCGCGCGAAGCGGTGCAGACGGCGGAAGACGCGCGCGCTATCGCCGTCAAACGTCAGGAGGCAGAGGCGTTGGCCGCGGGGCGGCAGCAGTCGGCGGATCGCGAAGCACGGGCGGAGAGTGGACGGGCCGCCGCGGAGTCCGAAACGGATCGCGTGACCCGCGACGCTGAAGCAGCGCGCATCAAGGCGCAAGCCGAATCCGAGCGCTTGAGGAGCGAAAAAGATGAACAGGCAGCGTCTTCTCTAGCGGAAGCCGATCGCGTGAAACGTGAAAACGATACGCGTATGGCTGCCGCGGCGGCCGACGCGGATCGCTTGAAACTCGAGAACGTGGCAAGCGCTTCCGCCGCCGCGTCCGAGGTGGATCGTCTGAAGCTCGAAAATGAGGCGCAAAGAGCGGCTAGCCAAGCCGATCTCGATAGTGCGGCCAGGCAGACGGCGCAATTGCAGGCGGATAAAGTCGCACTGCGAACCCAACTATTGAGCCAGTTCAACGCCATTCTTCAGACCCGGGATACGGCTCGCGGCTTGATTGTAAATATGTCCGATGTCCTATTCGACACCGCCAAATCCTCGTTGCGGCCTTTGGCGCGCGAGAAACTGGCCAAGGTTGCCGGCATCGTATCCGGGCATCCGGGTCTCAGACTGGATGTGGAAGGCCACACCGATAGCGTCGGCGGGGACGACTATAATCAACAGCTTTCCGAACAACGCGGCGAATCCGTGCGCGCATACCTGACCGATCAGGGCATGGCGGCGGGTTCAGTCACGGCGAAGGGCTTCGGCAAGACTCAGCCGGTGGCTTCGAATGACACTGCGGAGGGCCGGCAGCAGAACCGGCGCGTGGAGATAGTAATCTCCGGCGAAATAATCGGCACGGAGATCGGCACGCCGATCGCGGCCCGGTAATCGGAGGGATCGTAGAGTTGGTGGGGCAGGCGGTTTCGCCTGCCTTCCCGGCTCTTCGGGCAAGGAACATTCGAATATGACGAGTACCGTAGTTGCAGCTCCTGCATTTCATGAAGGCGACGAAGTAGTGCTGGCCATTGGTACATACCAAGGTACCCAGGGTGTCTTTCTACGGCTCCGGGAAGACACGGCTTGGGCGGACATCGCCCAGCGCGATGGCAGCGTCCGCAGCCACCCGGTGGCTTGGCTCGCGCACTCTGAAAGCACCCGATGACGGACACAAACACGGCGGGCAGCATCTTGATTGAACCGGGCGCGGATCTGCCACGCTCCATAGGGCTGCGGAGCGAGCCCGATTCGAGCGGATGGGCAACTCTCTACGGCGCCCGGTCCGCATTCGAGAAGGAAGTGCAGGAAGCCGGGTGGACCTTCTTCTTCATGGCGGGGGAGATCAAGACCACCGTCATCGGCTTTGACACGCAAAAGACATTCCACGCAGCGTTGCGGCGGCTCATCGCCAAGGTGAAATCCCACAACTGCAATGGTATCGAGATTACACAGATCGTTACCAAAACGTTTCTCAAAGTGCCTTATGTGAGCGTCTCGGCTCACGCCAGGCATTTGCAGAAGGGCTTGACCTTCTCGGGCCAAGCTCTCACAAGCTCAATCTAACTGGAGAATATCGACATCATGAACATTCGACCCTTATACGACCGCATCGTGGTAAAGCGGATCGAGGAACAGGAAACCACGCACAGAGGCATCATCATCCCGGATTCGGCTAAAGAAAAGCCGCAGGAGGGTGAAGTGATGGCCATCGGCAAGGGCAAGCGGCTCGACGACGGCAAAATGGTCGCCCTCGACGTCAAAGCCGGCGACCGTATCCTGTTCGGCAAATACTCAGGCAACGAAATCAAACTGGACGGCGCCGAGTACATCGTCATGCGTGAGGACGATGTTCTGGGAGTTCTGGATGCTGCCCCTCTGGCGCTCCGGAAAGCCGGCTAATTCAGCGCGACCAAACAAGGAAACCATATGGCAAAACAGATTATTTATAGCGATCATTCCCGTCAGGCGATTCTCAGAGGCGTCAACCAGCTTGCCGACGCCGTGAAAGTGACCCTCGGCCCCAAGGGGCGCAATGTCGTGCTGGAAAAGAAATTCGGCGGACCTACCATCACCAAAGACGGTGTGACGGTGGCGAAGGAAATCGATCTGCGCGATCCGCTCGAAAATATGGGTGCCCGGATGGTGCGCGAAGTGGCGTCGAAAACCTCCGACGTGGCTGGCGACGGCACCACCACGGCCACGATCCTGGCCCAGGCAATTTACCGGGAGGGCGTCAAAGCGGTCACCGCGGGCGCAAATCCGATGGCGGTGAAACGCGGCATCGACAGGGCGGTGGAAGTGGCCGTCGAAGAAGTCAAGAAACTCTCCAAGCCCGTCTCCGGCGATATGATCGCGCAGGTCGGCAGCATCTCCGCCAACACCGACTCCACCATCGGAAACATCATTGCCGAGGCCATGCGGAAAGTCGGTAAAGACGGCGTGATCACGGTCGAGGAATCCAAGACGATGACCACCGAGCTGCAGACCGTCGACGGTATGCAATTCGATCGCGGCTACCTTTCCCCCTATTTCGTAACCGACGCCGAGCGCATGGAATGCGTCTTCGAGGATCCCTACATCCTTATACACGACAAGAAAATCGGCAGCATGAAGGACCTCTTGCCAATCCTCGAGCAAGTTGTGCGGGTGGGTAAGCCGCTAATGTTAATCGCCGAAGACGTAGAAGGCGAAGCTTTGGCTACGCTCGTGGTCAATAAGCTGCGCGGCACTTTGAGCGCTTGCGCCGTCAAGGCCCCCGGTTTCGGCGACCGCCGCAAGGCCATGCTGGAGGACATTTCAATCCTGACCGGCGGCAAGGCAATTATGGAAGAGACCGGCATCAAACTGGAGGGAGTCAAGCTGGAAGATCTGGGCCGCGCCAAGCGCGTCACGGTGGATAAGGACACCACCACCATCATCGATGGCGGCGGATCGCAGAAGAACATCGAAGGCCGCATCAAACAACTCCGTGCCCAGATCGAAGAGACGACTTCGGACTACGACCGCGAGAAGCTGCAGGAGCGTCTGGCGAAGTTGGCCGGCGGCGTGGCGATCGTCAAAGTCGGCGCCGCGACCGAGACTGAGATGAAAGAGAAGAAGGCCCGCGTCGAGGATGCGTTGCATGCCACGCGCGCGGCGGTTGAGGAAGGCATCGTGCCCGGCGGAGGCGTCGCGCTGTTGCGGGCCGCCGCTGCGCTTGAGAACCTGAAGCTCGAAGGCGACGAGCAGTTCGGTGTCGCCATCGTACGCCGGGCGTGCGAGGAGCCGGTACGCCAGATCGTACTGAACTGCGGGACCGAGGGCGCCATCGTGGTCGAGAAGATCAGGAGCCACAAGAACCCAAACTTCGGCTTCAATGCTTCCACGGAACAGTACGAAGACCTGGTGGCCGCCGGGGTAATCGATCCTACGAAGGTGACTCGTACGACTCTCCAAAATGCGGCTTCCATAGCCTCCCTCATGCTCACTACGGAAGCCATGATCTGCGACGTTGTAGAGGAGCCGGATAATTAGGCCACGGCATGAACAAGAGGTTGCTCAAGCGGCATAAACGCCAGGTTTCGCGCGCGAAAGAGCGCGGGAAACTTTCGGAGCCGGATCTCAGGACACCGGAACAATTGAGGGCGGCTCGGGAAGCCGGCCGCCCCGCCGGTGGCTGGCGCAACGGCGCCCGCGCACTCTACGCCCGGCCGTCAATCCGAAATCACCCTGAACCCGCTATTGACAGTACGGCGAAACATCCATCCTCGGCCGAGTCAGACCCCGGCACAGCGCTCCCAACGCTGTCCATAATAACGGAGTGACGCAAGATAGCCAATCAGGGTCGCAACTAACACGGCCAATCCCCGCTGATATTCCAGAAACCCCAGCGCAATTCCGCCCACCGCCTGCAGGGCGCCTACCGGCAAGAGCCGGCCGCCGGTGAACCGCCAGCGCTGTTGCGGCAATTCGAGCAGCACCGAAGAATGATGGCCCACGGCCAGCGCCGCCAAACCGAAAGTCATTCCAGGACCGGGATCGAGCGGCAACAAAAGCATCGACAGGATCGCCAGAAACGCGATGTCTTTAGCGAACAGAATCTCCCAACCAGCCAGCGGCAGCAGGCGGTAGCGGGTCATGCTGGAATCAAATTCCAAGCCGAACAGAGACTGCGCATAAGTGCTCATCGTCAACCCCACCAGGAGGCCGATAATCGCGAACGCCTCCGGATCGGGATGCGCTCCGAAGAAGCGATACGCAGCTCCGCCGGCACTTAACAACAGCGCCGCGTAAGGGTCCAGCAGACTGAGTATCTCGCGCATATTCTTGCGCACCACTCCGCCCAATCGTCCGGGAAATTGAGGTATGTAGCGCAATAAGTCCAAATGCGGATCGCGCCTGGCCGCGTGCCGGCCCAAAGCCGCCGCGCCCTGCATCCCAGCCGCCAGCCCGCAAAATGCGAGCGCCACCAGCGGCCGCGCGGTTTTCAGCAAAATGAAGATACCGAACCACGTCACCGGGCTGAGCGCCAAGCTGGCAAAGCGCAGGCCCAATCGCTGCCCACCGGTTAACGGCCACAGAGCCAGCCGCGCCGGAGGAATCTTGCCCAGCGGATCGGACGAAAGCGGAAACAGCAACAGAAAACCGAGCAGCAGAAAGAACGGATACGCGCTTTTGGGCGGCAACCCGGTGTTGAGCGCTCCGTACGCCAGCAAGGCGACAAACAGGAAAAGGTTGTTGACCTTGATCGATTCAAGCGTTCCCAGGTCGCGCCCAACCGCGCGCCGCACCGCCCTCATGATTGCGCGGAGTGCAGCCATTACTCCCGCTCCCAGCGCCATCCGTAATAGTACACGGAGGCGAGATAGCCCACTGCGGCGAGTGCCAGAATCGAGAATCCTCGCTGGTGCTCTTCAAATCCGAATGCCATCGCCGCGGCAGTCTGCATCGCGCCGAACGGCAAGTTTCCGCTGGCGAAACGCCATCGCTGTTGCGGGAGTTCCAGCAGCACCGAAGCATGGTGGCCGAAGGCCAGCGCCACCAGGCCAAAGGTCATACCCGGCCACGGATCCAGCGGCAGCAGCAGCACCAAGAGTACGGTCAAAAACGCAATGTCTTTCGCCAACAGAATCTCCCACCCGCTCACCGGCAGCAGGCGGTAGCGCGTGACGCCGGAATCGAGGTCCAATCCGAACAGCGATTGCGCGCTGGTGCTCATGGCCATTGCCACCAGCAACGCGACGATCGTGAATGCCATCGGATCCGGATGCGCGCCGAAGATCCTGTACGCGCCGGCCGCAAGACTCAACAGCGCAGCCGCGTAAGGGTCCAGCAGGCTGAGTGTCTCGCGCACGTTCTTGCGCACCAGTCCGCCCAGCCGGCCGGGAAGTTGGGGGATGCCGCTCAACAGATCCCAATGGGGATCGCGTTTGACCAGATAGCGTCCCAAAGCCAGCGCGCCCTGCATCCCCAGCGCCAGCCCGAAAAATGCCAGTGCCATTCCTGCCCGCTTGGTCTTCAGCAGAATCAGCATGCCGATCCACACCACCGGACTCAGCGCCAAACTGGCCAACCGCAAGCCCAAGCGCTGCCATCGCGAGAGAGGCCACAGGGCCAGCCGTGCGGAGGGAATCTTCCCCAGCGGATCGGACGAAAGCGGAAACAACAGCAAGAGGCCGAGCAGCACAAAGAGGGCCTCGGCGCTGCGGCCCAGCAACCCCAGAAACAAGAGATTGTTGGCCTTGAAGGAACCTGCCAGGTCGCGTCCCACCGCGCGCCGCAGCGCTCTTAGGATAGCGCGGAGCCCAGCCATGGCAGGTCCTCCTGCGGCGGCGTCTCCACCAGGTCGAAGTACAACTGTTCCAGTGGCCGTTCCATTTGCGCCGCCGCGGAGTGGAATACGATGCGTCCGCCGCGAATCATCATGACCTCGGTTGCCAACTGCGGGATCATGGCCAGAGCGTGCGACGTCATAAAGACGGCGATACCTCGGCCCGAGACGGCGATCAGCAGGTCGCGAATAGTTACAGACGAAACCGGATCGATGCCCTCGAATGGCTCGTCCAGCAGCAGCACGCGCGGATTGTGCAGCAGTGCCATGGCCAGGGCGGTCTTCTTGCGCATCCCGTGCGAGCATTGATCGAGATACGTGTAGCGGCCTTTTTCGAGGCCCAGAATTCGCAACAATGCACCCGTGCGTGCGCGTGTATCCGAGCGGCTGAGGCCGTACACCGGACCGCATAGTTCCAGATGCTCTTCTATGGTCAGCGCATCGAACACGCCCAGGTCTTCGGGCAGCACGCCGATGGACCGTTTCACGCGTAGTGGCTCCCTGGCAACATCGCAGCCGGCGATGCGCACCTCGCCGCTATCGGGCGCCAGCAGACCGGACAGGATCTTCAGCAGCGTCGAC
Organism: Bryobacteraceae bacterium; assembly: GCA_035602155.1. Classification (GTDB taxonomy): domain Bacteria; phylum Acidobacteriota; class Terriglobia; order Bryobacterales; family Bryobacteraceae; genus Bog-159. Next base: position 9,646 of record DATNMW010000072.1, on the reverse strand, counting down.
TTGCCCGCGCCGTTCGGCCCCAGCAGGGCGCAGATGCCACCCGCAAGGTCGAAGGAGATGCGATCGAGCGCAACGAATTCCCCGAATCGCTTGCCGACATCGTGGCACTGGAGCATATTCTGCCGATTATCGCAGGTCGCACGGCGTCGCTGCCCCGCGTTCGTCTGCGGGACGCCTCGTTGCGAAAACGGACACAGGACTCAGCCAATACGCCTCTTTGGCAGTGATTTGCCATGGCGCTTGGCTTGCTGGGCGGTGTGCATGGATCGTTTCATACTGGACCTTCGCCAGGCGCTCCGCCGGTTCCGGCAGAATCCGACCTTCTCGGCTGTCGCTGTCTTAACTCTGGCACTCGGGATTGGCGCAAACACCGCCATTTTCAGCGTCATCAACGCGGCTCTCCTACGCGGGATCCCCGTCGCGCGCGCCTCGGAAATCGTTTCTCTCAACGAGAAAATGGGCGGCGGCGTGGTGCCCACGATCTCGTATCCGGACTACCGCGACCTGCGCGACCGCAACACCGTATTGTCGGGATTGACGGCTTACCGCTTCCTCCCCGCCAGTCTCGGCTTGCCCGGCAATAACCAGCGGTTGTGGGGTTATCTGGTTACGGGCAACTATTTCGACTTGCTGGGTGTGGGCGCGGCGCGTGGACGGGTGCTCCATCAGGATGACGACCTGCGCCCCGGCGGGCACCCCGTGGCCGTGCTGTCCTGGCCTTGCTGGCAGAAACATTTCGGTGGCGACTCTACAGTGGTGGGACGTATCGTGAAAATCAACGGCATGGATTTCACCATCCTAGGCGTCACGCCGCAAGGCTTCTTCGGCACGGAACTTTTCTTTAAGCCCGATGTTTTCTTCCCGTCGATGATGCAGAAGCAGCTCGAAGGCGGCAGCGGATACCTGGAAAACCGCGACGCCGGCAACTTTTTCGCGGCGGGTCGCCTGAAACCGGGTGTCTCGATGGCCCGCGCCGAAGCCGGGCTGAACGGCGTTGCACAGGGGCTGGCCCAGCAGTATCCGAAGACCGATGAAGGCTTGAAGATCCTACTCACGCCGCCCGGCTTGGCTGGAAATTACATTCGCGGCGCGGTGATCGGATTCGCCGCGGCGTTATTCGGTGTCTCCTGCCTGGTCCTGCTGGTGGCGTGCACCAACCTGGCGAGTATACTGATGGCCCGCGCCGCCGACCGCCGCAAAGAGATGGCCTTGCGTATGGCCGTGGGCGCGGCGCGCGGCCTATTGGTGCGGCAGTTGTTGACCGAGAACCTGGTCATCGCCATTCTGGGCGGCGCTGGCGGAGCGCTGCTAGCCACGTGGATGACCGACGCCCTGGCCGCATGGCGCCCGCCCGCCGATTTCCCGCTAGTGATCGTCGCGGCGCCGGATGGACGCGTGTTTCTGTTCGCGCTGATGGTTTCCGTCCTGACCACACTGCTGTTCGGGCTCCTGCCCGCGTTGCAAGCGACCCGCACGAACCTGGCCGGCGCACTGAAGAACGAAGCCATCTCCGAAAGGCTGCGCCACTGGCAACTTCGCGACTACATGGTGGCCACGCAGGTGGGATTGTCCGCCGTGCTGCTGGTTTGCTCGGTGCTGGTGGTGCGCAGCCTGCAACGCGCGCTGGATGCGCCTATCGGCTACAACCCGAGGGGCGTGGTGACGGCTTCATTCGATCTCAACATTCAGGGATACAGCGAAGCGCGCGGCCGCGAGTTCCAGCGGCGCCTGTTGGATAAAGTACGCGCGATTCCCGGCATCCAGTCGGCGGCGCTGATCGACTGGCTACCCCTGTCGATGAATTTTTCTTCGGACGCCGTCTACATTGAAGGCCAACCTATACCTAAGCCCGCCGACGCCCCCGTGGCGTACAGCATTTCGGTTAGCACCGATTACTTCCATACTATGCGGACCAGTGTCCTGGCGGGGCGCGAGTTCGACGCCCGCGACAAGCAGGATGGGACGCGCGTGGCAGTGGTCAACAAAACCTTCGCCGATCAGTTGATGCGCGGCAAGGATCCCATCGGCAAGCGCTTCCGGACCAGCCCGGAAGGCAAGCCGATTCAGATCGTCGGAGTGGCCGAAGATGGCAAGTACTTCTCACTGACCGAGCCGCGCAAGGCTGCCTGGTGGGGCCCGGCGGAGATCTGGTACGCCGCCAATGGCGCCCTAGTGGCGCGCACAAGCTTGGATGCATCCCAGGCACTGCGCCTGATCCAGGATGCCTCGAGAGATCTGGACCCGTCGCTGCCGCTTTACAATGCTGGCACGCTGGTCCAACGTATGGACCTGCCGTTGTTCCCGGCGCGCATGGCGGCTGGTGCGCTCGGCGCGTTCGGTGTGTTGGCGCTGATCCTGGCCGCGACCGGTATCTACGGCGTGATGGCCTATGCCATATCGCGCCGCACGCGCGAAATCGGCATCCGCATGGCGATCGGCGCAAGTCACCGACAGGTGCTCGCCATCGTGGCGCGCCGCGCTTTGCTGCTGATCGGTTCGGGCACGTTGGTGGGGCTGGCCGTGGCGTTGGCTGCCGGACGATTTCTAGAAAAGATTCTCTACGGCGTCCAGCCCACCGATCCAGCGACCCTGGCGATCGTACTGGCGATGATGCTGGCTATCGCGGCGCTGGCTTGCTGGATTCCCGCGCGGCGGGCGATACGGATTAATCCGGTTACGGCGCTACGGCAGGAATAGCTTGGTCTGGCTGCGCCGAGGGCGATGCAGCCTGTTCCTCTTCTTCCAGTCTCCTCAGGTATTCGGCTGTGGCGACCTAGCGGAGTGATGGGCAGTAATGGAAGCAAGCGACCCGACAACGAATCCGTAACCGGACTTCAGCCCGAATTCCGCGGGCAAGGGCAATCCGATGGAGGATGCAGCCAAGGCGCGCTTGACGGGATCCAGCAGCATGAATTCCAGGAACCGCGGTGGCGATCTGTGAATCCGGTAGCCGTTCGATGAGTTCGTGCGCGTGATACTTCTCTGAAAGTCCGTTCATAGCCCAGCTTTTAGGCGCTCAGTGGTGCGCGGCCCCGCCCGCCGCCAAACATTCCACTACTGCTTCTTAGGCGCCGGCGCGGACCCGCGCAGAATGATCTTCACAGCGCGGTCGCCATTCTCCCCGCTCACCCACTGCACCGTCACTTTCTGCTTCAGTTTGGGCTTGCCGCCTTCCGGCGCGTATCGCGTCTCCGCGGTAATCGCGAACGCGCGCACCGTGGCTTTGCCCAGCACCGTTTGCTTCAGCGTGATGCTCTCGGCGGTCAGGACCGTCACCACCCCGGCAAAGTATTGATCCACCGGCTGTTGGGCGCTAGGCGGCGGGTCGTCCTGGCTGCGTACGGGACTGGAGCCGGCCAGGGCCAGAAGCACACCGATCACGCCGCAGGAAACGAACCGCACATTCCTTAGATTAAGAAAAAGGAATGAAGGCAGGGTAAACTTCGGATTAAAGTTCATTCATTCCAGTGCGGCCCGGCCGCCGCTCCAGTGGGGATCGCTTCGAGCGGCGCCGGATCTGTAACGGCGGCGGGCAGCGATACGGTGAAGCGGGCGCCTCTGCCAGGCGCGCTATCCACCTGAATCGTGCCGCCGTGGGCCTTCGCGATCCAGGCGACGAAGCTTAGCCCCAAGCCCAGCCCGGGTTCCGGCGTGGCGCAGGTTTCCTGCGCGGGCACCCGGTAGAAGCGCTCGAAAATGTGCGGAATGTGTTCCTCGGGAATGCCACAGCCGGTGTCCTCCACTTCGATCGAAATCGTGTCCTGCAAGCTGCGCAGCGCGACGTGTACGCGGCCGCCGGGCGGGGTGAACTTCAGGGCGTTCGACAGCAAATTCGAAAGCATGCGCTCGATCTGGACGCGATCCACGTCGGCGGCGCACTCCGGCGGCAGATCGGAGGAAAGCTCGACATGCGCGCCCTCGGCGGGGATCTGGAATTGCTCGACGATGTCGCCCACCACCGAGGCGAGGTCCAGCCGCGTTTTCTGCAGCGCGAGTTGTCCCGATTCGGCCTGCGACAGCAAAAGCAAGGCGCGCACGATTTGCGAAAGCCGCTCGATATCCTGCAGCGAATTCAGCGTGGCGTCGCGATACTGATCGATGGTCTTGGCGGTGAACAGGGCCACCTCCAGTTGCCCGCGGATGGCGGTGATGGGGGTGCGCAGCTCGTGCGACACATCCGTCGAGAACTGGCGGATCTGCTGGAAGGAGCTTTCCAGCCGCTCGATCATGCGGTTAAAGGTGAGAATCAGATAATCCAACTCGTCGCCCGCGTGGCGCGTGGGGATACGCAAGCTCAGGTTGGAGCCGGTAATGCTTTGCGCCGTCTGCGCCACCTCCATAACCGGCCGCAGCGCGCGGCCCGTAAGAAACCATCCCAGCAGGCAGCCGCACAGCAGCGAGAGCGGGATCAGCGCGGCGTACATCCAGGTGTAGCGTTGCAGGATCTTGTCGTTCTCGTCCAGGGGGCGGCCGACAGCCACGTAGAACGGGCTGTGCGGGTTGTCCTCAAAGACCACCCCGGCGCGGATCAAATAAGGCGTGCCGTGCGGGCTGGCGCGGCGTTTCCAGACCGGCTGGCCGCTGCGGATAGCCGCCTCGATTTCCTTGGGCTGCTCGATGCCGATGGACTCGTAAATGGTGGAAAATTGCATGACGCAGCCTTTGGCATCGGCGAGCACGTAGACGCGACGCAGCCGCTCCACGGCGAAGTCTTCGTCCGGATCGTTCTTGTCGTACTCCCATTTGGCTTTGTATGGCCCGCAGGGTTCATGCTCGGCGGCATGTCCCCGCGCGGGGACTCTTTCGACATGCAAATAGCCTTTCATGGCGGCCCATTCCTGCTCCAGCAAATCGTGCGCTTCGGAGTTCAGTGTGTAGGCCAGGCGCTCGCGGAAGAGTGCGGCGGTACCCACCAGCAGCAGGGCGAACAGCAGCGCATATCCGGCGGTGAGGCGGAAGCGCAGGCCGCGCGTGAGATGGCGCTTGGCGGACACGCTACGCCTGCCGCTCCGCGGGCTGCTCGGCGGGCTTTTCGGCGGGTTTATCGGGCGGCGCCTCGATCATGTACCCGATGCCGCGCACCGTTTGGATGAGCTTCTGGGCGAACCGGTCGTCGATCTTGCTGCGCAGGTGGCGGATGTATACGTCCACGATGTTGGTCAGGCCGTCGTAGTCCATATCCCAGACGTGCTCCACGATCATGGTGCGGCTGAGCGGGCGGCCCTTGTTGCGCATCATGTATTCGAGGATGCCGAATTCCTTGGGGGCCAGGTCGATGGGCTCGGCGGAGCGGGTGACTTTGCGGCGGATGCAATCGAGCGTCAGGTCGGCCACCTGCAGGCGCTCGGGAGCGGGTTGGCCGCGCCGCAGCAGGGCCCGCACGCGGGCCAGCAATTCGACGAAAGCGAAGGGTTTTACCAGGTAATCGTCGGCGCCCTGTTCCAGGCCGCGCACCCTATCCTCCAGCGCGCCGCGCGCGCTCAGGATGAGCACGGGCGGTCCGGCTTTGCGGTTGCGGATTCTTTCCAGCACCTGGAGGCCGTCCATATCGGGCAGCATGATATCCAGGATGACCAGGTCGTAGTCGGTGGCATGCACGAACTCCAGAGCGGTGCCGCCATTGGGGGCGGCATCCACTGCGTAGCCGGCGCCCTGCAGGCCCCGGCAAAGGAAGTCCGCGATGCGTTTTTCGTCTTCCACCACCAGCAGGCGCACGATATTAGCTTAGCGCAGCTACGGAGACCGTGCGGTTCCGATGGGTCGGGATGCGGCACGCAAAGTGCGTGCTCTACGATTGCTCTACGACGGCGCAATTCGGAATCCCGGGGGGTTGTGTTATACTCGCGCGCAAGCAGCTAAAGATGGAAGGTCGAACAGGAGCATGGCGGTGCAGCGAATTGTTAACGCGGTGGACAAACTGAACTGGGGGAGACGAGCGTGCGTCGGTCTTGTGCTGTGCGCGATGACGGCGATTGCGCTGTCCGCGCAGACTTTCACGACGCTATACAGCTTCGACGGCACGGACGGCGTAAACCCCTCCGCTGCGCTCGTGCAGGGCGCCGACGGCGACCTGTATGGGACAACTTACAATGGCGGAGCCAACGGCTACGGCACGGTCTTCAAGATCAGTCCAAGTGGCATGCTGGAGACGCTCTACAGCTTTTGCTCTCGAAGCGGGTGTGCGGACGGCGCTAACCCCGCGGCGGCCCTGGTCCTAGCCCCTAATGGGAACTTCTACGGGACAACAGAGCTTGGCGGGTCCGCGGCCCCCGCCTGTGGCATCGGCTGTGGGACGGTCTTCAAAATCACCCCGGCCGGCACCCTGACGACCCTATACAGCTTCAATTTCACGGACGGCGCGTACCCCGAGGCGGCGCTGGTCCAGGCCGCCAATGGAGATTTCTACGGGACAACTGAATCCGGCGGGACCGGCTCCTATTGTGGCGGCTGCGGGACTTTGTTCAAAATCAACCCGTTCGGCAAGCTGACGACTTTGTACAACTTCTGCTCCCAAAGCTTCTGCCATGACGGCTATGGGACCGAGACGGCGCTGGTCCCAGGGAGCGGCGGGGAGTTTTACGGGACCACCGGGGCTGGCGGAGACTATGCTGGCGGTACGGGCTATGAAATCACCCCGAGCGGCACGCTGACGACGCTTTACAGCTTCTGCTCTCGAGGCGGGTCCCTATGCACGGACGGCGCCGGCCCCTCGGCGCTGGTCCGGGCCACCGATGGGGACTTCTACGGGACAACCTTGGGTGGCGGGGGCAACGGACAAGGCACGTTCTTCAAAATGACGCCGAGTGGCGAGCTGACGATGCTGGTGAGCTTCGTTGGCGACTCCGGCGGAAGCCCTGACGGGCTAGTGCAGGGTACGGATGGCAACCTCTACGGGACAACCGGTCTTTTCTACGGGAATCCCGGCACGGTCTTCCAAGTCACGCCGGCCGGCACACTGACGACTCTATACGCCTTCTGTTCACACAGCGGGTGCCCGGACGGCGAGGATCCCTTGGCGGGGCTGGTCCAGGCCACCAATGGCGACTTCTACGGAACAACGAATTCCGGCGGGGCCAACAACGATGGCACGATCTACAGCCTCTCCGTAGGCCTCGGCCCGTTTGTCAAAGCAGTGCCCCAGGCGGGCTTGGTGGGACAGGTCGTCCGCATTCTGGGGACTGGCCTGACCGGCGCGACCAGCGTTAGCTTCAACGGCACGGCGGCCGAGTTCAGCGTCGTTGCGGCGAGTGAAATCACGGCCACCGTACCAGGCGGGGCCACTACCGGCAAGATCCAGGTGACGACACCCGGCGGCACACTGTTGAGCGGCGGTCCGTTCCTTGTCGAGCCGTAGGCGGCGGTCGGGCCAGGGCGACAAAATGTAAGCGAAAGGGGGACATCGGTGAAACGAAACGTTAACGCAGCGGACAAACTGAACTGGGCCAGACGCGCGTGCGCTTTTTTGGTACTGCTCGCAGGGGCCGCGATGGGCCTGCCCGCGCAGACTTTCAAAACGATCTTCACATTTAACGGAACCGAGCCCGGCGGGCCCACCGCAGCGCTGGTCCAGGCCACCAATGGCGACCTCTACGGAGGGACCGGCGACACGGTTTTCAAAATCACTCCAAGTGGGACGCTGACGACGCTATACACCTTCTGTACACAAACTGTCTATCCATATTGCCCGGATGGCGAGGGGCCGGTCTGGCGGTTGGTCCAGGCCACCAATGGAAACTTCTACGGGACAACTCAGATTGGCGGGGCCTACGCCGGGTCTTACGGCTATGGCGCCGGCTCGGTTTTCAAAATGACCCCGGCTGGAACACCGACAACACTCTACAGTTTCTGCGCACTGCTGGGGTGCGCGGACGGCGAATTCCCCTACGCGGGGCTGGTCCAGGCCTCCGATGGGAACTTCTACGGGACGACATGGGGGGGTGGGGCCACGTACTCTGGCACCGTTTTCAAAATCACCCCGGGTGGTGAGCTGACGACGCTGCATAGCTGCTGCTCCCAGAGCGGGTGTGCGGACGGCAGTTACCCCTATGCAGGGCTGGTCCAAGGCACGGACGGAGACTTCTACGGGACAACCTCTGGAGGCGGGGCGTACGGCCATGGCGATGGCGGCGGCACAGTGTTCAAAATCACCTCGAATGGCACGCTGACAACGCTATACAGCTTCTGCGCGCAAAGCGGGTGCCCGGACGGCGACTACCCTATCGCTGGGCTGGTCCAGGCGACCAACGGGGACTTCTACGGGACAACTAAGTATGGCGGGGCCTACGAAGACGGCACGGTCTTCAAAATCACCCCGGGTGGCGCGTTGACGACCCTATATAGCTTCTGTTCCCGAACCGGTTGCCCGGACGGCGAATATCCCCACGCTGGGCTACTCCAGGCCACCGACGGAAACCTCTACGGGACGACCGTGTTTGGCGGGGCCAACGACCATGGCGCGGTCTTTAAGATCACTCCCACTGGGACGCTGACGACGCTCTACAGCTTCTGCGCCCAAGGCCGCTACCCCGCGTGCCCGGACGGCGAAAACCCCGACGCGGGCTTGGTCCAGGCCACCAATGGGGACATCTACGGGACAACCCCGGACGGTGGTGACTGTGGCAATTGTGGTGGCACGGTTTTCGGCCTTTCAGTAGGCCTGGGGCCGTTCGTGAAAACAGAGCCCCACTCCGGCAAGGCGGGAGCGGCTATTACTATTCTGGGTACGGATCTGGCGGGCGCAACCAGCGTCAGCTTTAACGGGACGCAGGCCGCGTTCGATGTCGTCATGGCTACCGAAATCAAGACCACGGTGCCGGCCGGGGCTACGACCGGTAAGATCCAGGTGACGACTCCAGGGGGCACGCTGTTGAGCAGTGGTCCATTCCTGGTGCAACCGTAGGCAAGCGAAACGAGCATATCGATGAAACGAATCGTAAACGCATTGGACAAGCTGAACTGGGGGAAACGGGCATGCGCTTTATCTGTGCTGTACGCGACGGCGATCTCGCTGCCCGCGCAGACCTTTACGACGCTGTACAGCTTTGATGGCGGCGACGGCGGAGATCCCGTAGGTGCGCTGGTCCAGGCCATTGACGGAAACCTATACGGGACCACCGGGTCCGGGGGGGCCAACGGCCAAGGTACCGTCTTCAAAATCAGCCCGAGCGGCGCGCTCACTACGATACACAACTTCTGCTCCCAAAGCGGATGCCCGGACGGCGAGGGACCCTCGGCGGGGCTATTACTGGCTACCGACGGGAACTTGTACGGGACAACCGGCCACGGCGGGGCCAACCAAGGCGGCACGGTCTTCAGAATCAGCCAGAGCGGCGCGCTGACAGCGATATACAGCTTCTGCTACCAGAGCGTGTGCGCGGACGGTACCGGTCCCGCGGGAGGGCTGGTTCAAGCCAATGATGGGGACTTCTACGGAACAACCGGGGCCGGGGGGAGCAACGGCCAAGGCACCGTCTTCAAGATCACGCCGGGCGGCGCGCTCACAACATTAGCCAGTTTCAGCCGTCACACCGGGTGCCATGATGGCGTAGCTCCCTCTGCGGCGCTAGTCCAGGCCGACAATGGGAATTTCTACGGAACGACCGATGGCGGCGGGGATAACTGCCTCGGCTCGGTTTTCGAAATCACG
>DATNMW010000071.1:0-47873 GCA_035602155.1 Bryobacteraceae bacterium | reverse complement strand
ATCCCGCGTCGAACCGCGGTCCGTGGTATGCCAATACCGCGCCCAGCTACGCAGGCATCTTCCTCTGGATCGCCTTCTACATCTCGATCGCCAAGGACACCATCCCGCACGCCGGCCTGGGCCTGTGCATGGCCGCCATCCTGGTCGCCGGACTGCTGTGCTACGCGCTTTTTTATTACGCTCCGGCGATGTTGGGTATGAAGACCGGCTTCCCGCTCTATGTGGTGGGCAGTTCGACTTTCGGCACGGCGGGCGGCTACGTGATGCCCGGCCTGTTGATGGGATTGCTGCAGGTCGGCTGGTTCGCCGTGAATACGGCCATCTCGACGCAGTTCATCTTAAACACTGTCGGCTCCAAGGCCGGGCCGGGAAGCCTGCCCTTCATCGCCATCGGCATCCTCTGGGGTTACGGGATGGCCTACATCGGCGTGATGGGGATTCAATACGTGGCCAAGCTTTCGCGCTACCTCATCGTGATTCCCGCCGCCATGGTGCTGCTGGTGTTCTCGCAAACCAGCTCCGGCATCAGCCGATACGTGCCTGCCAGTCCGCGGCCATTCGTAGCCTTCACGCTGCTGATACAGATCGTCATCGGATTCTTCGCCACGGCGGGAGCGGCCGGCGCCGATTTCGGCATGAACAGCCGCAACGAAAAAGACGTGCGCCTGGGCGGGTTGACGGGCATCACCCTGGCGATCGTATTTGCGGCCGGATTGCCGCTGCTCTCGGTGGCCGGCGCCAGCAAGCTGTACGCGCTTCCGGGGCTGGGGTATGACGACGTGATCCGGTCCATCGGCGGCGTGGTGGCCACCGCCATGTTCCTTCTGTTCACCATCGCCTCTGTGGCGCCCGCCTGCTTCTGCGCCTTCATTGCGGGCAACAGCTTCTCGACCATGATACCGGGCGTGCCGCGCATCTCCTCCACCATGGCCGGTGTGACCGTGTCCATCGTGCTGGCAGTCACCGGCGTGGCCCAAAACCTGATCGGGTTCTTCACCATTGTGGGTGCGTCTTTCGGTCCGATTTGCGGGGCCATGGCGGCGGACTATCTGCTCTCGGGAAAGCGTTGGGCGGGTCCCCGCGAAGGCGTCAACTGGGCCGGATATCTGGCGTGGGCGCTGGGCTTCGTGGTCGGGATACTTCCGTTCCTGCCGGTTTCCGATTCGCTCAAGACTTACGTGCAGCCCGCGGTGCTGTACAGCTTCGTGACAGGCTTCGCCGTTTACGCCGTGCTTGCCAAAGCGGGCATGCAGCCGCGCACGGCGCCGATGCCAATTCTCGCGAGCCGTTGACGCATCCCGCAGCCTGCGCATGGCTCCGCGGCTGTCCTGCTATGCTCGGATTTCGCGATGCGCGCAACCCGGAGAACATGGCCCCTGCTCGTGCTGCTGGCGGAAGTCCTGGCGTTCTTCCGGCACATCCTGTTCTACGGCCATTACGCCATCCCATGGGACTTCCGCAACTATCATCTCTCGCAGGCCTGGTTCATCGCCCAGTCGTTCGCCCGTGGGGAACTGCCGCTATGGGACCCCTACACTTATTGCGGCATGCCGTTTTACGCCAACCTCACAGCGCAGCTTTTCTATCCCCCGGCTCTCGCGGCGATCCTGCTCAGTAACTGGACCGGCGGGGACCATCTGCTTTATTGGCTCGAATTGCAAATGGCCGCGCACGTGTTCTTGGCGGGCGCGTTCACTTACTGGCTGCTGCGCCGTCTGAGCCTGGGGCGCGCATCCGCCCTGGTGGGCGCGACCGTCTACCAACTGGGCGCATACACAGCCTCGCAGGCGGAACACCTGGGCGCGATCGACGCGGCGGCATGGCTGCCCCTGGCCTGGCTGTGCGTGATTGCACTTGGTGGGGCAGGCGGTTCCGCCTGCCAGAGACCCTGGCGGTGGTTGGCCGGCTTGGCCTGCGCGCTGGCGATGTCGATTCTCGCCGGATTCCCCGCGACCACCGCGGTTGTCTTTATCTCATGCTTTCTGTTGGCCGCCATATTGGCGCTGGTGCGCCGGGCATCGCCGCTCCTGGTGGTCCGCACAGCCATCGCAGCCGTGTGGGCCGTACTGCTGGCCGCCATCCAAGTCTTTCCCACGCTGCAGCTCTCGCGCCTAAGCGTGGCGCAGTATCGCAGCCGTTACTTGAAGACCGGTGGAGGCATGCCGCTACAGTCCCTGGTCTCGCTGGCGCTGCCAAATCACTACGGGATCTTCCAGTTCGATGGCGGCACTTGGAAGCATCCCTGGCAAGTGACTTTTCTCTATACTTACTGTGGAATCCCGGCGCTCGTGTTTGTGGTGTTGGCGGTCGTCTATCGCCGGAGCCGGTATGCGGCCGGCTTCGCCTTGCTCACGCTGTGCGCCGCGATCTGGATGCTGGGCGACGCCACGCCCGTGGGGAAAACGATCTTCATGTCGTTGCCTGACGCCCTGAAGGGTTCGTTGTACGCCGAGTTTGCCCTCTGCGCGTTTTCTCTCGGTATGGCCGCGCTCGCGGGGTTGGGGGCCGATCGGATTCTCAAAGGACGCCAGTCCTGGGTGCAGGCCCTGGTGGTCGTCATCGTCGCGGCGGACCTGATCGCCGCCGGTTCGGGACGGCCATTCAACACCGTGGACGAAGAGCGCGAACCCGGGATCGGCTATGCCCAGTACGCCGGCTTCCCGCAGATCCCGGCGGAAATAAGGCGATTGACTAACCGGAATGTGCCGCCATGGCGAGTCGATGCGATGGAAGGATACCCGGACATGGTGACGCACGGACCGCTCTTCGAATTTCCGGCGGCGACCGGCAACGATCCGTTCGCTCCGGTCAGGCTGATGCAAGTGCGGCTATCGTTCTGCCAGGGTGTCCTGTGGGGGCGTTATTACGAGATCGCCGACCCCGATTCACCGGTGCTGAAGCTGATGAACGTGCGGTACGTACTCGCCGCGCACACGCTCGCCAAACCGGGCGCGATGCAGCAGGTGCTGGAACTGCCTGGGACGCATGTCTACGAAAATCCGGGCGTACTGCCGAGATTTTTCCTGGTCGGCCGGGTGCGGCGCGCCGCCAACATGGAGGAGGCGCTGGGTATGCTGCGCGCGCGCGATTTCGATGTGGGCGGGGAGGCAGTGGTGGAGGGACCGCTCCCTGATGGTCGCGGCTCGGTAGCGATGCCTGCCGGAAGCGTGCGCGTGCTCGAATATGGCGCGCAACAATTTGCGCTGGAGACGGACGCAGCGGCGCCCGCATTCCTGGTCACTTCGGAGACGGCGTATCCGGGATGGCACGCGTGGCTGGATGGGCAGGAGCGTGCGCCGGTCATGACTGACGCGGCCTTCCGCGGTCTGCCGGTTCCTGCCGGCAAGCACGTGGTGAAGATGCGCTTCGATCCGGAAATCCTGTGGCGCTCCGCCTGGGTGACCCTGGCGGCTTCGGTCGCGCTGGTTCTCGCCGTTTGGTTCGGCGATAATAGGCAAGCGCGGACCCCATGGACTTCAAAGACCAACTGAAATCTTCCGTCGACATCGTCAAGACGATCGGGGAATACGTGCGGCTGCGCAAGTCCGGGGTCTCCCGATACACGGGCCTCTGCCCGTTCCACAGCGAGAAGACGCCGTCGTTTTCCGTACACGCCGCGCATCAGTTTTACAAATGCTTCGGATGCGGCGCATCCGGCGACGTGCTGAAGTTCGTAATGGAATTTGAGCACGTCGGTTTTCCGGAGGCGCTGAAGCTGTTGGCGGAGCGCAACGGCATTCCGATGCCCAAGCGCGCCGAGTATGCCGACGCCGAAACACACCTGCGCGCCGCCGTCCTTCAGATCCAGGACTTGGCGCAGGAGGCATTTCGCGATCAGCTTGCGTCGCCGGCCGGAGCGGAGGCGCGGCGCTATCTGGAGAAGCGCGGCGTATCGCCCGAGGTGACCGCGCAATTCGGGTTGGGGTACGCGGAGCGCTCGGGCCGTACGCTGTTGCGCATCTTGGAAAAGCAGGGGTTCACGGCCGAACAACTGGAGAACTCCGGCCTGCTGGGGCGGCGCGACGACGGTAGCTTCTACGACCGTTTCCGCAACCGGCTAATGTTTCCCATTCATAGCGAATCCGGGAAGGTGATTGCGTTCGGCGGCCGCGCGCTCGATCCGGCCGACGAGGCCAAGTACCTAAATTCCGCGGAATCGCCGATATATAAGAAGAGCGCCGTGCTCTACAACCTGCACCGGGCCAAGGAAGGCATCCGGAAAGCGGACCGGTCCGTGCTGGTGGAAGGGTACATGGACGCCATCGGCGTCACCGCGGCGGGTGTGCGGGAGGTAGTGGCCAGTTGCGGGACCGCGCTGACGGCGCAGCACGTGCAGACGCTGCGGCGGCATTCGGACAAGATTGTAGTGAATTTCGATCCCGACGCGGCGGGCGCGCGCGCCGCGGAGGGGTCCATCAACTTGCTGTTGGACGAGAGCATGCGTGTGCGGATCGTGGAGTTGGAAGACGGTCTCGATCCGGATGAATATTGCAAGGAACGCGGCGCGGATGCGTATCGCGCCAAGCTGGATAAGGCGCAGACCTATTTCTACTGGCTGGCCGATCGGGCGCGAGCCAGGTTCGACCTGCGCACAGCGGAAGGGCGGGTGGCCGGCTTCCAATTCCTGCTGCCCGCCATTCAGCGGTTGCCCGACAAGATTGAGCGGGTAGCAGTGGCCAACGACGTGGCAGGATACCTCGGCGTGGACGCCGGTCTGGTGTTGGAGAATTTCCGCAAATCCGCCATGGACCGGCGCGACAAAAAGGTCGCTCCCGTACGCGAACCCCTGCGGGCGGACGAAAAAATACTGCTGAACCTGCTGGTTTCCGATGCCCAGGCGCGCCAGGAGCTCATTCCGGAACTGGAGGCGTTGCCGGCGTTGGAACAATTCGCGACGCGCCGTATCTTCAAGGCACTGTTTGGTTTGCATGCCGGAGGTGCGGTCGCTTATGAGGAACTGCACGCGCGGCTGGAGGAAGGCGACCAAGAATTATTAGCGTCCGCGGTACTGCAAGATGAAACGGATGGCTCCGCAATTTCACTATCTCTAGGAGTGGAATGTTTGAGAAGTTTGCAGCGGTCCAGCCTGAAGACTCAAGTAGCCGCCCTAAAGGCCCGCGTGAAAGAGGCGGAGCGGGCTGGAAATTTGCCCGAGGCGTTGCGGCTGGCGGAGGAATTGCGCCGTCTCGAGAAGACCTCATAGCGGCGCGTCGCGGCAAAAACGCGCGGGTGTACAATGTGGGAAATAGTCGCGCAACGGGCAGGGGTGGTTCAGTGGCACCGGAAGATAAATTCGATCGGCTGCAGCAATTGGTGGAGAACGGCAAGGAGCAAGGCTATCCGGCCTATGATGACCTGAGCGACGCACTCCCCGCCGACCTGGACAACGGCGCCGACCTCGGCAGCCTGCTGGCCGGACTGGATGGGCCCGGCATCGAGCTCCTGGAAGATCCCAAACTCGACTTCGATCAAAAGTTGGGGGAAGCCGAAGATCTGCTGGAAGCGGATGTGGGTCCGGCGGCCGGGGAAAAGGTTAACGATCCCGTACGCACTTATTTGCGCGAGATGGGTACCGTCCCGTTGCTGTCGCGCGAGGGCGAGACGGAAATCGCGCGGCGCATTGAACGCGGCCAGAACACGGTGATGAAAACTCTCTCGCGTTCGCCGCTGGTGATCCAGCAGATCTTGGACCTGGCCGATGAGGTCCGCCGCGGTACGATCGCGGCGCGCGACGTGGTGTTGGTAGCGGACCCGCTCATGATCGACGAAGCTACCGAAGAGAACGGCCGGGAATTCATCGCCATGGCGGAAGACGCCGCGCGGCATTTCAGGAAATTTCAGCAGGTGCGGCAGAAGCTGAACGCGGTTCCGCGTGGGCTGAAGCCCAAGCTGCATGCCCACCTTCTTTGGGAGACGCAGCGCGCCCGCGTGCGAGTCTCGCGGCGCGTGCGGACGGTCCGCTTCCAGGGTTCCATCCTGCGGCACTTTGCGGCGCAAATCCGGGCCGCGGTCGAAGAACTGACACCCCTGGAGCGGGAGATGGCGCGCGTGCAGCGTAGCCGGGAGACTGCGCGGGCGGAGGGCATCAAGGAATCGCGCCGGGAACAGCGCGGCTATCAGCAGAGGCTGCAGCAGATCGAAGAGCGGTGCGGTTCCACGGCGGCGGAATTGCGGCGCACGCTGGCGGTCATTACTAAGGCCGATCGCGATGCGGAAACCGCCAAACGCGAATTGATCGAGGCCAACCTGCGCTTGGTGGTGAGCATCGCCAAGCGCTACACCAATCGCGGGCTGCAGTTTCTGGACCTGATCCAGGAAGGCAACATTGGCTTGATGCGGGCGGTGGACAAGTTCGAGTATCGCCGCGGATACAAATTCTCGACCTACGCCACCTGGTGGGTGCGGCAGGCCATCACGCGCGCCATCGCGGACCAGGCGCGCACCATCCGCATCCCCGTGCACATGATCGAGACCATCAACAAGCTGATCCGGGCATCGCGCCAGTTGATTCAGGAATTGGGGCGCGAGCCGACCAGCGAGGAACTCGCCAGGCGCATGGAACTGCCGGTTTCCAAGATACGCAAGGTGCTGCGCGTGGCGCAGGAGCCGATCTCGTTGGAGACTCCCGTCGGCGAAGAGGAAGAGTCGCACTTGGGAGATTTTCTGGTCGACCAGGCCGGCGTGTCGCCTTCCGACGCGGTGATCAACCTGAATCTGCGCGAGCAGACCGCCGAGGTGCTGAAGACGCTTTCGCCGCGCGAGGAGAAGATCGTCAAGATGCGCTTCGGGCTGGAGGATGGCAGCGAGCACACGCTGGAAGAGGTCGGCCAGAACTTCGCGGTCACGCGTGAGAGGATCAGGCAAATCGAGGCCAAGGCGTTGCGCAAGTTGCGGCATCCCAGCCGGAGCCACCGGCTGCGGGCATTCATCGAAGATGGCAACGGGAACGGGGGATAGCTGAGAGGGCGGGGATTCAAAGAGGACCCTATCTGAAACGGTTGATACCGGAAGCAGCGTGGGCGTGGAAGGGGCCTAATCCCCGCCAGTGTTTCGCCAGCCCGTATGGAAACCGAGATTTCGATTGAGAGTAAACGGCCCGCAGCATTGAACGTTGACGGCTCTACAGACATCAGGGAGTTTTCGGTTTTGTCGCTGTGCCGATGGCCTCGAAACTTCGATTGTTACAACGCAACGGTCGGGGGATTGGAGAGCGCGTAAGCGACTAAGAACGGATCGCGGCCAATCTTCTCTACTTCGTCGTCGGTGAGATCGGCGGCGTAGCCGATCGAAACCACCTGCTGCACCAGAGCGGCGTCAACGGTCTCTTCCAATAACAGAGTGTCCACATTGTCGTCCTGTGAAATCCAGTCGAGTAAAGGATCGTTGTCTCTGCGGCCCGCGCGTACCTCCTCCATCACTTCCAACGGGACTTTCACATTGCCGGACACGGCTTGATGCTGCAACCAACTCCAGAATTCCGGAACCTGATCTATGGGGTAGTACGAGTTGCTGGCGGTAATCAGAACGTTGGCGTCGAGAAGATACAGCATCACCGGCCACCCTCTGAAAGGGTGCCGTGAAGAAGCGGATCAACATTTCTTGGCTTAACCCCTAATACCTGAGCGGCTTTCGTAGGCGTGATAATTCCTTCGGCGAGCGAACTCCTTATGACGTCTAGCAACGCATTGCCCAGCCGGTGCCGCTTAACAACGTAATAACTGGGCCTCCGCTTTCGCCGTTGTCCCCCTCCTGTTCTTGCCCTCTGCGGCTTGTGATCCCCTCTTGCCTGAGATGGTCGGCTATCTGTCGCCATGTCGGTTCGCAGAGCGCGTTCGCCCGCAAGAGCTTGTAGGCCACCATAGCCCGGCTGATGTTTCGAGCGTTGGCGAAAGTCGAAACCGCCTCGATAACCTCCGCTAGGGGCGCTTTACGAAGGTGGGCAAGTGCCCGGACTTCGGCTGTCGGCGGTAGGATTTCTCCGGCGACATCGTTGCAGTACCCTTCGATCCGCGCTTCGATGCTTGCGCCGCTGACTCCAGTAGCGCCAAGCCACAAGTGCGCCATTTCATGCAGCGCCGGAAGACATCGACGGAAATATTCGTGTGATGGCTGCCGAGATTGCCCAGAAGCAGCACATAAACCCCAGCGGCTTCGATTGTTTCCCGAAGGTAGCCGAATGCTAGCTCGACCCGTCGCTTGTACGCGGAACTGGTCTAGCGAAAACTGTAGGCGCTCTCCGATCCGGTTGGCTAAATCTTCTGTCGGATCGTTCATCGAAGCTGCACCGATGAAATCGACGGGCGGCGGCTCCGTCTCTTCAAGAAGGGCGCCGACGGCGGTTTGGCGTCCGCCAATATCGCGGATCAGCGCGTCAAGAAGAGGATTGTAGAGCGCGGGCGTTCCGCCGGGAACCGTGCGAAAATCTTGGCCTCTATCGCCAGTTCGCGGCGGCTCCGGAAGGTAGAAAACAAGCAATGCACGCCGGTACGCCTTCGACATTCGCAACAAGACACTGCGCGAAGGGTATTCTTCACCGGCCTCCAAAGCCATCAATCGTTCGGCTGCTGAACGGTCGCGGGTATCGCTGAACCCCAGGGCACGAGCGGCGTCGTCCGCCGTCAATCCGGCGGTGCTCCTTGCCCATGTGAGAATTTCGGGGTTAACCGTCATAAGCCAGCCCTTGCCAGTTCTGCACCCATCTCAAATGGAATACTGGCGCGGTCAAGAAATTTCGGACAGGACGAAGCTAAACCATCGATCCGCCGCATGTCCTTCTCTGGCTCACAAATCCGGATTCCAAATATCCGCCATTTCCAGCACACAACCTTCGATGGGAGGTTCGCCCTCGACGCGACGCGGATCTACCAGCCGCTCCGTTGTTCGGCCCGGGCGGTAAATGTAGACTGAGCGCGAGTCCGGATCGATCAACCAGCCTAGCTTGGCGCCGTTGTCCATCCATTCCCGCATCTTGGCCTGCACGTTCCGCAGCCGGTCCGAAGGGGAACGAAGCTCGACCACGAAATCCGGACACAGCCGCAGGAATTTCTTCTTTTGATCCCTTGTCAGGGTGGCCAGCCGCGATCGCAGAACCCACGAAGCGTCCGGAGAGCGCGCCGCTCCGCTGGGGAGAAAGTACTCCGTACTGGAATCAACAGCCCGGCCGCGGCCGTCACGCTTGGCCCAAGCCCGCAATTGCATCGTCAAATCGGCGTTCTGGTCGCCGGTCTCGAATCCGGTAGGCGGCATAATCTCGATTTCTCCTTCCGCCGTCCGTTCAATCCGCAGTTCCGGATTCGCCGCGCAGAAGGCAAAATACTCGTCGTCGCTCATTCGCCGCACCGGTTGGAAGCGGATCGGAGAATCCGTCTCGATGTCGTTCAGCACCAATTGCATTGCTTCCATGATATACGATTGTTTTAGCCGGGAGGCATTATGGAACGAAGGACCTTTCTATTGGGCGCCGGTCTGGTTTCGATGGGCGCGCGCGCGGCGAACGACAAAGTGGGTATCGGGGTGGTCGGCCTCGGCGGGCGCGGGCGCGATCATCTCAAGTATTACAGCAAGCTGCCGGAAGCGCGGGTGGTGGCCATCTGCGACGTGAATCAGGCGCAGACCGAGCGCGCCGTGCAGGTCGCCGAGAAATTGCAAGGCAGCCAGCCGCACGTCCACCAGGACCTGCGCAAGCTGTTCGAGGACAAGGACGTGGACGCGGTGTCCATCGCCACACCCAATCATTGGCATGCGCTGGCCACCATCTGGGCCTGCCAGGCCGGCAAAGATGTGTATTGCGAGAAGCCCGCGTGCTACAACCTTTTCGAAGGCCGCGCGATGGAGGCGGCCGCGCGCAAATACAAGCGCATCGTGCAGATCGGGATGCAGGGCCGCACCATCACCCACAAGCAGCGCGCCATGGACCTGCTGCATAGCGGGGCCATCGGGCAAGTTTATATGGCGCGCGGCATCTGTTTCAAGCGCCGGCCATCCATCGGCCACACGCCAACGGAGCCGGTCCCGGCCGGACTCGATTGGGATCTTTTCCTGGGCCCAGCGCCCATGCGCGAGTACACCAAGAATCGTTATCAATACAACTGGCACTGGTTCTGGGACACCGGCAACGGCGATATCGGCAACCAGGGCATCCATGAGATGGATCTGGCGCGGCGGGGCCTGGGCCGCGATCTACCCAAGGGCGTGGTTTCAACCGGCGGGAAGTACGTCTATGAGGACGACCAGGAGACACCCAACACGCAAATCGCGACGTTCGATTACGGCGATGCCGAACTAGTCTTCGAAGTGCGTGGCTTGAATACCGGCGGGGATGCCGGCATCCCAGCGTCGGGCCCGAATTTCATCGGGGTCACGTTCTTTGGCAGCAAGGGTTTCATGGCGGTGGATGAGCACGGTTTCCAGATCTTCCTGGGCGACAAGCGCGAACCTGGGGAATCGATGAAGCACGCGGAAGGGGAAATCGACGACACGATTCCGCACATGGCCAACTTCCTTAAAGCCGTGAAGAGCCGGAATCCAGCGGATTTGAATGCGGATGTCTCGGTGGGTGTAACTTCCGCCGCCCTGGTACATATGGCGAACATCAGCTACCGCGTGGGTCGCAAACTGACGTACGATTCGGCTTCCGGCAGCTTCACGGGCGATGCCCAGGCTAACGCCATGTCCACGCGGCCCGTGTATCGCAGCCCGTATGTGGTGACCTAGCCGGACCTAGCCGGATCGCAGGCGGATCCGCCTGCGCCACCAATAAACGGGCGTCTTACCGAGGCGCAGCGCGCCGCGCCTCCGACTGGCTCAATAACCCGAACGCCGCCACTCCGTTCGGCGTCCCGACATACACCTTGCCATTAGCGATAGTTGGCGTCATGAACTTATTGCCCGCACCGAACTGATCGCGTCCCCCCGCCGCCTGGCTGGTGTTATAAAGCTCCTGCGCCAGATTGGTGGCCGCGTAGGCGTGCAGCACCGCGGGCGTGTTGTTCTCCACCGCCCACAGGATTCCGTTTGCCGTGCCATTCGCCGATATACTCGGCGTGGCTCCGGGATACGGAAACGTAGTGCCGGTCGTCGAAACCGGGGACGACGCGAGCAAGGCCTGGTTGAACTGAAACGCCCGTATGGGCCCGCCCACCGCTCCAAAATACACACGGCCGTGAAAATAAGCCGGCGCCGACCAGATACCGCCGGGCAAAGCGTCGTCCAACTCTTGATAGATAGCACTGTCGTTTACCGGACTGAACTTACCCATGTTTTCGCGGTTTACTAAGTAGATGTTACCGTCCTTTCCCGCCCCGATTGCCAGTTGCCGCTCTTGGCCGCCGGCGTCGGTCATGTTAGGCAACACCATCGCGCCGCCCGAGCCTAAGTCTTCGTCCGCATCGGATTCGGCGGTGGTGTTGTACATAGTGAAGTAGTCCGCCACTGTCAGTTGGCCGCCCGCGGCCGAAAGCTTGATAAAGGCGTTGCCGTAGTCCCCCATGTTGGGAAAGCCCTGCGCGTTGAGAGTCGTGTCGAAAGTGCCGTTGGCGTCCAGAAAATAGATGTACCCGTTGGCATCCGCCGCCAAACCGGCGCCGGCGCCCCAGATGGCTCCTTCGGCGCCATTGGGCGTAACATTGATTAAGCTGGCTTGCGCGAGTGTCGTGGCGTTGTAGCCCATGACCCAGCCGGTGTAAGGCTGATCGTCGCAATGCGACGCCCATGCCAGGTACACCACTCCGCCCAACAGCAGCAATCCCGATCGTTCCTTATACTGCGCGGGATCGAAATTAACGTAGCCGCCGCTGCTATCGTCGCCGGCGCCAGCGTACTTGCCGACGATTGCCACGGCCGCAAGCGGTTTGCCCGTGGCCAGATTCACTTTGTACAGCCGTTGGTGATAGTTCCCCGACGAGTCCTTGCTCATGGTCACGGCAAAGACGACCCCGACCGTCGTGCCGGACTCAAGCGCAATGACCGGCGTCGAGGTGATGCCGATCTGCGGAGTCACCTGCCCGCACCCGCGATTGTCGGAAGGCGTCTCGCCGCTGGGCAGCAGCGACACTTTCCAAAGCTGGGCGCCGCTATCCGCATCCAGCGCGTACAGGCTGTCGTTCTCCGTGGCCACGATCAGCGCATTATGTGTTCCCTGGTTCGGGATAGCGACCCCGGCGACATAGAGCGGTTGCGCATCCACCACCCCGTCCAAGGCCGCCTGGAAGAGCTTGCCGAAGGTCGACGAATTCACATTGCCGGTGGTCAGCGTCGTCTCCGCCAGGTTTTGCCCGGTGCGGTACAAGTCGTTGTGATACGTCAGCACGTAGGGCTGCGCCGCCAGGGGCGGAAGAGAAGCCGCAACTACGGATAACCAAAGTAAACCCGATCTTAAACGCATGTCACCCTCCATACCAGTCTGCGACAGAACCTTCTATTACAGCTAGTACCTGGGCGGCTTCGCTGTGCGTATTCATACACGCAGTTTGTATCGCTGCACCTTTCCGGTTGCCGTTTTGGGCAGCTCATTCAGGAACTCGATTCGCCGCGGACGCTTGTAGCCGGCCAGCCGCTCGCGGACGAACCCATGCAGTTCGCCGGCCAGCGCCGCACTGGCGTCTTCGGGCCGCTTCAGGGTAACGAACGCGCAGGGCATTGGCAGACCGTCTTCGCGCGACCGCGCCACTACCGCGGCTTCCAGCACCGCGGGGTGCTCAATCAGAACACTCTCCACTTCGATGGGCGAAACCCACTCCCCCGACACGCGAAACATATCGTCGGAGCGGCCCGCGTACCAGTAATATCCATCCGCATCCACGCGATACTTGTCGCCGCTGAAGAACCATCCGTCGCGCATGCGGCGCCTGGTGAGCTGCGGCCGGTTCCAATAGTGCGTCGCATTGCTGCGGCCGCGCACCCAGAGGTCGCCTGTTTCGCCGGCCGGCAACTCCTGCCCGCTTTCGTCCGCGATGCGCACCTCGTAACCCGGCACCGGCAGGCCCGAACTGCCCGGACGTACATCGCCCGGCCGGTTCGAAATATAAATGTGCAGCACCTCCGTGGAGCCGATCCCGTCCAGCACCTCGAAGCCGAAGCGCTCGCCCCAGCGGCGGACGATTTCCGCCGGCAAAGGTTCGGCCGCCGAGATGCCGAGCCGCACGCTGCTCAAATCGTACGGACACCCGGCATCGGTTTCGCGCAAGATGGCCGCCAGGTGCGTGGGCACCGCGAAGAGCAAGGTCGGCCGGCATTCGTGCGCGCAGGCCAGTATGGCATGCGCCTGCGCCTTGCCGGGGTGCAGCACCGTGGTGGCGCCCACATAGAAAGGGAACATCAGTCCGTTCCCCAGCCCGAAAGCGTGGAACAGCTTTGCCGAGGAGAAGGTGACATCGCCGGGGCGCATGTCGAGCACTCCGCGTGCGTAGCCTTCGCAGCAGGCCAGCCAGTCGCGGTGCCTGTGGACGGCGGCTTTGGGCGGTCCCGTGCTGCCGGAAGTCCACAGCCAGAACGCGGGATCGTCCGGCGACGTGGGTGCGCAGTCCGTTTCCTGGGAAGCGG
Organism: Bryobacteraceae bacterium; assembly: GCA_035602155.1. Lineage (GTDB taxonomy): Bacteria > Acidobacteriota > Terriglobia > Bryobacterales > Bryobacteraceae > Bog-159. Next base: position 34,334 of record DATNMW010000071.1, on the reverse strand, counting down.
ATGTTTTCGCCTGCCATCCCGGCTCCGATATGACGATTTTCGCCTGGCTCTCCTCGGCCAGGTACTCGTAATCCGCCTGCCCCAGTGCGGTGCTGGTCGGCACGGCGACAGCACCGATCTTGATAGCGCCAAAATAGGCGGCCACGAACTCCGGCGAATCGGGCAGAATGATGAGCACGCGGTCGCCGCGCCCGACACCCGCGCGCCGCAACCCATCTCCGGCCTGGTTGACCAGAGCTTGGATCTGCGCGTAAGTGTAGCGAACGCCCTGGCAGACGATGGCCGTCTGGCTGCCGCGGCCCTCCGCGACGTGCCGGTCGACAAAGTAAGTGGCCAGATTGAATGCGTCGGACTGCTGCACTTCCCCTGAGATTCGCACAATGCCGCCTACCATGGGGAACGCTCCGCCAAAGCGACATGGCTGGCAACGTGTGGGAGTGGGGGACGAGCGAGTCAGGGTCCACCTATTTGTGTGTTGTTCTTTGCGTCCGAGTCATACCCCCTGATCCCGACCTTCATGTAACGTAAGAACCATGCCGTGACACGCCGGCGCACCATCCGTATTCATCTCCTCCACCTCCGGCGACCTGAAAGAATATCGCAAAGCCGCGGGGCGCGCCGCCTCGCGTGCCGGCTTCCTGCAAGTCATGATGGAGGACTTCCCCGCTACCGGCCACTCGCCCCTCGACGTCTACCGCGCCAAAGTCGCCGAAGCCGACGTGCTGGTAGCCATCGTGGCCCACCGCTACGGCTGGGTACCCCCCGGAGCAACCCGCGAACCAGCTCAAAAAAGCATCACCTGGCTCGAATGCGAAGAGGCGGTGCGCCAGGGCAAGGAGGTGCTCGCCTTTCTGGTGGACCCGACCATCGAATGGCCGCTCGACCGGCGCGAGGCCTACCGCATCACCGCCGCCATCGAAAAGGGGAACGCCACCGCCGACCTGTTCGCCCAGGTGTAGCGCTTGTACTTTTCGAACACCTTGCGGCAGTAGTCGCGGGTCGGACGCTTGTGCCAGCCCTTCCTGCGATTCGGAAACAACGGGTCAAATTCATCGCGGTAGTTCTTGAGGGACGCAGGCTGCGATCCCATCGCGTACCCGATGACGTGAAGGCTTCCTTGAAACCCTTGAAGCCGAGTCTCTTCAAGCCGAGAGAATCGTATTTTGAGAGAAACAAGCCGGCCAAAATAGGCCTCTCTTTGGTGCGATTCGATGCGGGTCGACCACCATAAGGGCCTGCTGGCACGTGCGGACCTTCTGTCGAGAATTCATCATCGTACATTCCTGCCAATCCCGCAACCGATCATAAGCGCCGCCCGCTTGCCACCCAACGCATGATGCGAGAATAAAAGATCGCCAGACCATGGCCCGAGAATACAGCCTGACGCCAAGAGCCGTGCCGCGCGTGGAAACGCCCTTCCGCCGGATCGTGACGGACCTGCCGGTCCCCGAGTCGCTGCCCATTCTGGAGCGCCTGCACGCGTGCGAGCCCATCGCTATGCGCGGACAGCCGCCCATCGTCTGGCATCGCGCCGAAGGCTTCCAGGTTTTCGACGCGTGGGGCAACCGGTGGGTGGACTGGTCCGCCGGCGTGCTGATCGCCAACGCCGGACACGGCCGCCAGGAGATCGTGGACGCCATCGCCGCACAAGCCAACGCGCGACTGCTCACCAACTATTGTTTCCCCAGCGAGATTCGCGCGCGCCTGGTGGAGAAGCTTGTGTCGATTCTTCCCGAGCCGCTGAAGAAGGTCTTCCTGCTCACTACCGGTTCTGAAACTGTGGAGACCGCCATCAAGCTGTGCCGCACGCACGGGGTGAAATCCGGCGGCCGATCCAAGAACGTTATTGTCTCCTTCGACAAATCTTTCCATGGCCGTACGCTGGGCGCGCAACAGGCGGGCGGTATCCCCGCTTTGAAGGAGTGGATCGTCAACCTGGATGGCGGCTTCATCCAGGCGCCGTTTCCCGATGGCTACCGCACGCCCGATACTTCCTTCGGCCTGTTTGAGCGCAGCCTGCGCGAAAACTCCGTCGAGCCGCAGAACGTGGCCGGCGTCATCCTGGAAACTTACCAGGGTGGCAGCGCCGCGTTCGCGCCCGCGGCTTACATGCGCGACCTGCGCTCCTGGTGTACGGGTCACAAAGCCCTGCTGGTGTGCGACGAAGTGCAGGCCGGCTTCGGACGCACCGGGGCGCTGTGGGGCTTTGAGCATTACGGCATGGCGCCGGATCTGGCGCTCTTCGGCAAGGGCATCTCGAGTTCGTTGCCGCTGGCCGCAGTGGCCGGGCGCCCCGATGTTATGGATCTGCAACCCGCCGGCAGCATGACCTCGACCCACACCGGCAATCCGGTCTGTTGCGCGGCGGCGCTCGCCTCCATCGATCTGGTGCTGCGCGAGAATCTTGCCGAAAACTCCCGCCGGGTGGGCGCGGTGCTGCACCAGAAGCTCTGTTCGCTGGCCGCGCGCACTCCCCAGATCGGGCGCGTGGACGGCAAGGGACTGGTGGCCGGAGTGGCTTGTATCCTGCCTGGCACGAAAGAACCCGATGGCGCTCTGGCTTGGGACGTGGTCCGGCGCACCGTCGAAAAAGGCGTGCTGATGTTCAGCCCTGTAGGATATGGCGGCGGGACGATCAAGATCTGTCCGCCCCTGGTGATCACCGAGGCCGCCATCCTGGATAGCTTCGCCGCGCTTGAGGAGGCCTTCGCCGAAGTCTTGTGCGCGCGGGCCGCGGCGGCCTGATGTCCCGGCCACAAGTTCTCATCGTCGGCGGGGGCATGATCACGCACGATCAGCTTCTGCCCTCGCTCTATCACATGCAACGCCAGGGCCGTATCGGGCCGATCGCCGTGTCCGCGTCGTGCTTCAGTACGGTGCGCCATCTGGCGCGCGCCGAAACGCTGCTGCGCGCGTTTCCCGGCCAGTCGTTCTGCGCTTGGCCGGATCGCGACGGCCCTCGGCGGCCGGATCTATACCGCGAAGCCATCGCCGCGCTCCCTCCGCGCCAAATCGTGGTGGTCGCGGTCCCGGACCAGCTTCATTACGAGGTGGTGATGGCCGCACTGGCTCACGAGCAGCACGTCCTGTGCGTGAAGCCACTGGCGCTTACAAGCCGCCACGCCGCCGAGATCGAGCGCGAAGCCCGCGCCCGTGGACTGCTGGTCGCCGTGGAATATCACAAGCGCTTCGACGACCGCAGCCTGATGGCTCGCCGCCAATATCGCGCCGGCGCATTCGGCGAATTCCGCTTGGGCGCCGCGCGCCTGTTCGAGAAATGGTATTACCGCCATTCCAACTTTCAGAACTGGATGACGGCCGATCACTCGGACGCCTTCACTTACATCGGCTGCCATTATGTGGACCTGGTACATTTCATCACCGGACTGCTGCCCGTCGCCGTGAGCGTCTATGGTGTGCGCGACCGCTTCCCGAACGGCAACGAAGGCTTCCTCTGGACCGACGCGCGGGTGGTGTGGAACAATGGCGCATGCCTGAATGTGCAGAACGGCCTGGGCTTCCCCGACGACGCGCCCGGCACGAATACGCAGGGCCTGGCGCTCTATTGCGGCGGAGACGATAAGGGCGCGCTGCTGGAACACTCGGACCAATATCGCGGCCTGAAGCACAGTTACGCGAGTAAGCCGGATGGGTCCGGCGCGACCATATATGCGGAGCCTAGCCCGGATTACTTCCAGTATGTGGACTTAGGCGGCGGGGGACTGACTCCGGTGGGTTACGGCTATCGCTCGGTGGAACACATCGTATCGAGTATCATTCGCCTGGAGTCCGCGCCGGAGTTGCTCGATGAGATCGATCGCGCGGGACTTATTGCGACTCCGGGTAATAGCAGCTACAACGAACGCGCGATCGAAGCCGGCCGGCGGTCGATCCTTAGCGGCGGCGCGCAGGTCGAAATTGCGGCTTAGAGCGTGCGCCACGTCATTCCACCAGGTGTTCCAGCGCCACATGGACGGAATAGAGCGCCGAGGGCTGCAGGATAGCCACTGCCAGGGAGGCGGCTAGCAGCAGGATTCCGCTGAGGGCCAGCATCGGCTGCGGAGCCGGGGTGGGCGGCGACTCGCGCAGGAGCCGATCCACGCGCGCCGCAAGCCGATCGGTGTCGCCCGCGGCTGCGGTAATGCGTGCGACCCGCACCAACGCCGCTGCCAGTGCGCATGCACGGTGCGCATCGCCGGCCACCGCGCGGTCGTCGGCGGCCCATTCGGCAAACTTTTTCCAGGCGCACTCAAGCGTCCGGCTGCCGCCCGCGAACGGCAGGATACCGGGCGTTAGCAGGATAAACAGGCGCTTCAGATTGTCGCGCGCAGTCCAGTGGGCGCGCTCGTGGCGCAAGGCCGCCGCCAATTGTTCGGCCGAGAGCGCGCTCACCACGCTTCTTGAGACTAACAACCGCGGACGCACGATGCCGCTAATCGCCAGCAGTGGCGCGGCGCTATCCACGATCCAGGCATCCGCATGCTCTCCCGGCAGGCGCGCCGGTCGCCCCGCGCGCTCGCAACCCCGCAGAAAATGCCGGGAGCCAGCCGCCGCGCGAAGCCCTCGCGCGATCGAGACGCTCCACAGTGCGGTGCCCAGCAGCGCCACCAACAGACACCCAAACCCCACGCGTTCGGTGGGAGCCTCCGGCTCCAAGCACAAATAGCTGGGCAGACAGACCGCCACTACGATGAATGCTGCGCCCGCAGCGGGCAATAGGCGCAACGCCAGCATGCAGCGTGCGGCCACGTGGGGCCGGAGGCGTTCACCCAGGCGGGTTGCCTGACGAGCAATCAGGGCGACTCCCATACCCAGCGCCAGGTGAACCAGGAAGAAGGTTGCCAGGCTGATGCACAACAGCCTAGGAAAATATGAGAGAGTCATGTTTTCCCCCGCCGGCCAAGCTCTCTGCGCTTCGTGCGGATCTTCCTTTCCAGCTCGTCCAGCAGCGCCGTGTCATATTGCCCGACCGCGTCGACGAGGGAAGAAATCAACAGATCGCCCGACGCTTGCGGCGAAGCCAGAAAGCCGGCCACGAAGTCACCCGCACGTTTTTGCTCCCATTCCAGACGCGTCCAGCGCGGCGCGTACAAGAACGCCCGTTCCCATTTGCGGCGCACCAGCAGGTCTTTCTTGAAGAGCCGGTCGAGCGTGGTCATCACCGTGGTATACGCCAGCGGCCGCCCCAGCCGCTGCACAACATCATGCACATTGCTTTCGCCGTGCGCCCAGAGAATTTCCATGACCTTCAGTTCCAAGTGGCCCAGCGTGTCTTGTATCACTGGGGTAACCCCGCGAATTCCAATTCTTCCCGCTTGGTCACGTGTTTGTCCAGTTCCGTGCGATTCATGAAGTAAGTCGATTTCACGCGGCTTTGGCTGAACAGCTTCTCCGCCTGATCGTCGAAGTGCGGCGAATCCGAATGGTCGCTCTCGCCTAGCGGGATCACCATATAGGATTGTGGCGGCTTGGTCAGAATCACGATCTGAGTGGAAGTCTGGCCGCCGTGCCCGAGCATCTCGTGGCCGCTCTTCTCGAAGCTGACGGCGCGCGGGGTGGCCATGCCGGCTTCGGTGAGCGATCCGCCGCTCACCGGCCATGTATGAGCTACGCCGTGCGCCGCGCCCTGCCGCCCCACGCGGAACAGGGTGCCGAAGGCCGCATCCGGCGGGAACTCGGACTTCAACTGCGCTTCAGCCTTGGCCAGCGCCGCACGGATATGATCGTCCGTGAGATCCGGCGGCGGGTCCACCGCGCGCTTGGGTCCCGCTTCAAGTGACATCTTGAAGAGATAGAATGCCAGGGCCGGCCGCGAATCCGCGTCACTGCGGCGATTCCAGGCGGCCAGCGTCTTTGCGAAGCCGTCATCGGGCGCGGCTTTGCGGATGCGCTCCTGCCACAACTCCGCGTACCAGACCTGCGGCGAAAACGCGATGCCAATGGCCTGCTCGGCGGTTACATCGTGCGCCGCGTCGAGCAGGTCCAATACCATGGCTGCGCGCTGATGCGGGGGCGTGCGCTTCTCATTGTAAATGTACGGATGCTCGGCGTATTCCTCGGGCACGAGCGGCGAACCTTTCATCATGACAAAGGGCGAAACGTTGCAATTCTGCATATAACCCTGCGGCGGATTGGTGATCTGCACCAGATCTTCAAAGGGATGCAGCCCTTGCCATTCGCACGTCCCGGCCGCTCCCGACATCACTTGCGACGGATCGCAACCCTTCGGCCGCACCGGCACGCGCCCGTTGCGCACATAGTAAATGTCGCCATCGACCGTGCCCACCATGATATTTTGCGCCATGAATTGCAGCATCGCCAGCGCCTTCTTCATCTCGGCGAGGTTGTGCGCGGTCACCATGCCCCAACTCTCATCCATCAGGCGGACTTCGTCGGCATAAGGGATGGCCACCGAGTACGATTTGCCGTTCTTGTGCGCCACGATAGGCCCGTGCAGCGTAGATTCGATGGTGAGGTCCTTCCAGTCGATCTTTCCGCCCACCTTGACGCCGATCTTTTCGTGGCGGGTTTCGAGGGGCCGCCATTCGCCGCGGAACTTATACTTGCCGTCCTGCACTTCTTCTTCGTAGACGTCGGAGGTGTCGGGACCGCCGGTGGTCATGGCGATGGAAGCATAGCGGCTGTGCCCCAACACCGGAAACGGAAGTCCCAGGATGCAGGCGCCGGAAAACGCCAAGTCGCCGCCATAGATACGCATTTCGTAAAAGCGGAACGGGCCGTACCAGCTCAGGTGCGGGTCCACCACGGCGATGGGCGCGTGCATGGCGGTGCGCGATGGCGCCAGCAGCATTTCGTTCGAGCCGTGATAGGCGATGGGATCGGGCTGGATGCCCGCGTGCAGCAGCTTGCCGGCGGCTTCGCCCTCCGGCCATCCCCAGATGATGTAGCGGCCCAGCGCCACCAACTGCCAAGGCTCCAGCTTAGGCGCCCAGGCGGGTACCTGGTCCGGATGCTCCTGCATGTATTGCCGCACGCCGGCCTGAAACGCTTCGATAATTTCGCGGCTGCGCGGGCTCAGATCTTTGTAATGTTGCTCGGCCACCAGCCGGTGCCGCCAGACGCGCTGGCGCCAATCGTCGCGGAAAAACTCGGCGCCGAAGGCTTCCGCCATGGCGCCTTCCGCGCGGCGATAATTCTTCAGCAACTCTTCGAGACGGTCCTCCGCCTGCGCATAGCCCGATCCGAAGGCCGCGCCGGCGGCATCTTGGGCGAAGATGTGCGGCACCCCGTATTCGTCGCGCAGGATGGTGACATGTGAGGCTTGGGCGAGGGGCAGGAGGCAGAGCAGCAGGCAGAGCTTTTTCATGTTTGTGGCGGCTTATGACAGCCGGGGCCGGCTCTTATTCTATCGTGTTCTATCGTGGGAACGCGTCAGATAAATAACTCAACGCCGACGTGGAAGAATGCGGCGAGTTTCTTGGCCTGCGCCTTGCCGATCGCCCGTTTTCCCGACAGGAGCTCCGAAACCCGGCTCTTCGTTCCAAGCACCGGATAAAGGGCGCTCGACTGCAGCCCGCGCTGTTCCAGAAGAAACCCGACCATCCGGTGCGGCGGGCTGGAGGGGAACGGATCGTGCCGCTGCTCAAAATCGTGCACGAGGTCCACCAGCAAATCCAACAGAGCGTTCTCTTCCGCCGAAAGGTTCTTCTCGCCCTTCGCCATCAGGCTTTCGATGCTCGCTAACATCCGGTCGTTTTCATCTTCGGATTTGACGACGGCCGGAAGCGCCTTGGCGAGCAGGCGCCCGTAACGTTTCGTGTCCATCGAGCAGGCTGGTGCTCATTGCTTCCATGCCCCCTTGTCGTATTCCCTAGGCCAGCGCCGAAACTCAGCGGCCGTCGCTCTCCATCCGCTCTCGCAAGATTGCGTTGATTCGGCTGAGGTGTCCCTGCCCTTTCGCTTTGAGCCAGGCGAGGACATCGTTGTCAATGCGGAACGAGATCTGCGATTTTAGGGGACGATAGTACTTTCCGACCACCCCTTTCGCCCATTGTGAGGGCGGCAATTGCGGTACTTCGGAATGGTCGAGATCGCGATCCCGATTCTCGTATAGTTCCCGGGTCCGGCTGCCGATCTTAACCGATTTGGTCCTCGTAGATGTTTTGCTCATGTGACGACGTGATTGGGATCCGCGAACGCCTCCCGAGCCATCTCGAACGAAATTCCGTGTTCCCGCTTGTTGCGCCGCGCTTTCGCAGCGTCCCAGGTGAAGCTCGTCTCCATGTATACATGATTGTATATTCATTTCGGAATCGCGGCAAGCCTGAATGCCAAGCGCCGGCCGCTCCTCTCCATTTAGGTCGCTCGCGCCAGCGCTCCTCGAAGCAGATGAGTGTGGTATCCGCCGCCCGCAACGACTCCGGCAGAGCTTGCAGCCGATCTGGCGTGTCTCGCGTGCGCCTCCGCCGGGCAACGCTTCCGCATCCATGGCAGCCTGTGCCAGGAAGTACTAGGCGAAATGCTGCACCATTGTGCATAACCGGTGCGTCGGAGATTACCTGCAAAATCGTACGGACGAACCCAATTGTGCTTTTATAATCAGTGAGTTGACTATTTGGGATACATGACTTCGGCTAATAATGCGGGGGGGCGGAGGGCTTTGGGCAGGGTGCTGTGGCGACCGGCGGACAACAGGCGCACATTCGTTGCAGTCGACGGAGGTTCGACGGACTGCAACCCCGCGCGCGCGGCCGTCTCCAGCTTCTCTTCGAACGAGCCTTTCAAAGTCCACAGCATCACCGAACTGGCGATCTTGGCTTTGGGCGGCGCGCTCGATTGCGGCCTGGCAAGCGCAGCTCCGGCCACCAGCGCGGCGCCGGTTTTCAGAAGCTCTCTGCGTTCGATCATTTTCGCCTCTTGGAATGCCAGAATACCACGCGGCTGTTACCGAGCCGCCACAGCAAAAGCCTTCGCGGCGGATTGTAATGCGCTCTTCAGGCGTCCGGGTCATTCGCGAACGAGCCAGCCTGTTGGACGAGATGGAATCTGGTATGGGCCGTAACGCTCCACCGGACTGGGAGGAAGCATCCCGATGCGCAACTTGGCGAAGCGATCGCAAGGAAGCGGCGGCGGTGAACAGCCCCAAACGCAATCCGACTCCAGTCCCGACACTTACCGGCGGAAGCCGGTCTCCACCTTAAACGCCTCCAGCGCATTGTAAACAATCGGGCAATAGCACGCCCGGTCGATGAACTGCCACATTCGGCTGGCGATGGAACCGTTGCCGCGCACTACGTGGGGAAAGCGTTGGCAAATGTCGGGGCGCACATCGTAGACCGTGCAGGCCGTGCCGTCCAGGAACACGCAGCCGGTCTCTTCAGTGCGGCGCAGGATCGTCCCTTCATCCTCGCTCTCGGTGGTGTATTCGGCGACGAACGCGGCGGGCGCGATGCGCAGATGGCGCGACAGGCGCTCGATATCGCGCTCCGACACCTTCACCGTCGCTACGCGGCAGCAGTTGGCGCATTGCGTGCAATCGATCTGCTCCTCAATGCCCTCGGCGATGCGGCGCAGGATGCGGTCGGAATGGTCGTGCGCCTTCATGTGCCGGCGAAAGCGCTCGTTTTCGGGCCTCTTCTTTTCGCCGAGCAGACGGATCTGCACCAGATCGGTAATGATGCCGGTGGTCATGACCAGCGAATCCCGCGCGCGGCGAGTTCCCGCTCCAGTTGCGCGCACGATTCGAACTGCACCGCGTCGATGCCGGCGCGGCGGGCGCCTTCCACGTAGGCGGGGATGTCGTCGGTGTAGAAGCATTCGTCCGGCCTGCACTGCGCGCGCGCGATGGCCTCGCGGTAGATGGCCGGTGAAGGCTTCATGGCCTTCACTTGGTACGACAGCACCAAATCGTGGAAGTGGCGGAGCATGGGATAACTCTGGCGCACCATTTCGAAATGAATGGCGTTGGTGTTGGAAAGCACCAGCAGGCGGTAACGCGCGCCGATGCCCGCCAGCAGGCTCTCCGGAACCAGCGTGTCCGGCAGGAAGATGCAACTCCAGATCTCGCAGAATTGCTCGTACGTGACACGCAGGTCGAGCATGCGGCTGAGTTGCTCCACGAAATCCCGCGGCTCAACGAGGCCGGTTTCGAAGCGATGCACCAAGTCGGTGGCGGCGATGCGTTTGGGAATCTCCGCTGCTGGATAGCCGCAGTATTGCTCCATGGCTTGGTAGCCGCGTGAAAAATCGAAAGGGATCAGCACCTTGCCCAGATCGAAGATAACAGTCTTGATCACTTGGTGAGGGGTGCATCAGCGGGAGGCAGGCGGCGGAGCGGAAGCGGTCTTCGCCGTCTTCTTGATGGGGCTGGCGGGATGCTTCAGTTCGGCGTCCAGGATCGGTTTCAAAGTCTCAAGTTTGATAGCGCCGTTGTAGTGCTGGCCGTCGATGAACAGCGTGGGTGTGGCCATGACCCCTACGTTGCTGCCGTCTTCCTGATCGTGCGCGACGGCCTTGCGGACTTCCGGCGAATCGATGTCGGCCTCGAACCGTTTCATGTCCAGCCCAAGGGCCGAGGCCAACGCCAGAATCGTGGGACGGCTAAGGTCGTTGTGGCTGGCAAACAAAGCGTCGTGCATCTGCCAGAACTTGTCTTGCTTTTGCGCGGCAACCGCGGCGGCGGCCGCCAGCGCGGCCTGCGAATGCATATCCAGCGGGAATTGTTTGAAGAACAGCCTCACTTGAGTCGGATAAGCCTTCAACACCAACTGCAGTTGGGGTGTAGCCAGGCTGCAATAGGGGCACTGAAAGTCGGAGAACTCGACCAGCGTGATAGGCGCGTCATTGGGTCCCGTCTCCGGCGCTCCGGCCGTGGGGATGTCGATGGGATCTTCCAGGAGTTTGTGCTCCGGCGGATGCGCGAACCGGGAAGCTTCTGCGTCGGCCAGCGCCTCCTTCTCGTCCTTGCCCGCCCTGAGGGACGTCACAATCACGGCCGCGAGACCTTTGCTGAAATAGCAACTCGGATCCTTCACGCGGCATTCCGCCACTTTCATGCCGCAACCGCAAGAGCAGCCGCGGGCGCGCAGCAGTTTCAGGGCGGTGGTTTTTTGCGCCGGGGAGAGTCCGCTCAGGTCGACGGCAGGCAGGGTTTCGAGAGCATTCCAGTCCTGCGCGCAAACCAGCGCGGCTCCCAAAAGGTATAACGACGCGACGGCCAGAGCGCGCAGACAGCGAGCAGTCATGTTCCTATTGTAGCCGGTGCCGCGCGAACTGCGCTGGCACTGGTCGCCGACTGATCGTGAATGCGATACACTGGCTCGGACGGCTGGAATAGAAGGTATCGGCGAATCAGGAGGCGAACGTGAGCAGTCCGCGTAGCAAAGCGTCGCGGTTCAGCCGGACGCGGCTGGAAGAGTTGGTTGCGGAGGCGACCACCGAATGCTTACGGCGATTCCGAGCAGGCCGTCGGGTTCTATACGATGATGGAGAACGACTTGGCCACACCCTTCTCGACGCGAGTGCTCGGGGTCGAGGTCACGGTCGAACGGGTCGATATGACCGATGCCGACGACATTGTAGCGATGTGCAAGCGAGGCGCAAAGCGTCAGAAGATTCCGATCCTGGATCTGCCGCCGCCGTCGCCTCCGCCAAAGGGAGCCGAGTGGATCGCGGCATATCGGCATTGGCGCGGAGGATTTTCCTGACGCGTCGAAATCCGATAACAATCCGGATTGCTTCGTGCCCAGCGCATTCCTCAGCGCGGGGTCCATCGGCGGTCCGAGCCACCATTTCAAGGATATGCAAGCCTCGTTGACATATCAGCGCAAAAGAGCCAAGCTGTAGACGTAGACAATGACCGACGCACAGCTATACTTGGCCATCGGGTTGCCGTCCTTTGTAGCCTTGGTGGGCATCCTGGTTAACGTGGGGTACTTCGTGGCGCTTAACGGGCGCATGACCCGCGTGGAGGACAAGCTCGATGTGCTCACCGGCAAGGTTGCCGAGATTGACAACCGAGTGGTGCGGATCGAGGACAAGCTGGGGATCGTACCACGGTAAGAACTAAGGCCCAATTGCTTCGCGGTTCTTCGGGACCAATACCCTCTCCGCCATGGCATAGCGCAACTCCTCCAGCCCCAGCCCCGTAACGCTCGATATCTCGAAGAACGCCAACCCGCGCTCGGCCGCGATCTGGCGCAAAGACTCCACGCGCGCGGGGTCCTGCGCGGCGTCCATCTTGGTAGCCACCACGATCATGGGCTTGGCGGCCAGATCCCGCATGTTTACGGCCGGAACATCGCTTCTTGGCCCACGCTCCGTGCATGATCGGGCCGATACCGCCGGCTCGACAACAACCTTATGAAGGACTCCGGCGAACCGACCGCTTCGTCCAGCCAGTCGTTCTTCATGAGCGTCACGAGCAGCGCGCACGAGCGAGCTTGGCAGTTTATCGACCGCTCGGGGTTGAATTCGATGTCTGTAAAGCCCGCATAGTGAAAGATGCGGTTTCTGAGCCATTCCCGGTGCTCGTAAAGCGCCGTGACGTAAAGCCAGTCGTAAAAGGCTGTCTTGGGCTCCAGCGGAAACCAGATATCCTCGAACTTGAAGCCGGTGAGCGGGCCGGATTCCTTCAGGCGCAAGTCGCGCTTGGCATCCCGGACGTCGGGCACACCATAGAGGTCTGTGTAGGGGCCGCCGCGCGCGAAGACCTTGCTGCCTTGAAATGCGGTCTCAAGCGGCATCCTCCCAAGCCGGTCGCTGTGGACTTTAAGATTGAAGGCGCTCAGCCGCCGTCCGACCTTTTCGCCGGATTTGGTGGAGACTTCCAGTAACGGCGCGTATCCAGCCTTAGCGGCGGAAGCATGCAACGCGATGACGTTCTTTTTCTTCTGCACCGGTGCGAAGCCGGGGCTCCAGATCAAGTGCATCGATAGTTCTTTCACCAACTCAGGGGAGTCGGGCGCCGGTATGAAAATCGGTCTTTCAGCCATGACGGAGGTTCCTTATGAGTTCCAGCGGGATATGGTCCGGGATCTGATGATCGACCACAACGTAGGAGTTGCACCCATACCCAGAAAGAGCTACGCGCTCAAGCGATTGGATGAGGACTATTTCGAAAGCCTCGATCTCTAATGCGGCGTCAACACCCGCTCCGCCATGGCATAGCGCAACTCATCCAGCCCCAGCCCCGTAACGCTCGATATCTCGAAGAACGCCAACCCGCGCTCGGCCGCGATCTGGCGCAAAGACTCCACGCGCGCGGGGTCCTGCGCGGCGTCCATCTTGGTGGCTACTACGATCATGGGCTTGGCGGCCAGGTCTTCGCTGAAGCTTGCCAATTCCTCCATCACCGTCTCGAAGTCGTGGGCAGGATCGCGGCCGCTCGCTTCCGACACATCCACCAAGTGCGCGAGTAGACGCGTGCGCTCGATATGCCGCAGAAACTGCGTGCCCAGCCCGTGCCCCAGGTGCGCCCCTTCGATCAGGCCGGGAATATCGGCCACCACGAAGCTGCGGTAATCGTCCAGCGAGACCACGCCCAATTGCGGCTCCAGCGTGGTGAAGGGATAAGCGGCGATCTTGGGGCGCGCCGCGGAAATGCGGGAGATCAGCGTGGACTTGCCGGCGTTCGGGAAGCCGACCAGGCCGACGTCGGCCAATAGCTTAAGCTCCAGGCGCAAACGCAGCTCCTGGCCAGGTTTGCCGGGCTCGTGCTCGGTGGGCGCCTGATGCGTGGACGTGACAAACCGCGCGTTGCCCTTGCCGCCACGTCCGCCGCGCGCTACCAGGAAACGGTCGCCGGCTGTGGTGAAATCGTGCAGGCGCTCGCCGGTCGATTCGTCGTAGACCACCGTGCCCACAGGCACCTTCAGGTCGATCGAATGGCCTTCGGCGCCCGTGCAATCGCTGCCTTCTCCATGCCGGCCGCGTTGCGCCTTGTGCTCGGGATTGAAACGGAATTGGATGAGAGTGTTCTGGTGTTCCGTGGAAACCAGGAAGATGTCGCCGCCGCGCCCGCCATCGCCGCCGCTAGGGCCGCCGCGCGGAACGTACTTCTCGCGGCGAAAGGCCAAGCAGCCGTTCCCGCCATCCCCGGCCTTCACCAGGATGCGAGCTTCATCGATAAACATGGGGAAAACCGAAGCCTGATGGCGTGCCAGGATGTCCGGTGCGCGCGGCTGTAATTCTGACTCCTGGCTTCTGCCTTCTAGGCCACGGCCTTGATACTGACGAATTTGCCCTGGCGGCCGCGGTCGCGGAACTCGACCACACCCGTGACTTTGGCGAAAAGCGTGTCGTCCTTGCCCCAGCCGACGTTTTCGCCGGGCTTGATTGGTGTGCCCCGCTGGCGGACGATGATCGACCCGCCCGGTACCAATTCCCCGCCGAAGCGCTTCACGCCCAGCCGCTGCGCGTTGGAATCGCGCCCGTTCTTGGAACTGCCTAATCCTTTTTTATGCGCCATACTTCACCTAAACCAGAATGTCGCCCACCTTCACTTCCGTGAAGTTCCGCCGATGCCCTATCGTGCGCTTGTACTGCTTCTTGCGCTTGAACTTAAAGACCAGGATTTTCTTTGCCCGGCCGTTGCCGACAATGGTGCCTTTCACGGTCGCTTGCCCCAAGTCGGGACCGGCCACCAGTTGGCCCTCGTCCTTGAAGACGGCCCGCAAGGGCAGTTCGATTTCGGAGCCAACTTCGCCCGCCAACGTCTCCACCCGGAGTACGTCGCCAGGGGCAACCCGGTATTGTTTCCCACCGGTCTCAATGATTGCGTGCATGGATAACCTCTGAATTTCGCGCCAGGACACACTGAATGCGTCGGAGCTTGTGAACTAAGATATTAGTGTACAACATCCGGAGTGCCATTTCCAAATGCGCGCGGCGTTCTTGTTCGACCTCGACGGCACCTTGATCGACAGCGTTTACCAACACGTGCTTGCCTGGCGGGAAGCCCTGGAGCAAGGCGGTATCCGTCTGGCGGTCTGGCGGATTCACCGGCGCATCGGCATGAGCGGCGGCCTGTTCGTGAACGCCCTGCTGCGCGAGACGGGACGCGATATTACCGGCGAAGAGGCGGAACGCCTGCAACAATTTCACGCCGCCGCATACGCCCGCCTGGCTTCGCAGGTGCGGCCGCTTCCCGGCGCCGAGCAACTGCTCGCACACCTGTCGCAAACGCAGGTGCCCTATGCCATTGCCACCAGCGGGCGGCCGGAGAGCGCCGCCCTTGCGCTGAAAGCCATGCACGTGCCGCCAGAGGTGCCCGTGGTTACGCGCGATCAGGTCCGCTACGCCAAGCCCGATCCGGATCTGTTCCTGGCCGCGGCCGATCGGCTGGGCGTATCCATTCACGACTCGATCGTGGTTGGGGATAGCATTTGGGACCTGCTGGCCGCGCAACGCGCCCGCGCGCTCGGCGTGGGACTGCTATCCGGCGGCTATGGCCAGGAGGAGTTGGAGCGGGCCGGGGCCTATCGGGTTTATCAGGACCCGCTGGACCTACTGACGCATTTGGACGAACTCGGCATCCGCCGGACGGATTGATCATGCCTGGCGCTGCTTTTCGCGGAACCTCTTCACTTTCGCCCGGTTGCCGCAATCCTGCATATCGCACCATTGGCGGCGGTGGTTGCGGCTGGTATCCAGGAAAATCCATCCGCAGCCTCCGCCGCGGCATTGCCCCAACTTGGGCAGATCTCCGGAGGTAAGCAGATCGGCTGCCGACAACGCCACGGGCCATAGGATGCGGTCTAGCGCATCCGGCCGCTCGGACAAGATCCAGCCAAACCGGTCGCCGCGCGCGGCCAGGCGCTGACGCGATCGAGCGATCGCGAGTTCCCGGTGCAAGACCTCAGCATCCGCTTCCGGCGCCCGCCACCCTTCCACCACGCGCTTGAGGATACGGTACAGCGCTTCCCGCAATCGCACGGCCCGCTCCAGGACTTTGGCGGCTTTCCCGGACTCGCGCGCGGCCAGACGGGCCAGCGCTCCCGCGCGCCTGCGATCCACGATTCCCGCCAGCACGCTCCACCCCAGCAAATCCTCGTAGCCGGCGATTTTCTCGCGCATGACCGCGCCCGCATGATCGCGTCCGCCCACCGTGTTCACAAAATCCAGGCAGAGCCTCCCGCCGATAAATTTAGCAGGTAACCGCTCTATGACTTTTGACAGGTTACCAGGGCCGTGATATTCTGTAACCACTATGTCTAGATTAGCAGGTTACACGAGCATTGCCGCGGTAGCGGCTCTGGCGGCGGGCGTCTGCGCCCAGCAGCCGAAAACGCCGTCCGCGGAGATCGCTGGCGCGTTCGCCGACGTCAACGGCAGAGTGCTGGATATGGCCAAAGACTTTCCCGCGGACAAATACGATTACAAGCTGCGCCCGGAGATGCGTTCGTTCGGCGCCGTAATCGTGCATATCGCCTCCGGTAACGTTTTTGCCGCGAAAGCCGGCCGCGGCGAAAAGGTCAAGTGGGACGAACTCGATCCGGCGAATTACCAAACCAAAGCACAGGCAGTGGCGCTACTGGAAAAGTCCATCGCGGACGCCACGGCCACGTTGAAGTCGCGGCCGCCCGAGAGCTTCCACAAGTCCGTGGAGCCGTGGATGTCGGTCATCGAGCACGCCGGCGAGCATTACGGCCTGTTGGTGGCCTATTACCGGGCCAACGGGATGGTGCCGCCGGCATCGCGGAAATAGCGCGTTCTGCATTGGGGCGCGGTATCATTGCTATTGTGATTCGCCGTCTCTACGTCAATAATTTCCGCTGCCTCGAAAACTTCGACTTGCGACTCGCGGGCCAGCCGTCCGTCCTGCTGATCGGAAAGAATGGCTCGGGCGAGACGGCGGTTGGTCTTGCGCTGGAAGTTCTACAGCGCATCGCGCGCGGTACGAACCGGGTGGACGACCTCATACAACCCAAGGACTTCTATCTCGGGCGTACTGACGCACCCATGCGGTTTGAAGTTGAACTCGAATTGAGAGCCAAGACTTACGAGTACGGCATCGCTTTCGAGTTTCACAAGAGATCCAAAGAGCTGCGCGTACTTGAGGAAAAGCTCTTGGTTGGCGGTCAGCCCGTATATACCCGAGCGCAGGCCGAAGTGCATCTTGCAAAAAAGGTCTGGGAGCAAGAGGAGGAGGTAGGTTTTGATATCACCTGGCACTTGGTGGCACTGTCGATAATTCAGGAACAGTCGCCGCTGGATCCTTTGTTCACCTTCAAGCAGTGGCTCGCCCGCATGCTCATTCTCCGACCGATACCCGCCTTGATTCGAGGAGACTCGAGCCAGGATACGCTGGAACCAAGCCTTCAGGTCACAGACTTCGGCTCCTGGTTTTCGGGCCTGCTGGCCTCCGCGCCAGCCGCCTACGGCAATATCAACGAGCACCTTAAAAAGGTAATGCCCGACCTGATAGACATCAAGAATCCGATGATCGGCAAGGACTCTCGAAACCTAGTCGTCCAATTCGCCAATGGCGAGGGAAGCGTAAGCATCCCTTTCGAAGATCTCTCCGACGGCGAGAAGTGTTTTATGATCTGCGCCATGGTGCTCGCCGCGAACCATGCCTACGGCCCTCTGCTTTGTTTCTGGGACGAACCGGACAACTATCTTGCGCTGGATGAAGTTGGACACTTTGTGATGGCTCTCCGCAAAGCCTTCCAATTGGGCGGCCAGTTCATCGCGACGTCGCACAATCCCGAGGCGATTCGCCGCTTCTCCGACGAGAATACTCTTGTTCTTTACCGGCATAACCACCTTGAGCCCACGATCATTCGCCCGCTCAGCGAATTGCAGGTGAGCGGGGACCTAATCAATGCACTGATTCGCGGCGATGTTGAGCCATGAAGATCAATAGGTATCAGCCACACGTCTTCGTGCTGCCGAAAGACGACGCCGACCGCCAATTGGCCAATGGCTTCCTTCTGGATCCGTTTCTCTTGGCCCACAAGATTCAAGTGCTGGTACCCGGCGAAGGGTGGATGAAGGTACTGGAGTGTTTCAAGTCAGATCATGTCAGGGAAATGGAAACTTGTCCGCATCGGCTAATGGTCCTACTGATTGATTTTGATCGCGACGAGGATAGGCTGAACCGGGCTAGAGCTGTTATCCCCGACCACTTGGTCGACAGAGTCTTTGTTCTCGGCACCTGGAGAAACCCGGAAAAACTCAAGGCCAGTCTTGGCCGCCCATTGGAAGCAATCGGAATGGAACTGGCGAAGGATTGCCGCGAAGAAGCCTATACAACTTGGGGACACGAACTGCTCAAACACAATGCCAGCGAGATCGGCCGATTACGCGAGCGTGTTCGGCCGTTCTTGTTTCAGCTCTAGAAAGATGAACGAGGCGGAGCGCATCTACTACGACCGGCGCGCGCCGGAATACGACGATTGGTATCTGAGCACGGGTTTGTTCGCCGCGCGCGTCCGCCCGGGCTGGCACGTGGAACTTGAGACTTTGCAAACGTTCCTGCGGGCGATCTCCATGCGTTCCGTGCTGGATGTGGCCTGCGGCACGGGCTTCCTCACGCAGCATGTGGCGGGCCGCGTCGTCGGGCTGGATCGGAGCGCCGGAATGCTGCGCATTGCGCGTGCGCGGGTGCCGGGCGGGCGCGTGCTGCAAGCCGATGCGCTGCGGCTTCCCTTCGGCCCGCGCGCGTTCGAGTGCCTGATGGCGTGCCATTTCTACGGACACCTGGATGCGGCGATGCGCGCGAAATTTCTGGCGGAGGCACGGCGCGTAGCCGGCCGGGTCCTCATCGTCGATGCCGCTTGGCGCGAGGATGTGCAGCCCGAAGAAGTGCAGGAGCGCGTGCTCCAGGATGGCTCCCGCCACATGGTCTATAAGCGCTACTTCACGCCCGCGCAACTGGCCGCGGAACTCGACGGCGCGCGTGTGCTGCATGCCGGCCGGTGGTTCGTGGCCGCGATAGCGTCGCGCGATTAGCCTCGCTTATAGAATTCCGCCGTCAATTCGTATATCGATCGCCCGGGCCTTGCGGATTGCAGATTCTTCAGGATGGCTTGTTTATCGGCATCGCTCCGTTCCTGCCCCAGTTTGAATTTGCCCTCCAGCAGCTCGATCTGCATCTCAAAGCCGATTATGCCGCCGATCAGGCCGTTGGTATAACTCTCGGGCAGCTTGGCGAAATTGTAGCTGGAGCCGGGGCCTTCGAATTTCCCGATGAGTCGGGACAGCAACCCGTGCAGGGCTCTGGTATCCGCGATCGGTTTGAGCCGCCCGGTGGCGTGAACCACGGCGAAATTCCAGGTGGGTACCGATTCCGGTTTGCTGTACCAAGTGGGCGAGATGTAACTGTGGGGGCCGCGGAAAACGATCACAGCCGGCTGTCGCCCGTCGAAACATTTGCTCTGGACGTTCTGCCGCGAGATGTGGCCTAAGATCGAGCCGTAGGGTGCCGCGGTCCGATCCAGAACAGTCGGGATGTGCGTGATGCGGATACCTGGGTCGGCTGTTACCAGATCGGCGAAAGCGAATTCGTCCATGAAGTCCTGCAGAAACTTGCGGTCTTCGACCAGGTGCGGCTTGGGGATGTAGAGCGAGCCTGGCGGCGGCTCTTGCGCATTCAGATCGAGTCCGGCGGCAGCCAGGGCGAGCAGCAGACGGCGACGGTTCATAGTCGATACCTCCCTTACAATGGGTTTCAGCCATCATGCCACGGATTCCGGAGTCGCTGCGCGCGCTGCTCGCGAACCTGATCGACTATGCGGGTCTGTATCCGCCGGCGGGCCTGGCGTTGCCGGCGGCGTTGGAGAATTACGAAACGTACATGGCCTCGCCCGAGAGCTGGATGCTCAACCGCCTGGTGCTGCCCGCGGCGAAGCTGCCGGAAGCGGGTTTGCGGACCAATTGGCGGGTGACGTTAGTGGTCGAAGGCGAACCCGGGCCGTTGCCGCCGCAGGTGCAGACGCTGGAGACCAGGATGCAGCGAAGGCTCTCGCTGCCGACCTATTGTGAGACGCCGGTCAAAGACATACAGGGCGCCTTCGCTAAATTGCGCACGGGAGGCTTGACCGGGGAATCCATACCGTCATCGGAGTCGATTGCCGATTTTCTGTCCGCCACCGCATCGCGCCGCATCGCCTTCAAAGCTACGGCAGGGCTGCACCATCCGATCCGTTCGCTGCGCCCGCTGACCTATGCTGCCGACAGCCCGCGCGCCACGATGCACGGATTTGTGAACGTCTTCGTAGCGGCGGTGTTTGCGTGGCAAGGCGCGAACCGCGATGTGTTACTCGATGTTCTGAACGACCCGGAGGCCGAAGCTTTCCAGTTCCTTGCGGGAGAGCTGCGCTGGCGCGGCCGCGGCATCCCGGTAGCTGCGGTCCAATCCGCACGCCGCGACTTCGCGCACAGCTTTGGCTCGTGTTCGTTCGCCGAACCCGTGGCCGATTTGCGGACGCTGGGCTGGCTGGGCTGAATCTGCTATTCTCCGGAAGAGGTCCTATGAAATCTCGCAGCGTGCGACGGACGCAGCGCGATCCGGCGCTTCCGTCTCGTACTCCCAGCCGGCGGATGCGTCCGCTCAATACCATGAATTTTCCCCAAGCGCTCCGCGACGCGATTCCCACGCTGGCGCGCTGCTGGGGCCGCTGTCTGGTGCTCAGCTCCATCACCGGCCGCGCGCTCAACGATCCCTTATTCTGGGGCAAGCGCGTGCGCATCAAATTCCAGGTGGAAGAGAGCGGCAAGCTGACCGGCAAGTTCGACGTGTGGATGGATGTGGACCCCGAAGCCGCGCGCGGCCTGGCGCGCACGCTGAACCAGTTGGCGGATGAAGCGGAGAAGGCGCCGCCCGCGGCGGAATCCGTGCCGGTCTAAACTTGGTCTAACTGTTACGCAAACTCTTTCGTGCGCATCAAAGGTTCGGGCCGCTGGGCTCGGTACAGGCGGTCGAGGTCCATCGCGGGCCCACCGGAAGAGGAAAGCATACTAATGTAGGATGGATGAGTGCGAGAGCGGCTCGCCGGGCAGGGCGAGCAGAGGTGGCGGCGAATAGCCATCGGCACTCCAACCAGCTCAGCCGTTAATAACTGGCTCGGGCGAGAGAACGAAGATCTCCGCGGTAGAATAGCCGAGCGCGAAAGGCAGATTGCCGAAGGCGCTTGGCGGCAGCCAACGCATCTCAGAGGCATTTGGAACCACAGATGGACACAGATGAACTCAGATAAAACAAACAGATGTCGACCATCGGGCGGTCACATCTTGGTTTTTATCTGTGCTTATCTGTGTCCATCTGTGGTTCCGTTGTGTTGATCGAGCGCCTAGGCAGCAGTCAGGGCGGGCACCCTACCCCGGACCATAATAGTTCACCGTGACTGCGTAAGGGCTGGCGTTCTGCTGCCAGACCAGATCCGGCTCGCCACTGCCATTGAAGTCGGCAAGGGCTGCGATCCGCCAGCCGGGGGCGCTGACGCCATTGCGCAGCCAAGCCCAGTTCTCGTCGACCGCGCCGCCCGCGCCGCCGTAGAAGTGTACAGTGGCTTGTCCTGTGCTGTTGTCCTCCCAAATCAAGTCGGCACACCGTCGCCGTTCATATCCGCTGCGCCCCGCACCGTCCAGCCGGAAGCTCCAGCCTGATCCAGCCAGTTCCACCCGGTGTAGGTGGGAACTCCGTCCACAAGACTGTAGTAGTTGACGCTACCCCCCCGTGTTTGACGTGTTCTGCCAGACCAGGTCGGGCGTGCCGTTGCCGTCGAAGTCCGGTGCGCCTACGACGGTCCAGCCGGTATTGTTATTTTGGTTCAGCCAGTTCCAGCCTTGGTAGAGAGCCCCGCCCGCGCCTCCATAGTAGTTCACGGTCACCTCGCTGGTGGTGTTGTCCTGCCAGATCAGGTCCGGTACGCCGTCGCCGTTCATGTCGGCCACGGCGATCACCGTCCAGCCGGGCGCGCCCGCTGAATTCAGGTAGGCCCAGCCAATCATTGTGGCGCCGTTCGCCCCGCCGTAGTACTTCACAGTCACCGGCTCATCCTCTCGTGAGCAGCCGCCAGCATCCACTTCCGCATGCCCCTCACGCGTTTCCGCCGCCGAATGCGGCTGCGGCGCGCTGCTGAACCTCCTCCGGCGTGAGGTCTTCGGTATGCGTCGCGATACCCCACACGAAGCCGGACGGATCGCGCAGTTGGCCGTAGCGATCGCCCCAGAATTGATCCTGCAGCGGAAAGACGACCTCGCAGCCGTTGGCCAGCGCCTGCGCCCAGGTGGCGTCGGCGTCCGGGACATACAGGTTCAGGCGCAACGGCCAGTTGCCTTCGGCGATTGGCGGCCCTCCCATTTCCGGGAACGCGTCGTTAAGCATCATGATGGTGTCGCCGATCTTCACACTTGCGTGCATGAGCTTGCCGCCCGGTCCCGGCGAGCGGTTGAGCTCGACGGCGTTGAATGCGCGTATCAGAAACTCGATATAGGCGGCGCAGCCCGGCACCGTCAGATGTATCGTGAGCGTGGTGAAGCCGGGAGGAATCGGATTGGAAGCTTTAGCCATATGGAGGATATGATAATACGCTTGCCAACCACCCTGAATTCCCTCCACAATGAATCGTGTACCTTTCTCTGAACTCCACCGTGGTCGCCGGCCGCGTCCCCTGGCCGGAATTCGCCCGTTTGGCCGCGAAAGTCGGTTTTCCCGGCGTGGATGTGGACCTCTCCTCAGCCATGAAGGCCGGCCTGCCGGCGACTAACGCCTTGTTGGAAGAATTGAAGATTAAACCGGCCGCGGTGAACCTCCCCGTCGAATTTCGCAAGGACGATGCCGCCTTCCGCAAAGACCTGGACAAGCTTGGAGATGCGTCTGCGTTCTCCGCGGCCATCGGCTGCCCGCGCATGATCACCTGGATTATGCCGTCCAGCAAAACGCCCAAAGCCGAGTTGCGCGCGCTGTACTTGAAACGCTTCAGCGCCTGCGCCGACGTGCTGGCGCGCTCCCATGTCCGGCTGGGGCTGGAATTCCTGGGACCGCTGCATCTGCGCAAAATGGAGCCTTACGAGTTCATCTGGCGCATGCCCGAGATGCTGGCGTTCGCGCGCGAGTGCGGTTCGAATGTGGGTCTGCTTTTAGACGTGTGGCACTGGCGCCACGCTGGCGCCACCACCGGCGACATTATCAAGGCGGGCAAGGACGGGATCGTCCACGTACATTTCAACGACGCGCCTAACCTGCCGCCCGAGCAGATCCGCGATAACGAGCGGCTAATGCCCGGCGAGGGCGTGATCGATCTGGTAGGATTCCTGCGCGCGCTCCAGGAGATCGGCTACCCGGACGCTCTCAGCGTGGAAGTCTTCGGCCGCGGCCTGAAAGAAATGAAGCCCGAAGAGGGCGCACGGCTGGCCCTCGAAACATCGCGCGGCGTGATGCGGAAGGCCGGAGTTGCCTGATACACCGCTTGCGGATCTGCTGACCGAGCAGGTCAACCCCGCGTCGGAGGGCATCGACGCGCTGCCCACCGCGCGCATCCTCGAAATCATCAACGCCGAGGACCGCCAGGTGGCCGATGCGGTTGCGCGCGAGATTCCAGCCATCGGGCGTGCGGTCGACGCCATCGTCGACGCCATCCGGCATGGCGGACGATTGTTCTACATCGGAGCCGGCACCAGCGGCCGGCTGGGCGTGCTGGATGCCGCCGAATGCCCGCCGACCTTCAGCGCCAGCGCGGAATTGGTGCAGGGCATCATGGCGGGCGGCGAGCAAGCCCTGGCGCACGCCACGGAGACCACCGAGGACGATCCGGCCATTGGCGCGCGCGATCTGCGCGAGCGTGGCTTCACCTCACGCGATGTCCTGGTTGGAATCGCCGCCAGCGGCCGCACGCCGTATGTGCTGGGAGCGGTAGCCGAAGCACGCCGCCTGGGCGCAGTCACGGCGGGCATCGGTTGCACGCCCGATTCGGAGTTGGCACGCGCCGTGCATATCCCCATTACGCCGCTGACCGGCCCGGAAGTTGTAGCCGGTTCCACGCGCATGAAAGCGGGCACGGCGACGAAGCTGGTGCTGAACATGCTCAGCACGGCTATGTTCATCCGCCTCGGATATGTGTACGGTAACTTGATGGTGAACTTGCAACCCAACAATACCAAGCTGCTCGACCGCGCGAGGCGCATTGTGGCGCAAGGGGCGGGCATAGCCTATGACGCAGCCGGAGACTTACTAACAGCCGCCGGAAACAAGGTCGCCACGGCTATAGTCATGGCCAAAACGGGCGTCGACCGCGAAGCCGCCGAGCGGCGCCTGGCCGCGGCTAACGGGCGCATCTCAGGGGCAATTTGAGGTCTTGCCTTATCCGCGCGGTCATCGGCGTTCATCGGCGGCCCAATTTCGTGAGACTTTATGGATAAATTTGTAATCAAAGGCGGCCCTCGTTTGCAGGGCGAGATCCACATCGGCGGATCGAAAAACTCCGCGCTTCCCGCGCTGGCGGCGGCATTGCTCACCGAAGAGCCCGTGACGTTGCGGCGCATCCCGCGCGTGCGCGACATCCGCACCATGCAGCGGCTGTTGGTGGATATCGGCAGCCAGGCGGAAGTCGAGGGCGAAACCATCCGCCTGCACACCCCGCGCATCGTTTCGTCGGAAGCGCCGTATGAGCTGGTGAAAACCATGCGCGCCTCCAGCCTGGTGCTGGGTCCGCTGGTGGCGCGCACGGGCCGCGCGCGCGTTTCCCTGCCCGGCGGGTGCGCCATCGGCGCGCGTCCCATCAACCTGCACCTGCACGGCCTGGAGCAATTGGGCGCACGCATCCAGCAGTCGCACGGCTACATCGAAGCGGAAGCGCCGGAGGGGCTGCGCGGCGCAGCGATCCACTTCGACCGCATCACCGTGACCGGCACCGAAGATCTGATCATGGCCGCCGTACTGGCGCGCGGCGAGACCATCTTGCGCAACGCCGCGCGCGAGCCCGAGGTCGCCGACCTGTGCGCGCTGCTGGTTAAAATGGGCGCGCAAATCGAGGGCGCCGGCACTTCCACCATTCACATCCGCGGTGTCGAGAAGCTGCACGGCGCGGATCACACCATCATCAGCGACCGCATTGAGGCGGGCACGTTTCTGATCGCCGGAGCCATCACCGGCGGCGACTTAAAGGTCACCGATTGCGTGCCCGAACACGTGGGCGCGCTGGTATCGAAACTGCTGCAGGCCGGCGCCGAAATCACCCAGACCGATGCGGCGAGCGTCCAAATCCGTGCGCCGAAGCGGCTGCGCTCCGTGGATGTGACCACCGAAGAATATCCCGGATTTGCGACCGATCTGCAGGCGCAGTACATGGCCCTGATGACGCAGGCGCAGGGCATCGCCATCGTGATCGAGACCATTTTCGAAAACCGCTTCATGCACGCGCAGGAACTGGCCCGCATGGGCTCCAATATCAGGTTGGAGGGGCGGCAGGCTATCGTGGCCGGGCCATCGGAGCTGACCGGCGCGGGCGTGATTGCTTCGGACTTGCGCGCGAGTGCTTCCCTGGTGCTGGCGGCGCTGGCCGCGCGCGGCGAGACGGTGATCGACCGCGTCTACCATATCGACCGCGGCTATGAGAAAATCGAAACGAAACTGGCCCGCGTGGGCGCGCAGATCAGGAGGGTGGAGTAATGGTTCACAGCGAGGGATTCCTGGCGATTGTCAACGACGCGAAATCGCGCGTGAACCGGATCGATATCGAAGGCTATCGCAAAATGCAGGCGGCAGGCGAACCGCATGTGCTGGTGGACGTGCGCGAGGATAACGAATGGGCCGCCGGGCACGCCGCAGGCGCGGTGCACCTGGGCAAAGGAATCATCGAGCGCGACATCGAGACCCAGGTGCCGGACAAGCACGCGCGCCTGGTGCTCTACTGCGGCGGCGGATACCGCTCCGCGCTGGCCGCCGACAACTTGCAAAAGATGGGCTATACCGATGCCATTTCGCTCGATGGCGGATGGAAAGCCTGGCAGCAAGCCGGTCTGCCCGTGGCATAGCCTTCCTTGGAGGGCGGCCAATCCTGGCCGCAGCCGGCTTTCAGCCAGCTTCTTAGAGAGTCGCCCGGTATGGCTAAAGCCTAAAGTTGGCCGCCGATGAACGCGGATTCCGGTCCTTGCATGGGCGAGCTTCGCTCGCCTAGCTCTGTACTTCAATCGGGAAATGTTGACACTCACTTCACGGGCCGAACCTGCCCCACCACTTACCGCAAGCGCTCCGCGACCACCGTAATCTCACGGTCCCGCGCCTGCCGCACCACTTTGTGAACCGTGCTCCACACTCCGCCCCAAAGCGCATGCGCGCCCGCCCGCCCCAGGTAAATCTGCGTGACATTTTGTTCGCGCGCAAAATCCACGATGGTGCGCGCCACGTCCTTGCCTTTCAAAACGTGCGTCTCGATGTGCAGATTGCGCGCGAAGCTCAGGTGCTTTTCGAGCGCCCCGCTGCGGGCTTCCGGCCCACGGCGGCCGGGGTTGCGCTCTACATGCACGGCCAGACAGTCCGCGTGCAGATAATCCGCCACCCGCTTTCCGCGCCGGATCAGCACGGCCGTGGAAGGCCGCTCCGTCAGGCAAATCAGAATGCGTTCGTGCCGCGCCGGAGCCATGGCTTCGGGCCGCGCCGTCTCCGTCATACCGGGCGCAGGCCCGTCCAAGTCCGAAAGCCGCCCTTCCACTTCATGCGCGGTATGGCGCAGGGCCATCTCCCGCAAGGCCGTCAGGTTGGCTTCGGTGAAGAAGTTCTCCATGGCCTTTTTGGCTTTGTCGGCCGAATAAACAACGCCGCGGTGCAAGCGATTCTGCAGGGCCTCCGCGGTCAAGTCCACTAGTACGACTTCGTCCGCCGCGTCCACCACCCAATCCGGGACGGTCTCGCGCACGCGCACGCCGGTAATGTGCCATACCTCGTCGTTGAGGCTTTCCAGGTGCTGCACGTTGAGTGTGGTGAAAACATCGATGCCACCTTGCAGGATCGCCTGCACATCCTCCCAGCGCTTCAGCCGCGGCGAGCCGGGCACGTTGGTGTGCGCAAATTCGTCCACCAGGCAGACCGCCGGCTTGCGCCGCAGGATGGCGTCCACATCCATTTCCTCGAATACCGAGCCGCGGTATTCGACCTTCTGGCGCGGAATGAATTCCAAGTCGGCTGTCTTGGCGATGGTGTCCTGGCGGCCGTGGGGCTCGAAGTACCCGACCACCACGTCCACTCCCTTGCGCCGCAGTTCCTGGGCCTCATCGAGCATCTGATAGGTCTTGCCCACACCCGCCGCATAACCCAGAAACACTTTGAGCCGACCCTTGGGAGGCGCGGGCGAGGCATTGGATGGCAAAGCTTCGACCGGGCCGCTCATGACGTTTGCGGATGCGGAAAAATGCGGACATCGATATCCGTGGCTGCCCGGATCAAACGGTCCACGGGACTGCGCGACCACATCTCCTTCCAACGGTCGGGCGCGCTGTGACCCACGAAAATCTGCGTCACGCGCTGTTCGCGCGCAAACCGGATGATGGCCGCGATCGGGTCTGAGCAATCCAGCACATGAATATCGGCCTCCATTTCGCCGGCCAGCGCCAGGTTCGCATCCATGGTCGCCTGGTCCTTGGCGCCCAATCCGCTTTGCCGGACGTAGCAAACCAGCAGATTGCCATGGAACCGGTCCGCGTTCCTCCGCCCGCTGCGCAGCATGGCGGCAGCATCGCTGCGCGGCGTGACACACACCAGGATGCGCTCTTGCGATCCCCAGCGCAACTCCACGCCGTGCGCCCGCAGATAGCCCTCGAGCTGCCCGTCGATCACATCGGCTGCCAGCAGCAGCGCGAGTTCCCGCAATTCCGAAAGCTTGCGGCGCAGGTCCGCCGGCTCGAGCGCGCTGGCGCGCTTGATCATATCGTCGACCGCCGCATCCACCAGCACCAGTTCGTCCGCGGAGCGCAGGAATCGTTCCGGCACGGTCTGCCGCGCGCGCTTGCCGGTGATGCGCTCCACGGCATCCTGATGCTCCTCGATGTGCTGCAGGTTGACGGCGGTAATGACCGAGATGCCCTGGTCCAGGATATTGTCCACGTCCAGCCAGCGTTTCGGATTACGCGAGCCGGGCGGATTATCGTAAGCCAATTCGTCCACCAGGCAGACGCGCGGATGGCGGCGGAAAATCGCCGCCACATCCAGCACTTCGTACTCATTTCCGGCGTATGCCTCCTTGAGCACCGGGATGTATTCCAGGGTGGCCATCAACCCTTCCAGATCGGGCGTCAGCGGAAACTGGATGGAGGCCACCACTACATCTTCGCCGCGTTCCTTGCGCCGCCGCCCTTCATCCAGCATGCGAAACGACTTGCCCACGCGCGAAGCGTAACCCAGGAAGACCTTGAGCCGGCCGCGTCCGGCACGGCGCTCCTCGGCCTGCACGCGGCTCAATAGCTCTTCGGGGCTGGGACGTTTGTCGATGCCGGCCGGCAAGGTTCGCAAGTTCTCCTCTCGTCATCCATTCTGCCCGTATTCGGAATTCCCGCGCAAGCGGGTCCCCCCGCACAACAAAAAACCTTGATAGGGCATAGAAGAAATTTCGTCTTGACCGCATGTGCGCCCTTGGTTCACTCTACTTAAATGGCTAACCCCTTGTCTTTTTCCAGATTCTTCGCTAGGATGGCCCTGCTGACGGCCGCCGCACTCCTGTGCCTTCTACCCCAATTGGGCCGCGCCGACGAGGGGCCTAAGGCGGACCCGGCCGGCATCGTCACGGGCGACAAGTCCTCCGCCGTGGATGCGGGCGGCAACACCTTCGCGGTGCCGGCTCCAACCGACAAAAGTTCGCCGGACTATCCCAAGAACAAGAAAGATTTCGACGACTACCAGTCCCAGGCGGCCAAGGAACCGTTGGCGGTGAAACTGGCCGATTCAGTCGGCCACATTCGCGTCGCAACCAATTTTGCCTGGACCCTGAACACCGGCTACCTGGTGCTGTTCATGCAGGCCGGATTCGCGCTGCTGACGTGCGGCCTGGTCCGCAAGAAGAATGCCGGGCATCTGATGATGCTCAACTTCGCGGCGTACGTCTTCGCGTTCCTGGCCTACTATGCGGTGGGTTACGCATTTCAATTTGGCGGCGTGGCCATAAACGCCGCGCCCGGCAACCTGGGTGGCGCCCCGACCCTGAACCACTATCTGATCGGCAACGGCCTGTGGGGGTTCCTGGGCGGCAACGGGTTCTTCATGTCCGGTCCGGCTTACGACGCGGGCAGCAACTGTCTGGCGCTATTCGAAGTCGTCTTCATGGAAACCGCCGGCTATATCATCGTCGGCGCTATCTGCGAACGCATTACGTTTTGGGCGTTTCTTTTCTGCGAGCTGTTCATCGGCGCGATCCTCTATCCGGTTTTCGGCTGCTGGGTGTGGGGCGGCGGATGGCTATCGCAAGTGGGCACGACGCTGAACCTGGGCCACGGCTATGTGGATTTCGCGGGGTCCACCGTGGTGCACGGCGTGGGAGGATTCTGCGCCATGGCGCTGGCCATCATACTGGGACCGCGCCTGGGCAAGTATGGGAAAGACGGAAAGCCGCGCGCATTCCCCGCGCATAACCTGGTCTACGTGGTCACCGGCACCTTCATCCTGCTGTTCGGCTGGATGGGTTTCAATCCCGGCTCGACCCTGGGCGCCACGGACCTGCGCATTTCCGTGATCGCCATCAACACTAACCTGTCCGCCGTGGCCGGTTCGGCGACCGCCCTGCTCATCTGGTACTTCATGTTCGGAAAGCCGGATGTCACCATGGCATGCAACGGGATGCTGGCCGGACTGGTGGCGATCACCGCTCCGTGCGCCTTTGTGTCTCCCAATTCCGCCGTGGTCATCGGCGTGTTGGCCGGGATCGTGGTGTGCATGGGCGTATTGTTCAACGAACGTGTGACTAAGATCGACGATCCCTGCGGCGCCATCTCGGTGCATGGGTTCTGCGGCTGGCTGGGGGCAGTGTGCGTGGGCATTTTCGCCGACGGCACTTACGGTTCGGGATGGAACGGCGTGGGCGCCACCACCTACATGGGACATGCCGGCCGGGGCGTTACGGGCTTGCTCCATGGAGACACACGCCAGTTCTTCACGCAGCTCGGCGGCGCCACGCTGATGGTGGTGTGGGCCTTCGGAGCGACTTATGCGGTCTTCTTCGTGGTAAACAAGATGAAGTCGATACGGGTAACTCCCGAAGCTGAGCTTGAGGGACTCGACGTGCCGGAATTCGGCATGCATGCCTATCCGGAGGATGCGATAGTTACGGCGGAGTGACGGTTTGTTTGGAGGGCGGGCAATCGTGCCCGCAGCCGCCTTCCAGGCGGCTTGCAGCATTGCGGGAAAATACCGATGTAACTTACTTATTCCATAGCCGAGCACCTGCGTAAATTGTGGGGCCCCCCTCGGTGACCGGACGGGGCCCTCGTCGGCCTGCCTAGGCTGTCAACAGCTTTGATTCTTATAGCGAACAGCGCAGCGTTTACGAAATTGGAAATACTAAATGACATTGCGGGCAAGTACCTGCCCCGACGCGGAGGTTGTGGGGCCCGCATCAAGCAACGATGCGGCTCACTTCGCTGTGGCGACCGTCTCCAATGTAGACCAGGGGGTAAGTTGGAAACTTCAAACACATCGTCCATTTTGAGAAAATCGGAGGATAGGAAGGAGTGAATAGCCTGCGTGGGTACCGAAGCCCCAGGGTTTACTCACCCCCAGGGACGTATGAATGAACACTGTTACGATGAACCGTTGAAAGCCCGTGTATGTTAGCGCAAACTGTTCGGTCGTTCTTGCAATATGTTAACACCAGAATCAGGAGGCCGCGACTAGGCGGTCGCAGACTTAGCGGCGTTAGTCGCAGCCTCCGTCACCTTGAAAAACACTTGCAACTTGCACATCGACGCGTCGCATCGTTCCTTGGGATGGAACAGTATAGCAGCCATATGGTGCTCATGCAGGTCTTTCTGGTGGTCCTTATAGTGCCCAACGATTTCACGCCACCTCTCTAGTATGAAGTTACATGCGGCAACGGTGCCGTACCCGGTGTGGCCAGCGATCACCAAGTAGGGAGTCCGAGCGGGTCCTACCAGGATGCGAGCCAAAAGCGCATACTCTGTGCCGGCTGGCGCTCGTGAACTCGGGTCGACTTCCGTCCCGCCTTCATCCCGGATGCGAAAGTCGTCGGTGCCGCCTGGGTAGGTTACCCAATACAGTGAGTTGGAGGCTTCGCTTAGTCGCGGTGATGTCAAATTGTTGAAGCCCAGGCCGACGGAAAGACAACCATTGGGCGGCAGAGCATCACCACCACGATAATAGCGGTCCAGGCAAATTTCGACACCTTCTCCAAACCTCTTGAACAACTGGTCTAGCCTGACGGCGCCTTCAAGCTCTTCGAACGGGACGATGTGATGGATGCCCTTCGGCAGCGCCCCACAGGCCTCCGCTTCTGGAGGCGGATTTGACAATACCACGCGCTGTGTTGGCCCGGAACTGTGTTTTGAGGGTAGTTTTGCGTCGAGGAAAACGACCTTGTATCCAGAGTTGACGGCTTGTTTCCCGAAGATGGCTACAAAATCCTCACGCTCCTCACCAGCGCCTTGATCCCATTTCTTGAGGTGCCTCTTAAGTATCGACCTCCGATCAGCGAGGCTCGCCCGGCACCACGCGATCTCACCGTCGTGAGCCAGCTTCTCACCCTCCACAACTCTGTGCTGACGCGGCTTCAGGGAGCTCAGGAACTCCCCACTAATCTGCGTCGCGCCTACGCGATCGCGAACACCAAAGCGATAGTAGCCCACTCCAAATAGATCGTTGTGGGCACCCTGCCGCCCTCTGTAGTTGTAGACTATGGAATTCCCCTCCCGCCTTCCCTCGCCGGCAAAGTCGCCATATTCTTCCCCTCCGGTCTTGGACAGCGCGCAGGTCAGTCCGTCAATTCGGAACTCTCCCCGGCCGCTTCTGATCTCACAGATGGAGGCTCCGAGACACTGCTGACTGATTCCGTCGCGAACTACATAACTCCAGCAGCCGTCCACGCGGCCCGCGTGCGCGAGGGGAACTTTACGGCTTTCCCAGTACCAATCCGCCAGGCAGATAAGTATGAACACCCCCACGAAAGCCGCAGCGCAGTAAGCAAGGAGGAGAAGGAAGCGAAGCGGGTCCCGTGGCGTGTGCGGGCTGTTCAGCCAACTCAGAGTCGCCTCGAACAGAAACACCGTGATCGCAACAACACCGGCGACGACGGCATGATGCCAGATTTCCCGCCGACTCCCATTCTCCATGGCACCGGTATCTTAACACATTATTCCCGATACGGTCCCGTTAATTCTGATGGCGGCCTTTGGATTTGTTTAACGCCCCTTTGAGCGCGTAGTTTCAATCGTTTAGCGCTAAGATGAAATGCCTGCGAAGTCCAGTGGCATTCGGGATGACAGGCTGCTTCTGTGGGGAATTGGTGAGGATTGTCTGTGGCCGCTGAAAGAAGACGACGATATTGTTGGGTGGACGGGGCAGCGCCAATCGCTTGCAGCCAGCCTCCCAGACCGGCTGTCCAGTACAGTTCCATAGCTGTCAATCCGCCTTATCGGCTGGGTAACTTGCGGCCAATCATTCCACAACTGATTCCTAATGCACTGAGTAACATACGGCAGGCTCCGGAACCGTGCATTGAGCTGGAGTGGCGACGAATTGAAGTCCAGCATCCCCGAACAGCACGCCGATGTAAACGAGGGACGTCGTTTCGCCTAACAGTTCAGAGGGAGTTAACGTACTGTCGAATTCAAAGCCGGATTGAGACATGCCCGCGCGGTTAACGCGCTGGAATCGAGCCATTGAATGGCTCTATTGCCGTTCGTAACGTTATCGGTCCATCCAGACGGGCGTACAGTATTTGTGGGCGAAGCGGTCAGAAAGCCCGTGCCGGGAACCCATGCGAGCCAGAAGGTGCCGATGTTGGTCGTTCCCGTATTGTTCAGTGTCAAGTCGTATTGGAAAAGACCCGGGAGGTAGTAACGCCACGATGGCCGGCAAAGACTGCGTCGAAATGAAGGGGCAGATTCAAGAGCGGCTTCTGCGCGAAGTTGCCGAATTAGGCGAGGAGGAAGCCCAAAGGCGACGGGCCGAGCGCTTGTCGCGGGATCCAATTCTGGGCGGCTTCTTATGGACAAGGGGAGCCATCGGCGAGGGCTCCGCGCCACACCGGTCGCGCGGCTAAGCTATCCGCGCAGGCGGGCACGCAGCCAGTCTGCCAGTTGCGCCAGGGGCACGGTGGTCTGTTCGCCGCTGGCCATCTCCTTCACCGCGGCCGCGCCGTCGCGCAACTCATTCGGCGCCAGGAACACCGTGAAACGGGCGCCGCGGCGGTCCGCATAGGCGAAGAACTTCCCAGGTTTGCCGGCGGAAAAAGCCAGGTCTGTTTGGATACCGGCCGCCACCAGTTCGCCGGCAATGCGCGCGGCATCGCGGCTTAGGGCGGCATCGAACATCCCGACGCACACTTCGACGTTCGGCTTGGCGGGCGTGAGTCCTTTCAACTCGGTAAGGATCTCGGCGATCACCACGTCGCCGAAACCCATCCCCACTGCCGGACGCGCGGCGCCGGTCATGTCGCCGAACAGATTGTCGTAACGGCCGCCACCGAAGATAGCGCGAAAGCGGCGTTCCGCGTCGAACCCCTCAAAAACGGAGCCGGTATAATACGACAACCCGCGCACCACACCGGAGTCGAAGCGCAGGTAGTCCGCGAAGCCCATGGCGCCGGCAAGGTCGAGCAGGCGGCGCACATCCTCCGCCGCGGGACTGGCGGCCAACGGCCCGAACGACAAGCTATCTACGGCCTCGCCAGCCAGTTGTTCGATGACCTCATCGGCGGATTTGGCGGCGAGGCCTTTTTCGGCGAGCATTTCCTTCAGGGTCTCCACGGGCGCCTTGCCTTTCTTGTCCAGCACCATGAAGACATCCACGTGCTGCTCCGGCGGGACACCCAATTCACCTAGCAGGTACGCCACCACCTGCCGGTTATTGACGTGGATGCGCACATCGCGCGGCCCCAGACCGAGGGCGCCGAGGGCTTGCGTGACGCAGGCCAGAATCCAGGCTTCCGCCTGCACGGACGGCTCGCCGACGATGTCCAGATTCCACTGGAAGTGCTCGCGCTTGCGGCCGCGGGTCATGCGCTCGTAGCGGAAACATTGCCCGATGGTCCACCATTTCGCGGGAAACAGGATCTGCTGTGGGCGCGCGGCGATCATGCGCACCAGCGACGGCGTCACCTCGGGGCGCAGGGCAAGCTGCCGGTTGGATTTGTCCTCGAAGTGATAGATCTGTTGCGCCACTTCCTCGCCGGCCTTGCGCGCCAGCAACTCGAAGGATTCCACCACGGGTGGCT
>DATNMW010000070.1:0-25432 GCA_035602155.1 Bryobacteraceae bacterium | reverse complement strand
ACGCGCGCGCGCCAGCGCGGCCAACTGTGGCTTTCCGACGAGTTGGAAGTGGCGCCAGTGCCCGTGCGGTTGTGGCCCATGCGCCTGCGCCAAATGGATCTGTTCTAAGCAAGAAGATAGAAGGCAGGAGTCAGAAGACAGGAGCTGCCGCGCGCTACAATTCCATGTTTATGGATACGTTTGACCGTAGAGGTTTTCTTATGGGCGGCGCCGCGGCCCTTTGGCAGGCGGCCGCATCGGCCCAAACGGCGCCCTTGCGCGCTCCCCTCCGCCGCATCTTGCCGATGAACCGCAACTGGCTTTATGGCGGGGCCGCGGTTCCTGGCTGTTCCGCCGCGGATTTCGACGACAGTAAATTCCAGCGCGTGAGCGTTCCGCACTCGAACAAGATCTTCCCCTGGCACAGTTTCGACGAAAAGGACTTCCAGTTCGTATCCATCTATCGCCGTCATTTCAAGCTGCCGCCGCAGCCCGGACGCAGTGTTTTCGTGGACTTTGCGGGCGTCATGACCGCTGCCACGGTGACGATCAACGGCCATAAGCTCGGCGAATATCGCGGCGGCTACACGCCCTTCTCCTTCGAACTGACGCCGCACCTGAAGCCGGACGCGCCCAACGTCCTGGCCGTGGAGGTGGATTCCACCGAGCGGCCCGATATCCCGCCCTTCGGCGGGAACATCGACTACCTGACCTTCGGCGGCATTTATCGGGAAGTCGCGCTGCGCATCGTACCGCAGGTGTTCATCGAAAACGTGTTCGCCAAGCCTATGGACGTTCTGGGCGATGGCCGGCGTTTGGAAGTGAAGTGCTTGCTGAACGGCCAGGCCGCGGCCGGGCTCACGCTGAAAGTGGAACTGCGGGATGGCGAACGCGTGGTGTCCACGGTGGAAGGGCCCGTCTCCGCGCAGCCCCTGACCCTCTCCAAGCTTGGCTCCATCGATCTTTGGGACCTGGACCGCCCGAAGGTCTATACCGTCACCGCCCGCCTCTATCAGGGTGGCGCTCCCATCGACGAGTACTCCACGCGCATCGGTTTTCGGGAAGCGCGCTTTACCCCGCAAGGCTTCATGCTGAACGGAAAACACATCAAGCTGCGTGGCCTCAACCGGCATCAGACATTTCCGTACGTGGGCGGCGCCATGCCCGCCCGCGTGCAGCGCCGCGATGCGCTGATCCTGAAGCGCGATCTGAAATGCAACATTGTGCGCACCTCGCATTATCCGCAATCGCCGCACTTTCTGGACGCCTGCGACGACGCCGGCCTGCTGGTTTTCGAGGAGATCCCCGGCTGGCAGCACATCGGCGACAAGGCCTGGCAGGATCTGGCGGTGCGCAACGTGGAACAGATGATCCGCCGCGACTGGAACCATCCGTCCATCGTGCTGTGGGGCGTGCGCATCAACGAATCGCGGGATAACCACGATTTTTATACGCGCACAAACGCGCTGGCCCACGAGCTGGACAAGTCCCGCCAGACCGGCGGCGTGCGCTACCTGTACGACACCGAACTGCTCGAAGACGTGATGACCATGAACGATTTCGGCTTCCCGCTAAGGCCGCCGAATCACCCCCTGTATCTCAACACCGAGTTCAACGGCCACATGTTCCCCACCAAGCGCAACGATAACGTGGACCGCGTGATGGAACACGCCCTGCGGCACGCCCGCGTGCACAACCAACTGGCTTCCGACGACCGCTACGCGGGCGGCATCGGCTGGTGCGCGTTCGACTACAACACGCACGCGAACTTCGGCTCCGGCGACAAAATCTGCTATCACGGCGTAACGGATATCTTCCGCATACCGAAACCGGCCGGCCAGTTTTACCGCTCGCAGTGCGATCCCAAGGAAGACATCGTGCTGGAGCCGTGCTTCAACTGGTCGCAGGGAGATCAATCCGAGGGCGGCGGCATCCGGCATGCGACGATCGTTTCCAATTGCGATCATTTGAAGATTTATGTGAAGGACGATCTGAAGGCGGAGGTTGAGCCCGACCGCGAACACTATGGGCACTTGCCGCATCCTCCCTTCGTGATCGACATCAACGGCGAGCGCCTGGAGGATTGGGGCGACCTGCGCATCGATGGCTATATCAACGGCGCCAAGGCGATCTCGAGGACTCTGCCAGGCAACGATTACGACCGGCAATTGCGTGTCGAGCCGGATGACGCCAGATTGGTGGGAGACGGCATCGATGCCACCCGCGTGGTACTGCGCGTGACCAACGAACACGGCGGCGCACGGCCATTCTCGACGGGCACGGTTACGCTGAGCCTGGAAGGGCCGGGCGAGATCGTCGGCGAGAATCCGTTTTCGCTTTCCGGCGGCGTGGGCGCGGTATGGGTGCGCACCAAGGAGGGGACTGGAATCATCCGGCTGCACGCGCGGCATCAGTATCTGGGGGAGAAAACGGTCGATATCAGGGTGACTCCGGCCGAGCCGGAGCAGGTGTAACCTGGCGTCCAAACGACCGCAGATGTAGATTTTCGCTAACAAAATTAATATACCTTCGAGATACATTACAAAGTGCCTGTAATCAGGCGCTTGCATAGTTCTAGTACCGGAACGGCAGCGTGGCCGCGCGAATGCGCCGTTGGCGGCGAAAAGCGGCTACAATGAAGTCCGGTGTGCAATCGTCGGAAGCTCGTTTCAAGAGTCGAAATTCCGGCTGAAATGCGTGTCCAGGGAAGGGCACACTCGCGACATCAAATTACTTGGCTTGGCGCCATTGCAACAACTTTCGAAATCTTACGATGGAGAGGCCGTGTCATAACCAGATCTGCAAGACCGAAGGCAACAGTGGAGGGCAAAAGATGAAGAGTACAATTACGATCGTTTCATTTGCGACGTTGGCCGTTTGCGCATGGGGGCAGACGTGTACGGCGCCAACGCCCGTTTTCAATCCAGCCGTCGTCCCGCCAGGAGAAACGCAGCCATTAGAGCTTAACGGCTTTGCGCGCACATCGGATCAGTTGCCCACATTCGTGATGGTGTCCAGCGTCTATGGGGCAACCGGGTTCCCATGGTTGGACTGCAAGGAACAGACGCTGACCCGGATAACGAGTACCAATACGTTTCTCGGTCTCTCCCCGGTTCTCGCGAGCGGGGACTATCTGGTATACGAAACCGGGCTGACTACCGGCCGGGTTGCGAAGATCGTGAACGAGTGGTCGCTGAAGTCGGCAAACCTGCAGGCGCCGATTACGAGCCAGCAACCGCTGCTGGATTGGAATCATGAGGCAACCCGCATTCCGAACGCGCGCACGGCCGTGATCGGCCACGAAGAGATGATGGTGACCAGTACGACACAGTGCCCGACGGCGCAATTTCCCACGAACTATTGCGACATCCTGGGAGATAAGGTCGTGGTCATGGACGCGGCCGGGACCGTAGAGTGGGTCTGGGACAGTTTTAGCGCGGCTCAGTTTCCATACATCAACCGGCGCGCCATCCTTGGGGAAACGTGCATGCCTGAACCGAACTCATGTCCCATCACGCTGGCGACGGTCGCACAGGATTGGCTGCATGCGAATTCGGTGTGGTACGATCCCGCCGATGGGAACCTGGTAATCAACCTGCGCAATCAGAACTGGATCGTGAAGGTCGCATACCAGAATGGCGCCGGCAACGGAAGCGTTGTCTGGATACTGGGCAAAGGTGGAAATTTCACCATGGAGTCGACCAGTATAAAGGACCCGTGGGAGGATCATCCCCACGACGTAACCAGTCCGATTCCCGGCACATACAGTATGTTCGACAACGGGAATGGACGTCACGCCTCGTCCGGGGGCTTCAGCCGGGGCCTGGTCTATCAGATCGATGAAGCCGCGCTCACAGTGACCGGGGTCGACGTGTATCCCCTGGGCGTCTACTCCCCGGGAGCGGGCAGTGCGCAGTTGCTCACGGAGGGAAACTGGATGTTTATGGCTGGCCGTCCCCAGAACGCCTCGGGGATCTATTCGGAGGAATTCGAGTTTGCGCCGAATACAACGGTCCCATTGTGGACTGAGACGTTACCCGAACAGTATAGGACAATCCGTTTGGTCAGCCTTTTTGCTTATTAAGTTCAGCGGGAGGTGAGTGACGTCGGCCACTCCGATCGACACACCCTCTCCGGCGCGCGGCTCGGGTCGTCCAACTTCACCTCGAGTTGACTGAACGACCGTCCCGCCCTCGCTCTACTGACCGAAATCTCACGACCGAGGCATCGACCTGCCCTTTTGTACCGTCCCCCACGCATCGCTGAACTGGTTGATTCGAACTGCTCCATCGGGAAACACCACCCGGATTTCGAGCTGCCCTCCCATGGCCTCGACAAACTTGGCAAGGGTGCTCACGTAGACGTCGGTGCGCCGCTCCATCCTGGAGATAGCGGCTTGCTTCAGGCCCAACCTATTTCCGAGTTCCTGCTGGGTCATAAAGCGGGCAGCGCGCAATTCATCGAGGGCCATGTCCTTTAGCATTGCGGTGGCCCTTACCTCGCTTCTGGCCCGCGATCCGGGCCGCATCTTTTGCTGCAACTCCCTGAAGTTTCGTGTCATTTCGTTTCTCCTGTGTTTGTGCGCGTTCCCGAAGATACTCGGCATACAGCTTGTCGGCGCGCGGCACGAAGACGTCGTACCACCGATCGTTTCCGCTCTTGTCGGTGCCGGTCAGCAGGATTGCCGACCTCTCCGGATCGAAAGCGTATAACACCCTGTATGGCCTGCCGGCGTGTTGAATCCGCAACTCCCGCATATGGGAGTAGCGGCTCTGCGCCACGCCGGAACTGTGCGGGAAGCCGAGGTTCGGACCCCGTTTCTGGAGCAGAATTACGGAAGCGTTGACACTCTCCTGCTCGTCCGCCGTGAGCCCGTCCCACCATGCACCGAGTTCATCGGTGAACCGGACCTCCCATTCCATACACTAAATATTACACCAAAGGAATGCAGCCCGCAAGGGCGGATTTTCTCGACAGGCAGGCACTTGACCGGGTAGACGAGGCCGGTAAGCGGATCCGCGACCTGAATTTCGGGGCCTATAAGGGGTCCGCGATCTCGTCGAACTCGCCGCCAACACGAATCATTAGATCCTTCGTGGGCTATGGTTCGTGGGCTATGGTTCGGATTCCACCTTCAAAAAGTCCGGCCTTCGGGCCAATTCGAATCGAAGGGGTACCTATGCCTGCGCATGGCTGGGCCAACTTTCCAAGGGCACTGAATTTCTTTATTGATCGTCTTTCCTATCATCATCGGGGAACGGCCTGCGACCGAGGTCATGTTCGCCCACGATTCGCCGTCGACGCTTCACTACGTCGATCCACCCTACTCCACCCCATCCGTTCGAGGCGCAAGGCATACCCCGCGAAAGAACCGAGGACGACCACTGGAGGCTCGCCCACTCCCCATGAGCCTTCGGGCATAGTCGTCGTCAGCCGGTACCCCAGCCAACTGTACTAAGGGCTTTATGATGGGTGGCGGCGCGTCGAACCTCCTGCGGATGGTGCTCGCTATCATTATTCCCTTTGACATCCATCCTCGCCTTATCGGATGAATCTATCGTGTTCGCGTGCTAGATAATGGTTAGTGGGAAAGGACGGCGGCGCCGATGAAAGAAAAACTAACGGCTAGCAAACTCAAGAAATTGCTCACTGACGAACAATGGCACGAGTTGAAATCTAAAGTCGCGGAGCGGCTTTCTGGTTACCTAAAGATTTTCATGTGCACGCCGCGCCGAAGCAACACCGCGCATCTCTACGGCGAGGGCCAGAGCGGTCTGTTGTGGTCCCTGTGCCGACAACCAGTGGATGAATCGGTACCCGCCAGCCAGATTGTGAAACTCCGTCCGGGCATTTGCAGGATATGCGCCCGAGAGGCCCAGCAGATTTTCTCTCGAAAAGATCCCGCCTAGAATCCCCGCCACGACCATCTGTAGACGATTCCATTCCTGTTCAGCCAGAGCATCCGATAGACCTTCCAAAATACATTTGGCCGGGGGTATAACGTGGTGGTGCTGGTGGCCTAGCCGTATACGGTGCTTCCGTTGGCTGTGGCGGTCCCGCTGGTGTGCGTAGTCGCCGTTCCCGGAACGGTGTACGAGCGAGTCTTCGTGTAGACCAGGATCTTGCCGCTCGCGCCATCGTCCAAAATCTGGTCCGGTGGTCCCCAGGCGGCGACCACGTTTCCATAGCTGTTGCCGACCCAGCTCGACATCACCTTGTCCATACGGGCGACCAGACTGAAAAGCAGCGTAACGAGAAGAATTTGTTTCATCGCTTGAACCCCGGCCGATCCACGGCAGAACTTTGAATAGGAGAACGTACGCAACGGCGGGAACGGCGACCGACATGATGACTAGCGCATCCCCATTCGATCCGTGTTCCGCGAAGGCGATGAGCAGGCAGGATCCGTCGCGACGCGAACAGGCGCTTGAATCCCTTTTCCCAGTTCACGACCGCACAGTCTAGAACGTCTTTATCTCCCGAGACACGAGAAGTAGTGCGATGCCTATAGTTCTTACGACATGGTTGGCATCTGCCGCACAAAACCAGCATCCGGGCGGAGCGCAGGCGCTGCAGCGGGATCCTGATGCCTTGGCGCCCGTCCGCGAATTATTCGTACCGCAGCACTTCCGCGGGCGCGATGCGCGTGGCGTTGCGCGCCGGATAGATGGTGGCCAGGAAACTGACTAAAATCGCGGCAGCTGCTATCCAAACCCCGTCCACCCAGCGCGGCTCGAAGGGCACGAAACTCAGCGCGTACACCTGCTCATCCAAGCGGATCCAGCGGTAGCGGTCGGCGAAGTAGCAAAGCCCGTATCCGGCGGCCAAACCAAACGCCGTGCCGACCACGCCAATCAGGATTCCCTGCAACATAAAGATCCCGCGGATCTGCGCGCGCCGCGCGCCCAGGGACATTAGCACGGCTATGTCGCGATACTTCTCCATCACCATCATCACCAGCGTGATCAGTATGTTCAAAGCGGCCACCAGTTCAATCAGTCCGATGGTGACCACCGTCACCGCTTTCTCCATCTTGAGGGCGTTCAGCAGTTGACGGTTGCGCTCCATCCAGGTGGTGGTGGCATACTTCGGCCCGGCGATCTGCTCGATCGTCCGGGCAACCTCTGGAGCGCGGTTCAGGTCGTCCAGCTTCACTTCGAGCTGATTGACGACGTCTTGGAGCGAGAGCGCCTGCTGCGCGGCCGCCAGCGAAGTATAGGCCCAACTGTCGTCGATATCGTAAAAGCCGGACTCGAAGATTCCCACCACGCGGAAGCGGCGGATACTGGGACGCGGCCCAAAGGGCGTCAGTTCGCCTTGCGGGCTGGTCACGTTCACCATGCCGTCGAGCTGCATGCCGATGTCTTCCGCGAGCCGCGCGCCGAGTATGATGCCGGGGACACCGCCATCCGGCGCCGCGTGCAGGCGGTCCACCGAGCCAGCTCTTAAGTGGCGCAGCGTGTCGCTGATCTGCATCTCGGCTGCGATGTCCACACCTTTCAGAATGCCGCCCTTCGACATAACCGGGCCGGAGAAGAAGATGGGAGTGTAGAGCGCCGGTCCCGCGGCGGTGACGTGCGGAACCTGGCGGATCCGGGCGGCCAGCGCTTCCCAGTTTTCGATGCCGTTACGCGGCTCCTTTTCCTGCACGTTGATGTGCGCCATGGCGCCCAGCAGGTTACGCTGCAGCGTATCGCGGAAGCCATTGTTGATGGCCAGCGCCACCACCAACGCCATCACGCCGGCGGCCACCCCCAAAATGGAAATGGCGGTGATGACGGAGATGACGGCTTCCTTTCGGCGCGCCTTCAAATAGCGCCGGGCGACAAACAGTTCGAAAGAAGTGGGCACGGATTAGCGCCCGTCCAATTCGCGCAGCCGGGCCACCAGATCGATGGGGCCTTCCGGTCGCAGCAGCGGAAACAGGATCACATCGCGAATGGATTTCGAGCCGGTCAGGATCATGGTCAGGCGGTCGATGCCGATGCCTTCGCCGCCGGCGGGCGGCATTCCGTAGCTGAGGGCGCGGACATAGTCTTCGTCCATGCGGTGGGCCTCTTCATCGCCGCGCTCGCGCATGGCAAGCTGCATGTCGAAGCGGCGGCGCTGCTCCTGCGGATCGTTCAACTCGGTGTAGCCGTTGGCCACTTCCATGCCCGCCACGTAGATCTCGAAGCGGTCCACAAACGCCGGATCGTCCGGCTTCGTCTTCGAGAGCGGCGATGTCTCCACGGGATAGTCGTAAATAATGGTGGGTTGGATGAGCTGATCTTCGACCACGCGCTCGAAGATATCGGCGAGCGCCTCGCCGGGGGTAGTCTTGCCCGAGTGGCCCAACAGCCATGTGGGGTCGCGCACCTCGGCCATACTGGGCCGCCCGTCGCCCTGCCAGAACTCCGCAATCGCGTCGCGCATGGTGAAGCGCTGCAGGCATCCGAAATTCAGTTTATGGCCCAGATACTCCACTTCCACGCCGCCGGTTGCGTCGCGCGCCACCTGCGCGAGGAGTTCGCCGGAAAGATCGATCATGCCGCGGTAGTCCGTATACGCCTGGTAGAACTCCAGCATCGTGAACTCGGGGTTGTGATGCGTGGACAGGCCTTCATTGCGGAAGTTGCGATTGATCTCGTAAACGCGCTCCAGTCCGCCCACCAGCAGCCGCTTCAGGTACAGCTCCGGCGCGATGCGCAAGTACAGGTCGATATCCAGCGTGTTGTGATGTGTGACGAAGGGCCGCGCCGTCGCGCCGCCATAGAGCGGCTGCATCATGGGGGTTTCGACCTCCACGAATCCATGGCTTTCGAGCTGGCGGCGGAACGAAGCGATAATGCGGCTGCGGGTGAGGAAGACCTGGCGCACCTCGGGATTGGCGATCAGATCGAGGTAGCGCTGGCGATAGCGCGTTTCGACGTCTTCCAGGCCATGCCATTTTTCGGGCATGGAGAGCAGGGTTTTGGCGAGGTACTCCAGGCCCTCGACGTGCACGCTCAATTCGCCGGTGCGGGTACGGAAAAGGTAGCCTTCCACGCCAATGATATCGCCCAGATCGATTAACTGATAAAGGGCGAAATCGCGCTCGGGGATGGCATCCTTCTTGATGTAAATCTGCAAGCGCGCGCCCGACTGCGTGAGATGCGCAAAGCCGGCCTTGCCCATGCGGCGCAAGGTTTCGACGCGTCCGGCGATGCGCACATGCACCGGCGCGGCCAGCTCTTCGGCGGTCTTCGAGGCATATTCGTCCAGAATGGTGGGAATAGTGTGGCTGAATTCGAAGCGCTGGCCGTAGGGGCGGAAACCCAACGCCTCGATCTCGCGAATCCGCGCGAGGCGTTGCTGCAATAGCTCGTCTTCCAGGGACAAATCGTTCTCCTAAAGGGAATTCAGGTATTATGGGTCTTCCTTGACCCGATCAATCTCTATTATCATTCCAGCCTACAACGAAGAGAAGCGGCTGCCCGCAACGCTGCGGCAGGTGATCTGCTATCTGCAACGGGGCGGTTGGCCGTACGCCGAAATTCTGGTGGTGGACGATGGGTCCAAGGATGGCACCGCGCGGGTGGCGGAGGAGATGCGCGAAGCGTTCCCGGAGCTACGTGTCCTGCGCAATCCGGGCAACCGCGGCAAGGGCTACGCGGTGCGGCACGGAATGCTGGAGTGCCGCGGAGAATGGGCGCTGTTCACGGACGCCGATCTTTCCACACCCATCGAAGAACTGGACAAGCTGTGGCAGGCCGCGGAGCGTGACGGCGCGCAAGTGGCGGTAGGGTCGCGGGCGCTCGACCGGCGGCTGATCGGCGTACACCAATCGTGGTTCCGGGAAAACGTGGGGCGGGTGTTCAACCTGGTGATGCGGGCAAGCACGGGGCTGCCATTCCACGATACGCAGTGCGGCTTCAAGTTGTTCGAAGCGCGGGCGGCGCGCGACATTTTCCAGCGGCAGTT
This sequence comes from Bryobacteraceae bacterium, assembly GCA_035602155.1. Classification (GTDB taxonomy): domain Bacteria; phylum Acidobacteriota; class Terriglobia; order Bryobacterales; family Bryobacteraceae; genus Bog-159. Next base: position 15,511 of record DATNMW010000070.1, on the reverse strand, counting down.
GCTGTACGGCTTTGGGTTCGACGCGGAGGTGCTGTTCATCGGGCGGCGGCTGGGGTACCGGGAAATCGAAGTGGCCGTGAGGTGGAACGACGTGGAAGGCACCAAGATGACCACGCTGCGGGGGCTGGCGGCATTTCTGGAACCGATGCGCGTACGGTGGAACCATATCAGGGGGCGGTATGCGTAAAATTCCGCGGTAGCATTGCATTTTCCTCCTGAGTGACAGTAAGATCAAAGACACTCTTTCGTTCGAGGATTGATCGCGTGGCCGGTCGAATCGGAGGTGAATGCTTGCGCTCAAAGGCTTTGTTCAGCCTCAGTCTCCCTTATTTGTTGGTTGTGGCCGCCGCACTGCTGGGGGTGCCGCAGAAGGGCTTGGCCCAAGCTTGTCAGGAGCGCCCTTCCGCCAACTTTCATCCGTTTACGATCGGCGCCGGATCGGGGATCGCGTACGTCGCCGGAACCGATGGGAAGAACATTTACGGGGCGACCACCTTCCAGGTGGGCGGCGGTTTAGCCCTGACTGCATCGCCCGTGCCCAAGATGGAAGGCGGCTGCTTTGTATCGATGCGTCGCTGGAGCGTATTTCTGAACGCGAACTTCCTTTACGACCGGTCTGGCGTGAACTGGGGCGCGGTGGAGAAAGCGATTCTGGCGAACCCCCTGAATACCGCGCTGCTATCCGCAACGGCGGCGCAGGCGAAGTTCTACACCGCCACGCTCGATCCGACGATTCGATATGCGGTCAACGATCACGTAAGTGTTTACGGGCTGGCCGGTTTCGGCTGGTTCCGGCGAACCATCGAGTTTACCGGGACGTCGAGCCAGGGCGTGCTGCTCCAACCCAATAGCCCCGGAGTTTTCGGCCAAGGCGGAAATTCCGGTGTCGTCGATGGTGGCGGCGGAGCGGATTTTGGACTGTCGCGGCACGGAGGAGGACTGCGGTTGTACTTGGAAGGGCGCTTCGTGCAAGGTCTGGCCGTCAATTCCGGCACAAGATTGTTTCCGCTCTCGGCCGGATTGCGATGGTGAGAGAAGGGAGGTGGGTGGTGAGGAGACACGGACTACTGACAATATGCATTGCGGGCGGCTTCGCGCTGGCTCTCCCAAACGGGGCACGGGCGCAGTTCCAACCGGCTCCGGGCAGCCCCTTCCCGGCGGGCGCAGGCCCGACTGCCGTGGCTGTGGGAGACTTCAACGGGGACTCCTTTCCGGATCTTGCCATCGCCGATACCACAGGCAATGCGATAACCATATTGTTGGGTACGATGACAGGCAGGTTTGCTCCCGCGCCGAATGCGCAGCCTATCTCGATAGCCAGCCCCAGTTCGATTGTTGCAGCCGACTTCTACGGTCAAGGCAAATTGGACTTGGCTGTGGCAAGCCTCAGCGACGGCACCGTAACCATCCTGCAGGGCGATGGGAAGGGCAATTTCACGGTCGGCAGCGTGGTTGCGTCGGGTTTCAGTTTTCCCGGCCCTCTCGCCGTCGCCGACTTCAATCGGGACGGTAACATCGACTTGGCTATCGCAAATGAAACCAGCCCGCCCAATAACATTGCCATCCTCCTGGGCAACGGCAATGGCACATTCGGCGTTCCGGTAACCGCGTCAGCGGGAAATCACCCTGTTTCGTTGGCCGTGGGCAACTTCGGCGGATATCCTGGCTTGGCCGTTGCCAACGAATTGGACGGCACAGTGACAGTGCTGGAGGGCAACGGAGCGGCAAATGGGGCGGCGTTCACGCTCACCACGGTCATTACGGTTCCGGTAATTTCGCCGCTACCCGTGGGAGCTGCGATGCCGTATCCAATTTCGGTCGCGGTGGCGGACCTGAACGGCGACGGATTGCCCGATCTTGTAACCGCCAATCAAGGGACTAACAACATTTCAGTGCTGTTAGACAATCCGCTCGGCACGTTCACGCCCGCGTCGAGCAGCCCAATCACGGTCGGAAGCCAACCAGTTTCCGTTGTGGCCGCCGACTTCAACGGCGACGGCAACCCGGATCTCGCGGTATTGAATTACGGTTCCGGTAGCGTGATGGTGTTGCTAGGGGCTGGAACCGGCGGATTCCAGACTCCCGTGAGTACTACTCTCCCGGGCGCGCCATCGCCAGTGGCCATGGCCGTAGGAGATTTCAACGCGGATGGCAAACTCGATCTTGCGATTACGGACACCGGCGCGAATAACGTAACCGTATTGCTGAACGACAGTACTCCCAGCCTTGCAATGGTATCGGCGGCGAGCGGGACCCCGCTGGCCGCGCCCGGGTCGCTGGTGAGCATCTACGGCACCAAGCTAGGTACCGCCCCGATCTCGGCGACCACTCCCGTGTTGCCCATTGTTCTCGGCGGGACCAGCATCACGATTACATACAGCGACAGTTCCCAGGATGTGCTGCCGTTGTTTTATGTGAGTCCCGGTCAGATCAACGCGCTCATGCCCGTTACAGCCGAGCCCGGTCTAGCCACGTATACGGTGATCAGCCCGTCCGGCTCGCAGTCCGGAACGATAATGGTGGCCCCGGCCGCTCCCGCCCTGTTTTCGGCCAACGAGACCGGCACGGGGGTGGCTTGGGCGCAGTATGTGACCAGCAACTTTCAGATTACGGATGTCTTCCAGTGCCCGTCCGGCGGGCCGGGTAGCTGCATTCCGGTCACCTTAAGCGTAGGCTCCGGTGGTTCCTATCTGGTGCTTTACGGAACCGGACTGCACAACGCCGCGAACAATGCGACGATCAAAGTATACGTGATGATCGGCGCCGAGACGCTGCCTACGAGTTATGCCGGACCGTCCCTTTTTCCAGGGGAGGACCAGATCAACGTGGAAATCCCTGCAACCCTCGCCAATGCGGGGCTGGTGCCGGTAGCTCTTATGGTTTGCTCGAAGAATCCCGAGAGCGTGCAGTACTCCAATAGCGTCACGGTGTATCTCCAGTAGCTAACCCGGTCTAGTTAGAACTCCCGCGGGAGCTTATCGAATGTCAGGCCATGGCATCCGCCTTTGTATCCGCCTGGGAATGCGATCTCCTGCTTCGTGGCGAAGCAATCCACCATAGCCTTGTGAAAAGTGCGAATAGGCAGGTTCTTGAATTGCGATAGCGAGATTACGGACCGCAACTGGTATGTCTCCCCAGTGGGACCGTCTTCCGGTAGGCGGGGCGTAACTTGCCGGTCGGGCGTAAATTCGAGTCCATAGGCCAGGTCGGTGGCCGTCGGAACAATGACGGCGCTGACAATCGCGGTGCTGCGGTGGTATTGCTTGGCGCCGGGTAGCGGAAGGCGCGCGAAACTGCCGACCCACGGCAATTCGATCAGCGGCGGGAGCAGGGGCACCTTGTTGCGGGGGCGTTGCACCAGCGCCGAGAAAGAGGACAGATCGAACATTTTGACCGATTCCACCCGCACCCGGGTACTGACATTGAATTTGGCAATATGCGAAAGGGGATCGGTAAGGCTGGTGGCGGCTCCGGACTGGTACAGCGCCGGAGGCGCGCTATCGCCGGCGATCAGGCTCACAGCGAGTTCGGCGGAGGACGCGCCCGGCAGCGTGTACGGGGTGACGGTGAACGTCAATTGCCTTCCGATCTGCGCCTGCATTGTCGTCGGTGTGATGGCTGCGAGGGCCGAAAGAGCTGCGGCCGGAGTCAATGCTCCGGCTTGCAGCGCGGACATGACCGCCGTGGTCGAACTGGACGCGCCCGCGCCCTGGCCGGTAACGGCGTTGAGAATATCGCTTAAAGACTTCGGCTGCGTGACTTTGAAAAAGTTCTGGGTTTGGGTGTCCACCATGCTTTGGTCGCCCCCGATGCCGCGAACGGTTATGATGCCATCGCTAAGGAACGATTTCTGGTTTCGCCATAACTGAGCGAAACTGGTTTGATTGGGAGCGCCGGCCTCCAGGCGATCGGATAGATGGCGTGAGCAAGCCGCTACGTCCTGGTTGAAGGAGACTACCAGCGGATTTAGTTCGGCGTTCAATTCCTGCGCGGAGTGTTGAAGGTTATACGGAGTGAACTCCTTCGGATACTCCTGAGATATCTTATAGTTGAACAGGAAGTCGGCAATGGCGGCGCGCAGCAGGCCGACGCGGTCGTTGCGGTAATCCACCGCCTTTGCTTCAATGGCGACATCGGCCAGCCTGACTTCCGCCAACTCATTGAGGCTCTTCAGCGTGAAAGTGGAGAAATCGCCGCCGCCGGCGGAGAAACTCTGCGCGGCCTGCAGGGTGAAGCAGCTCAGTGGGAGAGTCTGCGGTACGCCACACCTGTCCTGAGCCTCCAGGGCAATCTGATCGAGCGTTTCGCAACTGAGGTTATCGCGATAGCGCTTTTCATCGATGAGCTTGTGTCTTTGGTCGCGCAGACAGGCGCGTACGGGCCTGGTTTCGTCGGCAGGTGTAGCGGCGGCCTTCTTCTTGGAAAGCTTACTGCGATCGTTTCGCAGCATCTCCTTCGCGGTTTCTACCTCATCGCAACTCGAGCACTGGGGCGATTTATCGCAACCCGGGCACTTCGGCGATGTCTGGTCTTTCGCCTCGCGTAGTATCTTGGCCTCCTGGATGAGATCACTCACCTTCGACCTGCGCGGAAAACATTCGGGGTAAACTTCGTACTTTCCTTCCATACAGCCGATGGTGGTCAACATTGTTTTTAGCGGCGTGTCGGAGGCGATCGCGCCCAGGAGAATACTGGTAAGGTTAGGGCGGACCGGCTGGAATGCCTCTGTGAAACCGAGACAGTAACGGCCGCTCGGGCAGAAGCCCCACTCCTGCCGCGCCATTTCGCCGAGGAAGTTGTGGTCGTCCGTGGCGAATTTTTGGGTAATGTAGTTGTAAAACTCGGTGTTGAAGAACGGGTCCTTCGCTAGCCGCGCCGGCGGCGTCAACTTGCGCAGGGCGTCCAGCGCCTCCCTTAGCGCTTCTTTCCGCGCTTTCTCTGCATTCCCCTGGTCAAGCCTTGTGAACGCCTCTTGCGCGTCCCTCAGTGCCTCCTGCGCTGTTCCGAACTTGTCCTCTTCGAGTCCGTCCCGCACGGACCTTAATCCGTTCTGCGCCTCGCAGAGCTTGTTCCAGGCATCTTCCAGCTTTTGCCGCTCGGCCTTGTTCTTGGCCGGCGCGTCGCGGAGATCGTTTGCGGCGTCTTGCAGCGCTTGGTCCGCCCTCTCCAGGCTGCTCTTAGCGCTCTTTAGTCCTGCCGGCTGTGAGTTGAGCGCCGCCAAGGCGTCCGTAAGCTCCTTCTGCGCCGCGCCCAACTTCGTCCTGGCGTCGTCCAGTTTACTCTTCTCACTTTCGTCGTTGCCCTCGGCTCCTTTCAAGTCTTCCAATGCACCCGACAAAGGTTTCATTAAACTCTCAAGCGCATCGCGAACCGGCTGGAGACCATCCGGCAGGCTGGACGCTTCCTGTGCCTTGTTCAAATCCTGCGCCTTGTTCAACAAATCCTGCGCTTGTTGCAGGTCGAACTGCCTATCCCGATCCGCCCGCGCCGCCTGGGCATCCTCCAGCTTTTGTTGAGCGTACTTAAGCAGAGCTTGCGGGTCGGCCTTCAGGTTTTCCACTGTGCGTTGCGCCGCTTCGAACTTGTCGGACACAGCCTGCAGCCTTTCCTTGGCGGTCGTGAGCTTTACTTGCGCAACCGTCCTCTTGTGCAGTGCCCGATCCAAGTGGTCCTGCGCCTCCTTAAGGGCCTGTAGGGCCTTATCCAGTGGAGTTTCAGCCTGCAGCGCGGGATGCCCGGTTGGCTGCTTGGCGGGTTGGGAGTCCAATTCCTGGTGCAGTTCCGCCTTTGCCATCAACACGCGCTCTTTGGCTGCCACTGCATCATGTGCAGCCCGCCACTCCCAGATCTCGGCCCACTGCTCCTCCGCGTCGGCCTGCCGCTCCTCGTCGTCGGCGTGCTTCTTCTCCTCCTTGGCCTTTGCAAGATCTAGGAATATCAGCAGCGGATCATCCACTTGGCCGGCGGGAGGCTTAAACTCGGTCGCGGGCTGCGGGCCCTGCTCGGGTGGAGTTTGGCACGGGTCCTTACAAGCCACATGCTTCTCCATCTCACGGCTCAGATAGGCCCATCCGAACTGAATGGAGTTTTGGAGCGCGTCGTTTTGCGCGGTGACCAGGTCGCGCACCTTTTCGGCGCTGCGGAGAATTTCCCGGCCGTCCGGCGAAGTCGCTTCGTAGCTCCACACGTTCATCAGCACTTCGGGTCGGGGTAGGTCCAGCAGCGTCAGCAGCCGCGCGCGCTGCCAGACTAAGCTGTCGTCGCTGGTGTTGGTAAAGACCACGTTGTCGTTGACGGCAACCATGTCCTTGATGATTTGGGGCGGCGTGGGCGATGAAGGGGCCGCGGGCGGCGGTGTAATCGTGGCCGTAGTTGTCGTCGTTACAGCCGGAGCCGAAGGGTTTGTCGCGTCCTTACCCCCGTTTCCCGCAGGGGCACCGCCGGTATCCGCGGCGCCGGAGTCCGTGGAGGTGGACGTCTGCGACTTAACCGCAAATGTGACGCTGGTCGAACCGGCGCCCCCGCCGGCGGATGTCTGCGAGGAGGAAGGCTGCTGGCTGCCGGACGGATTTGCGCCGGGGCTATTGCCAGGCGCGGGGCTACCCGTATTGTTGGCAGGCGTGGTGGCGTTCCCGGGAGTCGCGGGGGAATTATTAGAGCTGTTATTCGGGGACGAACTCGCGTTGTTGGAAGTCGAGTTCGAAGCGCTGGAAGATGGATTGGCGGCCGGTACGACTACTGTGGGTAACTGGTAAAACATGCGTACCACCGGCGGGGGTGATCCTCCATACAGGTAAGGCTGGAGGATCGCGGCCACATCTTTCGCCGAAACCGCGGCGTCGTTTCCGAGCCGGATTCTGTCGGAGCCGATTGCCTCCGCGGTGATTCCCAATGGCCCGGCTTTCTTGATGGCTCCCGCGATAGTGCCCGCCGCGCCGGCGGGCACGTCTACATCCTGGATGTACGCCGGCGATGGCTTAGCCGCGTGGACAATTTTGGCTCTGATTTGTTGTTTCACGCAAGGGCTGCCAGATTTACAGGCGACCAGGAGGCGGGCGTCCCCACCGTCGGTCAAGACGAAGTCCGGGTCGTTTTTGAGCGCCGTTTGGATCAAGTCCTTAGAAGCTCGAACCAGCTTTGGCGCCACGCAATTCCTGGAATGCGCGGGCGCTTCTTGTAACGTTCCGCTCAGGCAAAAGTACGGCAAAGGCTCAAGGTAAGGCGGCGTGGGGTTGTTGGGAGGCTGCGTCCTGTCGTTGATTTCCTTCTCGATGTCCTTCAAATCGCTCGGAGCGCAGGTAATCTTTTCCTTACACAAAATAACAATCTCGTTATCTTTGGAATATAGAAGATCGAATTTTGCGTTCAGGGAAAGAACCTTGACAATGGCGGCTGCATTGTTGCCTTGGAGCGGCGGCAACCCGCTGGGGCAAGGGACGGCATTCTGGCGCCACGTCTTATCGTTTGGGCAGAACCATCCCAATTCGTACCGCGTGAATGTCGGCGCAGCGGGAGCGGCAGGGGCGGGCGGCTTGGGCGGAGCCGGCTTCGCCAGAAGATTGGCGGCCAGGATCAATGGAAGTAGCGGCAGCCCTGCTTTCACGCATCGCCTCCTATGACGAATATCCGAAGATAATAGTAATCAACCTAACGAATCGAAAGGCCGGAGTCAAGTTGGAATACCTACGTTCTGCCGGGCGCCGCCGCGGCGCGCGGGGATGACCAGTACGATCGCGCGCTCTGGCTCGAGCGGTTTCGCGGGCAGGCTGGTATTAAGTGCATCCCCTGTGCTAAATTCGACATCGATGTCCCATCCCCCGGAGCCGCCCCTTTCCCGTATCGAAAAGCAGCAGTTCCGCCGCATTTGCGGCAAGTTCGCCAGCGGCATCACAGTGGTCACCGTGCAGGACGCCAACGGCGCGGCGCATGGCATGACGGCCAATTCCTTCACCTCGGTGTCGCTCGTGCCGCCGCTAGTCCTGGTGTGCGTGGATCGGAGCGCCATTATCCTGGAACATTTCCATATCAGTTCCCACTTCGGAATCAACATTCTGAGCGCCAGTCAGCGCCAACTCTCCGATCAGTTCGCGGGCCGCGGCTACGACCGATTCCAGGGGGTTGCGTGGTATGCGGGGCAGACCGGGGTGCCGCTGCTGCCGGACGTGCTGGCTACCCTGGAATGCTCGCGGTGGAAGGTGGTGACAGCAGGGGACCATGACCTCGTCATCGGCGAAGTCCTACACGCCAATTGCCAGGATGGCGATCCCCTGGTGTTTTACTCCAGCCAATACCGGTCTCTGGGATGATTCGCGGGGCAGTCCAGGGGCACGCTCTGGGGAGCTGTGAATTAATCGGACCTTTGCAATTAGAATAACTTTGCGTTGTGTAGCCTCTTCGCTACTGCATAAGAGACGGAGCGTGCAGCGGAATCCCCGTTGGCATTACATGCAGCGCTGGCCCAGTCCGAGGGCGACGAAGAAACTTCGCGATCGCGTGCGAGAGTTGACCGGCAAGCGGCAAAGCGGGCAAGAAGTGAAGCAGATCGTCGCCAAACTGACGCCCGTGCTTCGCGGCTGGGGGACCTATTTCCGGACGGGGATCGCCGACCGGGAGTTCAACAAGATGGACTATTTTGTGGTGACGAGCTTGCGACGCTGGAGTATCGGCGGGGTGGGCAACGGCCAACCAAACGGGCTTCATTCACCGGCGATCAGCTATACGGAATGTACCCGGCGCAAGCCACACCTCGAAGATCATCGGTAAGCCGTGTGCCGGAAAACGGCACGCACGGTTTGAAAGGGGAAATTAGAAACGGACTGTCTAAAGCCAGCACCGCGCTAGAACTCATCAATGCGAGCGGTGCGCTTCCTTGGCGATTCGCTCAAGTGCTTGCGAGACTTTCCCGAGAGCGCGCGTCACGACGCCGGTTACCAACTTGATAAGGTCCCAGCGAGGCGACCAGCCGGACGACTTTCAAGCCATTAACTTCCATCGGCAAGGGTGTGGAAGAGATTCGCGTTTTGGAATCGAGCGGCGCCTATCGCGGGATTTACTTCGCCAGACGCGCTGACGCTGTGTACGTTCTGCACGCTTTCCACAAGAAGACACGACGCACGCCGAAGAAGGGTCTTGAAATCGCGAAAAGACGGTTTGGGCAACTCTTGAGAGGCAGGATATGAGCAAATCCGAAAGCTATGCGAGTGTTTGGGATGCGATCGCGGACACCCCCGAACAAGCTGAGAATCTAAGAGCACGGGCGGAACTGATGCAGAAGATCGCGGCACGCCTAGAACAACATGGCTGGACCCAGGGCGAAGCGGCAAGACGATGCGGCGTAACGCAGCCACGATCAATGATCTGCCGCGCGGCCGGGTCTCGCGCTTCTCGCTCGACGCGCTGGTCAACATCGCGACAGCGCTGGATTTCCGCGTGCGTGTCGATCTCGAAGCTGTTTGAGGCGGGTTCCTTATTGGAGGCCGACGGATCGCCGGGGAAGTGGCGTCACCCAAGTCCGGCTCGGTGCGTGCGTGATCCCGCTAGAATGCAATCGATGGCCAAAACCTTAACGGCCGACGACATTCTTCCGTTTAGTCGCGTCGTTGACGCCTCGGCATACGTCTGCTGTGGTTAATGGCCTTGCCGCAGGGCGGCTTCGGCGCGCGCCAAGAATGACCCACGTGCACTTTCCAAAAATGACCCAGGCGGGCGGTAGCTGAGGCCATCGCCTGGGATGCTGCGCCCGCGAGATTCCAGAGGCAGGTTCAGTTACATTGTCGATTCGTAATTGAGCCGGAGGTTTGCGCCCGGGCCGAGCCCCCAAACGTGCCAGACCGCGTTCCAGACGAGATCGCTCCCGCGGAGTCCGCGTCACACCAATCAGACGCATCTACTCGTAGAATTGCGCCCTCGCCGGCGCCAAGTCCGTTCGAGGCTACCAAACAATCCCGCCTGTGCCTGAAGGCTGCATCTGGGCAGAGAGCCGCCTGAAAAGCGGCTGCGGGCAAAATTGCCCGCCCCACGGTGATCAATAGTTGAACAAGAACTCTTTGCTGGTTAGCATGGCCCACATCATGTCCTCCAGCGCCTGGCGATGCACTTCGCGCCGCACGTCCGGCGACCCTGTCGACGCGCGCGCCCCGTGCAACGCATCCAGCAACGGCTGCCGCTCCGCGTCCGTTGGATAACGGCTGAATGCGGATAAGAATAAATGGTCAAGGATGCGCGCATCCGATAGCCCCAACTTTACCGCCAGCGCCGCATACCCATTCGCGTCGCTCAGCTTCTTGTTCAGCGTCTCCCCGTTGATCACGTGCAGCGCCTGCGCGATGTTCGGTTCGCTCGACCGCTCCCCCGCATCGCAAATAATGCGCTTCGGCCGCCCGAACGCGCTCAGGAATTGCGACTGCACCTGCACATCCGGCAATTGCTGCGCGCGCATGCCCACCGGATATCCGGTGAACTTCGTGGGCACCCCGGTCACCTGCGACATGGCATCCAGCAGCACCTCCGCTGGCAGCCGCTTCACAAAATAGCGCGAATAGTATTTGGTATCCATCTGGTTGGCCGCATTCGAATCGGCGGAAAGCTGGTAGACACCCGAATTCATGATCGTGCGGATCAGACGCTTCACGTCGTAGCCGTTCTTCACGAAATCGTCGCTCAACGCTGCGAACAGTTCCTCGTTAGAGGCCGGATTGGTGGCGCGCACATCGTCCACCGATTCCACCAGGCCGCGGCCCATGAAATTCGCCCACACTCGATTCACCAGCGAGCGCGCGAAATAGGTGTTCTGCGGGCTCACCAGCCAGTCGGCGAAATGCACGCGCCGGTCGTCGGTCGAATCGAGGGACATGGGCGTGCCGTCCAGCGGCGTAGGCGGCAGCGGCTTCAACAGCTTGGGATGCAGCACGTCGCCGGTATCCTTGGCATATACCACGATGTCGCCCGGCTCGTTGCCGTTCTTCAGCCCCACGCGCGCAAACAGGTTCACCAGCTCGTAATACTGCTTCTGCGTCCACTTCTCCAGCGGATGATTATGGCAGCGCGCGCACGTCACGCGATTTCCCATGAACGCCTCGGTGGCGGTCTCCGTCAGGTCGATGGGATCCTTGTGCAGCACGTAGTAATTCAGCGCGCCGTTCTGGCGCGTATCTCCGGACGACGTGAAAATCTCATAGGCGAACTTGTTCCAAGGCTTGTCGTCCTTCACGCTGTCGCGAATCCAGTTGTAGAACGACCACATGGCATTGGTGCGCAGCTTGCGGCTGGAGATCAGCATCAGGTCCGACCACTTGTACGCCCAATAATCCACGTACTCGTCGCGCTCCAGCAGACGGTCGATGAGCCTCGCGCGTTTGTCCGCCGCCGGGTCGGCCAGGAAGTCCTCAACCTCTTCCGACGTGGGCAGGATGCCGGCCGCATCCAGGTACGCGCGCCGGATAAAGGTCGCATCCGAAGCCGGTCCCGACGGCGCGATATTCAGCGCTTTCAGCTTGGCCAGCACCAGATCGTCGATGTAGTTATGCCGCTCGAATTTCGTATAAACGGACGCGTCCACGTGGTTGGCGTACGGCACGCCCATGCGCGCGTAGAGCACGCGGCTGGCGTACCACAGGGTAATGGCCGCCTCCCCGCTGCCGTTCATCTTGACGTGCCCGGAATCGTCCACCGAGGCCACGCCTTCGTCGCTCGATCCGTAGCGCACCCAGCGCGTCACGTCGCGCAAACGGCCGTCGGAATACTTCGCACGCACCACAATCTGGTGCTCCGCGCCGGGTTTCAGAACGGCAGTTGCGGGAAAAACTTCCAGTCCGGTTACCGTCGGATCGCTATCGGAAGGACGTGGCGCACCCGCCGCGATCCATTCCGCGATCACGCGGTATTCGAGCGAATCGGTCGAGAACCGCTTGCCGCCGCCGTGGGGCACGGCGAACGTGGGCTTCAGTAGCATCAGGCTGTGCGAAGGCTCGGAAAGGGACACGCGGCGGGCGAGCGATTCGCGCGTGAGGGTGTCGTAGTCCTGATCGGGATCGTAGCCGCGCAAGGTTAGCTTGAATCCATTCTTGCCGGCCGCCGCGCCGTGGCAGGCACCGGAATTGCAGCCGACTTTGCTCATCACCGGGATGACATCGTTACGGAAGCTCCATGCATGTGCCGCCCGCGAATTCTTCACCCGAACGGCGAGTGTGGCGGTGCGGCCTTGGGATGTTGCGGTGATGGTGGTTTCGCCGTCGGCTGCGGGGCGCACCATGCCCGTTTGATCTACGGTCGCGACGGCGGGGTTGGAGGAGGTCCAGTGCGCCGTGCGCGTCCAGTCTTCCTGGTGATTATCGAGCGAGGCTTCGGCCAGCAGTTGCTGGTAGGACTCCGGGCCGTCCAGGATGACAGGTCCGGGCAGGATGGCGAGATCGGCGGCGAATGCTGTTGCGGCAAGAAAGAATAGCAAGAATCGATACATGTGCTACCTAGACAAACAGCTCTTTAATCGGCTCCACACCGCGCTCCACCAACGGAATCGGCCGGCCCTGCGCACCCGGCAATTCCAATTCGAGGGAAATGCCTAAGCCTTCGTAGATGGTCGCCGCCACTTCCGCGGGACTCGTAGGCCGGTCTTTTGGCGTCGCTCCGATATCGTCGGACGCCCCGATCACCTGCCCGCCCTTGACCCCGCCGCCCGCCATGATAATGCTCCAGCACTGCGGCCAATGGTCGCGCCCGCCAGCCGGATTCACTTTTGGTGTGCGGCCAAATTCACCCATCGCCAGCACCATCGTATTGGTCAGCAGCCCGCGGTCCTGCAGATCCTGCAGCAGAGAACTGTACGCCATATCGAACATCGGGCCAACCAAATCGCGATAGCAACTGATCGGGCTGAACGGTTTCGATCCGTGAATGTCCCAGGTGATCTCGTCAAACACCGTCTCGAACATGTTGACGGTCACGAAGCGCACGCCAGCCTCGATCAGCCGCCGCGCCAGCAGACAGCTTTGCCCAAACCGGTTCTGCCCGTATTTCTGGCGCACTTGTTCAGGCTCTCGCGCCAACTCGAACGCCTCGCGCGCCTTCTGCGACGACATCAGGGTGTAAGCCTGGTGAAATGTGGCGTCGAACAACCGCGCATCCTGCGAAGTTTCGAATTTGCTGACGGTGTGATCCACCATCTCCCGCCAGTTCTTGCGCCGGTCCACGCGCAGCGCCGAGAGATAATCCGGTGGCAGCATGTCCGGCACTTTGAAATTCGGGTCCGAAGGGTCCGCGTTCAGCACGAATGGATCGTAGGTCTTGCCCAGAAACCCGGCGTTCTGCCCGTGCGGCATGTTGCCGCCGGTGTTGCCGATGGGCCGCGGCAGCAGCACGTGCGGCGGCACGTCGCCGTTTGGCCCTTTCAGCTTCGAGAGTACGCAGCCGATGTGCGGATACTCCACGCCGCCCTGGAACAGGCGGCCGGTTTGCATCATCTGGTGCCCTGTATCGTGTACCGCGGCGGCCGTATGATATACGCTGCGAATCAGCGCGTACTTGTCGGCGTGCTTGGCCATGCGCGGGAAGTTTTCGGAGATCTCGATGCCCGGCACATTGGTCTTGATAGGCTTGTACGGTCCGCGAATCTCGATGGGCGCATTGGGCTTCATGTCCCAGGTATCGAGCTGCGACGGCCCGCCCACCAGGAACAGCATGATGCAGTTGGTGTCCTTCTTCTGGTCGACGGCGCCCTGCGCCCTAAGGGCGAACAGGTCGTTCAGGCCCAAGCCGAGCATCGAAAGCGCACCCGCATGCAGAAAATCGCGGCGGCGCAAACCGTCGCAAAACTCGACCGGTTTATCGGAATCCAGGCGAAGCATCCGGGCTCTCCTTTAAGGGCAGTCTGGTGCCATTCTAGCGCTTTTGTTACAACAAATGGAAGTTCACTTCGATGGATGCCGGGGCCGCCACCGGCTTTCCGTCACGGGTTCCGGGGCGGAAGCGCCACTGCTTCACCGCCTCGATGGCCTTCTCCTCCAGCCCCAACCCCAGCGCCCGCGTCACCCGGATGTTCCGTAGCCGGCCGTCGGTATCCACTTCGCCATAGAGGATCACGACGCCTTGCAGCTTGGCCTTGCGTGCATCTTCGGAGAATTCCGGCTCGACTTTGAAAAGCACCTGCGGAGCAGTGAACGTGCCGGCGAACCCGCGCAGCCCACCGCCGGTATCGCCACCGTCGCCTGGCCCTAAACCGGGACCCTTACCCGGCCCGATACCGGTACCCAAGCCATCGCCGATCCCGCCGCCTTTGCCTGGGCCGTCCGATGGCGGCAGTGCGACACCGTGCGGATCGCCCAGCGCGGATGTGTCCAACTGCGGCAGTCTCACGTCCGCCGGGATGACTAGCGTCGGCTCCATGGGCAGTGTCGGATCGGTGTTTTGAATCGCGACGGCCGGCGGCGTGAACTGCCTCGGCGCGATCTTTGGCAGAACTCCGCGGCTGGCTGGAAAGGGGGAACTCTTGCCACCTCCTCCGCCACCCTGGCCGGTCGCCGGCAGATATGGAGCCAGTATCACCCGGTCTAACGTGGACTGTAACGCCTGCTGTACCTTGTGGTTGGCGCCAGCCAGGAAGAGTAGCGCGATGGCTGCGCAATGAATCGTCACGGACACCGCCGGACCTCTTGCGGATTGCACGGATTCGAGCATAGCGATTTCGGCACGGGCACGCTGTGTGCCATTGCGATGTCGTGCCTAAATTGTTCATTTGTAACTGGGAGTATCGCGCGCGGCTGTCGTCCCGCCGGATACAGGTGTGCCAATGAGGCAGACCTTCAGGTCTGTCCGGATGGGGTTACGGTACGAAAGACCTCCCTTGCCGTCGGGACGGAGCAGTGCCATTCCACCTACTGCAAGGCACTCGTCCATTCGTGAGCAAATGCCAACAAATGCGCGTTCGTTTACTGAGGCGTCGACTTATATTCTTGGTCCGTGACTTTCTCGAGCCAATCCACATTTTTGCCGTCTTGCATTTCCTTACAGGCGGTATGAGTCATGGGGCTTTCAGGCGAAGCGCCATGCCAGTGCTCTACACCGGGAGGAGTCCGGGTAACGTCTCCCTTTATGATTTTGCGAACAGGCTTACCCCGTTCGTGAATAAGGGACCGCGCCCGTAAAATACTCGGTTGGCGCTTCATTCGCGGGGTTTGATCGTGGCGACCGCGCTGCCGGCCTCCTCGACGAAGCCGCAATACTCGTGCCCCATTGGGGTAGGCCCGTTGATCGGATTCAGGCCGCGATAGGGCCACAAGTCAGACCCCCACACGCAGGTTGCGGATGTCTTTACGGTTGCATCCGTCGGCTCAACGATTTTCGGCGTGCTTCGTTCCTCGAAACGCAAATCGCGGGGTCCGTAAAGAACAGCGCCTTTCATGGTTTATAACCTGCCTTTCATACTAGCGATTTTCGCCGCGAGACGTGTTTTCTGCCATTCAGATTTTCCAGGCCAGAACTTGACGATCACATGGGGCACTTTTGTTTCTCCTGGCCA
>DATNMW010000069.1:0-13089 GCA_035602155.1 Bryobacteraceae bacterium | reverse complement strand
GGACCGCGCCGTGGCGGTCGGTGAGCCCGCGCCGGATTTCGAGCCGGATGGGCCGCCCGTCGATGGGTGGGAGCAGCGCCCGCCCCACATCACTCACTCTCACGAATCAACCTCGTATATACTTCACGTGCGCGATCATAGGCCTGACGCGCCGCGCCCAATTCCGCCACCGAAATGCGCGGCGCTTTCTGCGTCCAGCACTGGCTGACGGCCGCCAGGCACCATTCCGCGCTACGCCGCGATGCGCGCACCGGCTTCCCGCCAACCAGCACAAAAATCGGATTGGTGTGCGCCGCGGGCAAGATCCGCGCGGCGACCCAACTGCTCCTTTCGATCGCTACATCGAACGCCACGTCGTGCACCTGCCCATCGGCCAGTACGTTTTTGCGCGCCACCGCCTGGCCGTTCACCACCAGTTCCACAGGCACCTCGCGGGTATCGCCGACGCGCGCCCGCTCCACATCCCAGTACGGCTTCTCGTTGTAGCGCTTGCCGCGAATAGACTGGTCCGGCAGCGCATCCAGGTACGCTGCCACCTTTACCTGTGCGTGAACGCTGCCAGGCGCGCCCAGCCGCACTTCACTCGCGCCAGTCCCCACCAGCGTGTCGTCCAGCTTGAAATCCATCAGGTGGCTCTTGCCATCGGAGACATAACTCCGTCCGTCCTTCAGCGCCTGCAGCCAGTTCGCATAACTTAGGTCATCGAGCTTCGTATAAGTGCGACCGATCCCCACGCGCTGATCGTAGATGCATGGGAAGTCCGTCTCACCGGCGATGCGCGTGCGGAATCCGACATTCAATGTGTGGTACCAGATACTCAGCTCCCACACATAAGGCGTGTCCACCGACGAAATGAAATCCACCAATCCGGGCTCGGTCACATCCACGATATACTCGTTCGCGCCGATCCCGTCGAAGCCCGGCATCTCGTAATTGGGCAGATCGTCGCTCATCACTTCCAGACCCCAGCCCGAGTGCGCGAATCCTACCACTGCGCCCTGTGACTTGGCCCAGCGGAAGATCGGCAGATCCCAGGTTGGCCACTCCGAAATGCGCGTGGCGCCGGGGTAATCCTGCTCGCGCAAACCCAGCAGCACGATGTGGCCTGAATGGCTCGACGGAAATCCGGATACTTCCAGATCGTAGTGCATCAATTCATCGGGCTTGGAAAGCGGATCGTCGTGCCCGGAAAAAAACTGTTTCTGATAGTAGTAATCGGGACCCCAAGTCAGTACCGAAGCGATGTTCAGCCGCTCGCCCGATGTCTGCCGGATCATATCCTGCGGCAACACGCCCTCGGTGGGATTCTGGTAATGCGAGCAGCCCGCCGCATGCACGTGGTGATCGCCGGAATACCAGCCGAATTGCGCCGGATCGATCCAGCGATCCAATTGGAAGGCCAATTCGGCGGGGCTCTTGTCGTCTACCGCGAACTCCTTGGTATGCGCCCGGTATTCCGGGCCGCCCGTATAAGTGATGTTATAGTAACCGGGCGGCAGGCTGATACTTTCTCCGTCGCCGCGATAGATTTGGGGTTGGAAGAAGAAGTCCGGCGCCAGGCGCTTCGAGGGATTCGGATAGAGCCGGTTCAACCGGTCGCGGATGACGAACGAGGCCATGGCGGGTTGGCCCTTCTCGTCGCGTACGCGCAGTTTGATGGCGCGCGCAGGCAGCGCATTGAACAGCACCAGGATGTCGTTGCGAAAGCCGATGTCCTGGCTGCCCTGACCGACGTTGAAGCCGATCTGCGCGGACCGTTGCCCGCGATCGCGGCTGTAAACCTGCAGGATGCGGTAATCGAGGGCCAAGCCGGAAAGGCGGCGATCCATGGGCGGCTTGTCATAGATGGATATCTCGGCCCAGCGGTCCGCGGCATTCTGGGGCGTCAATTCCAGCTTGGGTTCGGGGTTGCCGGTGGACTGTATATAGACGTTGCCGCTGTTGGGGCTTTGGACGCGAAGGGGCGCGGTGACGTTGGCGCGGTTGAGCACCTTCACCAGGAACAGGCGCGTGCCGCCCTCCACCAGTTCGGGCTTGGCGGGTCCGGGATCGACTTTCACGCGGCTTTCGGCGTTGATATCGACGATCGCCAAAGCATAACGGTCGAGAATCTTTTCCAGTTCCGCGACCGCCGCGCTTTCGTCGGTGTTGGCGATGGCTGCGTTGATGGCAGCGTGATCCGGCCGTGGGAACGGCTGGCCCAGATAATTCATGGCATCTTCCAGGCGGCGCACCTGTTGCGCCAGGGGCTGGATGGGAACGGGCGCCTGCGCGGCGGCGCAGCCGGTCGCTGCGAGGAGAATGAATGCGGCTCTGGCTGGCATAGCGAGTGCCTCCGGGTGTATGGGAATTAGCTTACACCAGGACGCGGGATGCGTGCCTCCACCGGGTCATGTGCTGCTCTACGCCGAATCGACGGACGGGGCCATCCGGAAGGCGGAGGCCGTTGCGCGCGAGATCATCGCCGATCGAATCGCTGGTAGTGGGTATTCGGGTAGTGGGTCAGTTTGGTTTTGTGGGGCGGGCAATTCTGCCCGCAGCCGGCTTTCAGCCGGCTCTGGCCGCCTAAAAGGCGGCCCGCGGCCAAGATTGGCCGCCCCACAAAAACCAAACTGACCCATTGCGGGAATTCGCGGTCGCCGCATGAGCCAGTGGCCTTCAACGAAGGCGCGCAGAGTTTGTGAAGCGGCCCGGCGATGCTGGATTTGCATCCCGGCATGCACCTAACGATCGACCTGGAAGGCTGCGCAGATTTCTTGCCGACATTTGCCGGCATGCTCGAACGGTGGGTTCGCAACGGATCGTGAAGCGGTCCGGTTGGCAGGACTATCCCTTTTCCTTTCACGGCGCGGAAGAAGCCGATCCGTAATTCTCTCTGGTATGGGCGGGAACAGGAGGTAACTGCAGCCGTGCCGCACTCGGTTGGGATTCGCACGTTGGAAATGAACGTGCCAACCTTCAGATTATGGAAACTGTCTCCGGCGTTTTCCGTTCCTTTCATACGGCGCGGGAAGCCGTGGTAGCGTTGCGGCTGGCCGGTTTTTCGGAGAGCCAGATCAATCTGCTGTCTCCGGCTTCTTCAGAAGAAGAAATCCACGCCATTCCGACCTCGGATTCCGAACAGCCTGGTGTCGGCGGCGCTTTTGGGGGTGTAGTGGGTGGCGCACTGGGCTTGGCCGGGGGATTCGAATTGGGAATAGCCGCGACTGCCCTGTTGATTCCCGGCGTCGGGCCGATATTGGCGTTTGGCATCGCCGGGGCGGCCTTGCTTGGCGTGGGCGGCGCGGTAGGCGGGGCCGCCTTGGGCAAGGCCGCCGACGACCAGGCCACGGCGGGCGTCCCCGCGGATGAAGTCTTCTTCTACGAGGACGCCTTGCGCCAGGGCCGCTCCATAATCCTGGTGCTCGCCGAAAATCATTCGGACGAACAGCGCGCGCATAAGGTGTTGGCGGATGCCGGGGCGGAGAGCCTCGACGCGGCGCGGAAGGATTGGTGGCTTGGGCTGCGCGACGCCGAACAAGAACACTATCGGGCGTTGGGGCACAACTTCGAGATGGATGAAGAGGTGTATCGCAGCGGTTTTTATTCCGCCCTGCGCCGCGAATGCCGCGGCGGATCGCTCGACGAGGTGACCGATTGCTTGAAGTGGTGGTATCCGGATACTTGGGATTCCGAGCCGTTCCAGGGCGGGTTTGAGCGTGGCCGGAAGTACTGGCAACAACAGGAAACCGGCGAGGCGCTCAGCAGGCGCTGAAATGGCCGTTGGTTAAGACTCAACATTCAAAAGGAGATTTTCAAATGTTTCTAGGGCTGTTCGTCATTCTGCTTGTGTTGTGGCTGTTGGGATTTTTCGCGTTCCACGTTGCCGGTGGGCTGATTCACCTGCTGTTGATCATAGCGGTGATTTCTCTGGTGGTGCACCTCTTTAGGGGCCGTAGCATGGCCTGAACTCTTGTTTGGCGGTTGGCTTGCTTCACGAAATGCCGGCGGACTGTCCCGGCGGTGACCGTTTTTGCTGCTTCCGGAATATCCTTGGCCGCGCCGGAGAAGAGCAGCGTCAGGCGTGGCACGGGACAGTCTAGCGACAGGTGTCGCTCTTGCAACCCAGGGGGCGCCACTGGCGGCGCCGCGTGCAGAATCAGCCGCATCGGAGTGCAACCTTTGCTCCCCTCGCATCAGCCCGCGCCTAGTCGATTCGCGACCACTGCGCCGTCAACCAATCAAGGAGAAACGAAGGATGGAGCAGACGCAAGGAAGAGCGACTGGACCGGCGCAGTTGGACCAACTGGCGATCGACACTGTTCGTTTCCTGTCGGTGGACGCCGTTCAAAAGGCCAATAGTGGCCACCCTGGGATGCCCCTCGGCGCCGCGCCGATGGCTTATGTCTTGTGGACCCGGTTTCTCCGGCACAATCCGGCCAATCCGCAGTGGTTCAATCGGGATCGGTTTGTCCTGTCGGCCGGCCACGGCTCGATGTTGCTTTATAGTCTGTTGCATCTGACGGGCTACGATTTACCGCTGGAACAAATCAAACAATTCCGACAGTGGGGCAGTATCACTCCCGGTCATCCCGAGCGCGGCCTCGCCCCGGGAGTGGAGGCCACCACCGGTCCCCTCGGCCAGGGGTTTGGCAACGGTGTGGGCATGGCCATCGGCGAGGCTTATCTGGCGGCCCGCTACAACCGGCCTGGGTTCGAGATTATCAATCATTTCACCTACGGACTGGTTAGCGATGGCGACCTCATGGAAGGCGTGGCATCCGAAGCAGCTTCGCTCGCAGGCCACCTGAAACTCGGGAAGCTCATCTATTTGTACGATGACAACCTCATCACACTCGCGGCCTCCACGCACCTCACCTTCACCGAAGACCGGGCCGGCCGGTTCGCGGCATATGGCTGGCACACGCAATCGGTGCAAGACGGCAACGATCCGGAGGCTATCGACCGTGCCATCCGGGCGGCTCGCGAAGAGACCGAACGCCCTTCGCTGATTCTGGTGCGGACGCATATCGGCTACGGGTCGCCGCATAAGCACGATACCTTTGCCGCGCACGGCTCACCCCTGGGCGTGGAAGAAGTGAAGTTGACCAAACAGAATCTCGGCTGGCCGGTCGAACCGCCATTTTTCGTGCCAAACGACGCTGCCCAACACTTTCGCCGCGCCATCGGACGTGGACGCGAAGCCGAGGCGGAATGGAGCGCGCTGTTTTCCGATTATGAGAAGCACTTCTCGGAACGCGCCAGCGAGCTGCGGCAGCTAATGAACGGGGAATTGCCGCAGGATTGGGATGCAACCGTTCCGCAATTCCCCAGCGACGTGAAGGGCATGGCTACGCGTGTCGCATCGGGCAAAGTCTTGAATGCCCTCAAATCGAAACTGACCAATCTGATCGGCGGCGCGGCGGATTTGAACCCGTCCACCGAGACCGAACTCCAAGATGAGGGCAATTTCGAAAACCCTGAAATGGCGGTCGGCGATCTGCAAGGTTCAGCCGGCGGCGGCTGGACTTATGCCGGCCGCAATGTGCAGTTTGGCGTGCGCGAGCACGGCATGGGCGCCATCTTGAACGGTCTCGCGGTCCACGGCGGCATCCGGCCGTTCGGCGCCACCTTTCTGACCTTCTCGGATTACCTCCGCCCGTCGATTCGCCTCGCGGCAATGATGGAAGTGCCGGTCGTCTATGTGTTCACGCACGACAGCATCGGCATGGGCGAGGATGGCCCAACCCATCAACCCGTGGAGCAGCTAGCGAGTTTGCGGGCACTCCCCCGGCTCACCGTCATCCGTCCCGCCGACGCCAACGAAACGGCCGTGGCCTGGCGGGTTGCCATGGAGACGCGGGACCGCCCGGTGGCTCTGATACTGACGCGGCAAAATGTGCCGACACTCGACCGAAATGAGTACGCTTCAGCGGAAGGACTTCGCCGGGGGGCATACATCCTGGCTGACATCCCGGACGATGCGCCCCAAGCCAAACCGCGCCTGCTCATGATCGCGAGCGGATCGGAAGTCGGCCTGATCCTGGCGGCCGGACAGAAATTACAGGAACAGAAGATTCCGGTGCGCCTCATTTCCATGCCGAGCTGGGAATTGTTTGAGGCCCAATCCCAGGCGTATCGCGATTCCGTCTTGCCGCCGTCGTTCCATGCGCGGCTGGCGGTCGAAGCAGGGGTGACGCAAGGATGGCACCGCTATGTTGGCGACCGGGGCGACGTCGTCGGCATGGATCGCTTTGGCGCTTCGGCTCCGGGGCCGGTCGTAATGCGCGAATTCGGATTCAGCGTGGAGAATGTGTGCAAACGGGCGCTGGCCTTGCTCGAAAGAGAACGGGTCTGAGAGATGCAAACCGATAATCGACTTGAGCCAAACATATTCGTCATCTTCGGGGGAGCGGGCGACCTGACCTGGCGGAAGTTGATGCCGGCCCTATTCGACCTTTCCCAGAGCCATAGCATTCCGGATCACTTTTCGATTATCGCGGTGGACCGCGTCGCACTGGGCGACGACGCCCTGCGCAAGCATCTGCATGCGGGAGTCGTGAAGTTCGCCCGCAGCGGGAAAGCCGCCGTCAAGGAGTGGACCGAGTTCGCCCCGCATATCCACTACTTGCAGGGCGATTTCAAGAGCAACGCGACCTACAAGGAACTCGGCGGCCAATGCGACAAGTTTGAAAAGGACTGGGGAGTCAAAGCCCAGCGCATTTTCTACATGGCCACGCCGCCTTCTTTGTTTGGGGAAATCCCTTCCTTCCTCGCGCACGCCGGCTTGGCGGCAGACCGGGAGCGGGCGCGCATCGTGGTCGAAAAACCCATCGGGTACGACCTGGAATCGGCCTTGGCGCTGAACCGAACCCTGGCCAGCGCCTTTCACGAATCCCAAATCTTCCGGATTGACCACTACCTGGGCAAAGAGACCGTGCAGAACATGCTGGCGTTTCGCTTTGCCAATCCGCTGTTCGAGCCCATCTGGAACCGGCGTTATGTGGACTACGTGACCATCACCGTCGCCGAAGAAGTGGGTGTGGAACATCGCGGCGGCTACTACGATGGGGCCGGCGCACTGCGCGACATGGTGCAGAATCACCTGATGCAACTGCTCTGTCTGGTGGCCATGGAGCCGATGGTGTCGTTCGACGCCGACGAGATTCGCAATAAGAAAGTGGATGTGCTGCACTCCGTCCGGCCGATTCCGCATGACACGGTCCATCACTGTGCGGTACGCGGGCAGTATGGCGAGGGGTGGATCGGCGGAAAGAAAGTACGCGCTTATCGCGAAGAAGAGGGCGTACCGCCCGATTCGCAGACGGAGACGTTCGCGGCGTTGCGGCTGTACGTGGACAACTGGCGTTGGCAGGACGTGCCGTTCTATCTTCGCACCGGCAAACGCCTCCCCCGTGAAGCATCGGAAATCGCCATCCAGTTCCGCGGGGTTCCGCATCAGGCGTTTCCAACCGAGGCGACCCTCAACTGGCAACCGTCGCGCCTGGTCTTATCGATCCAGCCCGACGAAGGCATCGTGCTGCGCTTCCAGGCAAAACCCCCTGGGCCGAAGATGGTGTTGCAGCCGGTGGATATGCGGTTCGATTATCGCGAGAGCTTCAACACGCCGTCGCCTGAGGCGTATGTCACGCTGCTCTTGGACGTGATCGATAACGATGCCACGCTGTTCATGCGCGCGGACCAGGTGGAAGCGGCGTGGCGCCTGCTGATGCCTGTGCTCGACGCTTGGAAAGCCAGCCCTCCAAACGATTTTCCGAACTACGCCGGCGGCACTTGGGGGCCGGACGCCATGCAGGGGCTGCTGGTTCAACAGGGGCATAGTTGGCCGGCCCCCTTCGAGTTGGACCGGCATTGCAAATGAGCTGTGGCTGTCGATTGGCGCTTGTGCCAGGGAGGTTCATACGATGACGATGTGCAAGAGATTCGGCGGCCGCGCGGCCAGCGTATTGGTTTCGTCCATCGCTATCTGCGCGCTCGCTTTTTTCAGTGCGTGTCAAAGGACGAAATCGATCGACGATGCGGCCGTTGCGAAAGGCGTGAAAACTAAATTGGCTGCGGCGTTTGGGCCGATTGAAGACAGACAAGTCAGTCAATTCGACCGGGGCGCCAATGGACAGACCATAACCTACATTTCCGTGAGTTCGATCGGTGGAGTCGTCACCCTGACCGGCGAAGTGGGAAGTAAGCGGGCGAAGGCCAAAGCGGGTGAAATTGCACGCAGCGTCCGGCAGGTTTCCCGCGTCAACAATAACCTGTCGCTGGCGCCGGGCTACTCCGATGACGCCGTAGACGACAAGCCGTGATGTCGGAACCGGTGGCCCCGCTCGTGCTCGGAAGTAAGGAAGCGTCCCGACGATTTTAGTTGTACGCAAGATTCTAGTGGAGGATTGATATGTCGAAAACGGCGGTTGGTTTATTTGAAAACCCGGGAGTGGCGGACCAGGTCGTCCACGATCTCGACACAAATAGTTTCCCTCGGAAGGAGATCCGCGTTATAAGAGAGCCGCTGGGCATGGCGGTTACCGAAGTCACGAGCATCCCGCACACCGACTTTGAGGTGGGTTTGGACCGCGATCTCAAGGCAATTGGCGCCAGCCAAGAGGAGGCTGGCGTTTACGTCCGGGAGGTTCGGCGTGGAGGAGTACTCGTTTTCGCGACAGGTACCGGCCCGGAGGTGGACGACGCGGCCGAGATCATGAGCCGCCACGGTGCGATGAAGGTTGAAGAGCTCATCGGCCGCGAACCGACCGCCAACCGGACGACCGGCGAGAGTCTGCCTCTCTCACGCGGTGCGGACGCGCCGGCCGTACGCGACGCCACCCAAACCGGGCGGATCCGGCAATCGGGCGACGGTGTCCGCATGTTCGTGTGGTAGATCGTTATCGCATCCGGAAACGGCTGTCCCGAGGACTCCGCGGTTGCCGTTCGAACTCGCGTGTTATCATTAGGACAAGCGAGGGTGGGCAGGCTCCATGTCCGGTATTATCGAAATTTTGATAGTAGTGGGTACTGCTTTGCTGAGTGTCCGCCTTTATGTCTCGGGCTTGTATCGGCGATATCGGGCATTCTTTCTTTTCCTGATCTTCTCCGCTTTGCAGAATATCGCCGTCGCCATCGTCGGCTCCACCAGCGGCGCGTACCAGAAAATCTGGGTCCTGACCGAGCCGCTCGAATGGCTCTTGTACGTCTGCGTGGTGTTGGAGTTGTATGCATTGGTGCTCCACGACTACCGGGGGCTATATACCGCGGGGCGCTGGTTGCTGATGGTGGCGATTGTCTTAGCGTTGTTGGCTTCCGCAGGGAGCATGCTGGTTCCCAACCACTATACGAGGCAGGGGCACTTGATGGCGTACTACTATATGGCCGAGCGCGCCATCTACTTCAGCTTAGTCGTTTTCTTACTGACCATTCTGGCTCTGCTGATGCGCTATCCGATCACGCTCAACCGCAACGCGATCACCCACAGTATGGTCTTCTCCGTATACTTTTTTGGCAACGCGGTCATCTTCCTGTTGGTTAGCACGCACGGCTACGAAGCCATCCGCATGGCCGGCTATGCCACG
This sequence comes from Bryobacteraceae bacterium, assembly GCA_035602155.1. GTDB lineage: Bacteria > Acidobacteriota > Terriglobia > Bryobacterales > Bryobacteraceae > Bog-159. The sequence continues at coordinate 3,526 of DATNMW010000069.1, read as the reverse complement.
CAGGCGGTCAACCTCGCAGCGCTGGGAACTTGGCTGGCCATGCTGAATCCGGCGGGGGAAAAGCGCCCCCAGATACTGCGCCCCGTTTGGATGCCCGGCCGGGAAGCGGAACTGGTCAGCCAATTGAACCACCTCAACGTGGCTTTGCTGCGGGCCACCCGCGGCTAGCACTCGGCCCTGCTGGCCGCATCTAGCTCTAGGGGGTATAGCTTGAAGCGTACTCGGTATGCACATCGGCGGCATTGTAGCCGGAATAAATGACGATCGCGTTTCCCGCGGAGTTTACTGCGGCGGCTTCCGGCGCGATTTCGCTGCTTCCCCGTTGAGAAACGGCGACCGGACTGCCCCACGTCCCCGCGGCGGTGGCTCTGGTGACGGCATGGACCTCCGGAGTTGCGCTGCTCGACAACCAAGTGCTCAGCGCCGCGCCATTCGGAGCCAGAGCGAAATATACCTGGCCCACGCCCGTGTCGCTGCCGGACAGAACCACTGGCGCCGACCACGCGTTGTGGGTAATCGAACCGGCGACCGCAAGCGCCTGCGAGGTGGAGAAGCCGATAGCCTCGTAGATCATCGTCACGTCTCCTGCATTGTCGCTCGCCAGATCGGAAACGATCGAAATGCCCTGCACATCCACGACAGTGTTGAACGGGCTCCAGGCGCCGCCGGAGGCTGCCTGGGTGGCGGAGATATATGCGCCGGAACCGCTCAGCGCCACCAGCATCGCGCGCCCACTGGAATCCAGCGCTACTAGCGCGTTATGCGAATCGGCAGCGGGTCCCAACAGCATGCCCGAGTCCACCCAGGCGCTGCTGCCGGCATCCTGCCGGGAGGCGTGCGGAATATAGTTGCTCAGCTCGCAGAATCCGTCGCCGCAAACGGCAGTGTAGGATTCCCAGGTCACGACCGCCGCGCCATTCCCGCCGATTCCCGCGTGATCGGCGGTAATATGCACGCCGCTGGCGACCGTCTGTGAAGATGTCCACGCGCCCCCGGCAGGCCGCAGTACGGCCATCACCGAACTGCTGGGGTCTGTTGGGCCGCCCACGGTCCAGGCTACCGCGGCATCGCCCTGCGAATTCATTACGAAAATCGGACTTGCCACGCCGGGGAGCAGAAGTTGCGCCGGATTCCATTTCCCAGTGGGCGGGCGATCCGCTGTCCACACACCGTCCTCACTGGTCCATACCGCGGTGGCGAATCCTCCGGCGCTGATTCGCACCGCCGGAAAAACCAAGGTGGTCTGGATCCCGAGCGACCCCGGGGAGACCTGAGTTACACTGCCCCAACTACCGGCGCCAAGTTCCGCGCGCGACCAGATGTGGGCCTCGCTTCCGATCTCGTCCCAGACCGCCACCGAGTTACCATTCCCATCAACGGCCGCGGCGGCCTCCCAGCCCTGACCGCCCGTACTGAGCGCCACGGGTGAAGTCCATACGCCGGTCTGTGCGGCCGCCGGCGTCAGGAAAGCAACAGCGAGGCAGACCAATCGGGCTTTGCGTGGCATCATACTTCCAAATGATAAACGTAAAGAGATAGGGATAGATGTGAACAGTGGGCTGTTACTTGTGAACTTTGGCGGCAAATTGACAGTGCGATTTCGAAGGGTCTACAGCTTCGGCGCGTAGTAGCCTTTGCGGCAGCGCACTACCAAATCCTTGCGGCCCTTCACCTTCAAGTCGACAGTGTGATACAGGCCATCGGCCTTCAATGGCTCCGGCCGGTAGAAGACATTGTACTGGTGCCGCAGCTCGTTGGCGATATTCTCGAACGACTGCTCCAGGTCTTCCACCTTGAATGGGAAGAAGGTCTGGCCGCCGGTCTCCGACGTCAGATATTTCAGAATCTTGTCGCCATCGGTTTCGCCGCGGATCACGTTGGTCGAAATCGCGTAGATCACCACATCGGCCTTTTGCGCCATTTCGAGCGCTTGGTCGCGCGAAACCTGGCTCTGGTTGTCGTCGCCGTCGCTGACGATCACGATGGCGCGCCGGAATTTGTGCCGCGGCTGGTCCTTCGAAAGTTTGTCGCGGCAGGCGAAGTAGATGGCGTCGAACAACGCCGTGCCGCCGCCCGGGCGCAGGCTGTGAATGGCGGATTCCAGCTTCGCAGTGTCGTCGATCAGGTCCGCCACCAGCTCGGCGGAGGTATCGAAGCTCACGACCATGGCCTTGTCGTGGCCCTGATGAACCACGCCGTTGATGAACGAAATGGCGGCTTCCTGTTCGAACTTGAACCGCTCCCGGATGCTGTTGCTGGTATCGATCAGGATGCCCAGCCGCAGCGGGAGATCGGTTTCCGCGGTGAACTCCGCGATGGTTTGCGGCGTCTTGTTTTCAAAAACCTGGAAATCGTCCTTTCCCAGGTCGGTGACGAAGCGGCCCTTCCTGTCGGTGACCGTGAAGAGCATGTTGACGCGAGTGACGTCCAGGATAATGCGGGTGCCGGGATCGTCGACGATTTCGGCCGGCTTCTGTGCGGCCTTTGCAACCCCCTGTTGCGCGTGGACGGCGGGGCAACACGTGGCCAGCGCCGTCAGGAAAAAGTAGGCTTTCATTTGGATTAATTATAACTGTTCCATCCAGCATCTCAAATCCTCCGGCAATGGAGCCTCGATTTCGACCGGCTGGCCGGTGAACGGATGTTGAAACCGGATGCGCTGTGCGTGCAGGAAAAAGCGTTCGCGTAACGGCTGGATTTCGTTCCTGGCGGGCGCTCCGTAGAGACGGTCGCCAGCCACGGGATGGCCCATGCCGGCCAGGTGCACGCGGATCTGGTGCGTACGGCCGGTGCCAATGCGGACTTCCAGCAGTGTGAAGCCCGTGAAGCGGCGCACCACGCGGTATTCGGTCCAGGCGGCGCGGCCGCGGCCCAGGCGCGCGGTCATACGGGTGCGGTGCCGCGGATCGCGCGCGATGGGCTTTTCGATGCGGCCGCTATCCGCCGGCACGTCGCCGTGCACCAGCGCGATGTAGGTCTTCTCCACCTGCCGACCGGCGAACAGCGCCGCCAGCGCGCGATGCGCCGCGTCGTTCTTGGCCACCAGGATTACGCCGCTGGTAAAGCGGTCCAGGCGATGCACGATGCCGGGGCGCAGATCGCCGCCCAGCGCCGAAAGCGACTGGAAGCGGCCCAGCAGCGCGTTCACCAGCGTGCCGCTATGCACTCCGGCGCCCGCGTGCACCACCATGCCCGCGGGCTTATCGATCGCCACAAAGTCCGGGTCTTCGTAGAGCACGCGCAGTGGAATGGCCTCGGGTTCGGCGCGCAACGCCGGCAGTTCCGCGGGTTCCACAGCGATGCGGTCGCCCTCGCGCAGAACGCGTGAGGACCGCGCGGCCGCGCCATTCACCAGCACGCGTTCGCGCTTGATCCAATCCTGCAGGCGGGAGCGGCTGAATTCGGGAAACTGCTCGTGCAGCGCCTGATCCAGGCGTTTGCCGGCTTGTTCGGGTATGGCGGAGAATTGCACCAATTTGAAGAGCGGGTCCTGGAGGACCCGCGCAGACCTGGAGGTCCGCCCCAC
>DATNMW010000068.1:0-22042 GCA_035602155.1 Bryobacteraceae bacterium | reverse complement strand
GGCGCGGCGGCGTACGATTGGGGCGTGCGGCGGTTCTTGCCGGAATAGTCACTCCGGATCGTAGCGCCACAAGAAGCTTGCCGGACGCCTCCAGAGCTCGCGTCCCAATGCGGCTATTAACTTCCGGCGTCCCCTGGTGTCCAGGCTCCGCGCCCGTATCGCCAGCCACAAACCTAGCGCGAAGGATACGCCGAAATTCAGCAGGCCGGTAGCCGCCAGTCCCAGGAGCGCCCAGAAAATATCGCGCCACAGCACCACCCCGCTCCAAGCCAGCGAACTCACGGCATACGTCAGCGACGCGCTCGCCAGGGTGATGTGCCGGACTTCAATCGGCACGCCGGCGAAGACGCTGACAAACGGAAGCAAACCCAGCAGCAGTCCCAGGCACACATATCCAACTACGCCGCTGAAGTGACGTTCGACGATCCGCGCCAGTTCCACGGCCCGTTCCGTGCCCAACGACCGGCGCAGCCTGCGGCTCTGCGCCAGGGCCGCCGGAAGACGGTGCAGCGTCATCCAGTTGGCGGTCCACCCGGCGGCCAGGCTGGAAAGCCACAGAAAACACCCCGTAAGCGCCGCAAACGGAATGGTCAGGGACCGCAACAGGTTCATGGAGGTGAGGCCGTGCAGCGCGGCTTCGTGGGTCAGAAACGGATTGCCGGCTTTCCATTGCATGAAGAGGTCGATCAGGATCGACGCGGGAATCGCGCCCAGCAGGTTTCCTATGGTGACAATGGTTTGAGTGCGGGTGATGGCGGCGACCACGTTCACCTCGGATCGCATCCCGTCGTCTTTCTCCAGCGCCGCGCCCAGCGCCGCCGCCGTCATGGAAGGCATCTTGGAGGCCAGCATCCAGCCCAGAAACTGCATCAGCACAAAGCTGGCGGTGTAATTCACGCTATGCGCGATTCCGGTCCATAACGGCGCCAGCGCCATGGAGGCGAAGACGTACTTGAACAGCGCCGTGAAGGCCGTGATGCCTCCGGCTCCTATGGCTCCGTAACCCATCTTCCACCACTCGGACCTGGACCCGGCGATATAATGCTCGCCGCTCTTGCCCGTATGGATCACGATCTGGTTAGCCAGCCGGTTCACGCTGTTCCGAACCAGGTTGTGCAGTCCGCGTTCTTCGGCGAACCCGTGCACCAGCATGGATGCGAACGCGCGCCCGTCTTCCTGGCCCGAGCTCAGGCGCAAAAGCGCGTCCATCCTTTCCAATTGCGCAATCGCCAGATCCAAACGAAAGACCAGATCCGAGGAAACGCCCATCTCCTCCAAACGCGCGTGCGAGATGCCCGTGGAAACGCGGCAATTGAAGACGGTTTCCTTTAAGTCTTCGCTGGTACTTGCGCCGCTGGGCGATCGCGCAAACTGCTCTACGGCCTCCAGCAGGTTTAGAAAGGGGGATTCGGCTTCACACCGGTGCGGCATCACCTTCATGACGCCTCGCGATAGGCCGATCGACGCCGCCCGAATCGCCAGCAGGCGGATGGCGGCAAGGATGTATCCGGTCGAACTGCCCAGCAGCTCGCGCCACTCCGCTGCGTCCGTTTCGTCGAGACTGGCGATCCACTCGGCATCCGCCGCATCCAGGTCCGCTGCGTGGAGTGCCGCGTAGAGATCGAGTTCGTCTTCCAACTGGGGCAGGATGCGCCGCTTGAGGCGCGCGAGCAACTCCTGCGGCAGCGAGGTGGCTTCCGCGAATCCCGCCTCGGAGAACAGCCTCGGGGGGCATCCCTTACCCCATATTTGCTGGAATCTCCGGCGTGCGTCAGGCAGCTTCCGAAGACCCTCGGCCAGATGGCGGAGGCGTTCGGTACGCGCCTCGGGCGAGGTGCCCTTCAGCCACACCAGGGCATTTTGCAGCCACCGGCGCTCGATCTCCTCACCCTGATCCAGAGGCAGCAGTGCGAGGGCTTGCACCGGGTCGTCGAGGATCGCCGCCATTCCTTGATGATCGCAAAGGCGGAGGGCTGAATCGACGGCTGTTCCGGCGTGAGCGCTGCTGGGCTATCGGCTCTTTGCGCGGGGCATAGCCATGAGCGACGCCGGTTAGGATGGGCTTTCGATCTTTCAAGCGAACAGCGATGCGAGTTGGAGGGTGAAACCGGGCAGCAGATCGGTCTCGACCGGTTGGTCCCATTCGAGCGATCGGGCGATCTGTCCGCGATGGATCAGCACGGTCCGCGATTTTGGGTACGCCTGCCACACTTCCGTGGTTCCACTTCGCAGCTAGGCGCGAACTTTATGGAGACTCTCGGAGGTGCGTTCGCTTGGCGAGATGACTTCGATGGCGATGTCTGGGGCGCCTGGTATGGGAACCTTGTCGGGATTCAGGCGCGTCGCCTTTTCCCCGAGCACGACACCCACATGCGGGCGGACCCGGTCGTTGTCCGTCAGGGCAAATTCGACGTCCGGGTACGCAAGGCCCGCAATCCCGCTCTGCTGGAGATAGCGTCGCACAGCCAGCAGTATCTCGAACACGGTTTCCTGATGACGCGGCGTCGGGCTGGGCACTGAAATCAGCTCTCCATCGACCAATTCCCAGCGCCGGCCTTCCTCGTAGGGCATAGCGTCGAATTGGGCTCCGGTGATGGTAGTGTTCGTGGCCATACAAAATCTCTTCCCTATTATGGCTCAATTGCGGCGATGCCCCGCCTGCGCGATGTTTCAGACGAGCAACGATGCGAGTTGGAGCGCAAAGCCGGGAAGCAGATCCGTCTCGACCGGCTGGCTCCGTTCGAGGGATCTGGCAATCTCTCCGCGATGGACCTGGACGGTACGCGATTTCGGATAGACCTGCCACACTTCCGTGGTCCCGCTTCGCAGATAGGCGCGAACCTTGTCGTAGCTTTCGGAGGCGCGTTCGCTTGGCGAGATGACTTCGATGGCGATGTCGGGAGCGCCGGGTATGGGAGTCTTGGTGGGATCCAGGCGCCGGGCGTTGTCTCCGAGCAGGACACACACATCGGGCCGAACGCGGTCGTTCTCGGTCATGGCAAACTCAACATCCTGGCCTGCCAAGCCCTCGATTTCGCTCGTCTCCAGATCGTCGAACGGCAAGCTGAATCCTTAAGACGAACTCTTGATGCTGCCACGTCGGACTGGGCACCGAAATCAGATCTCCATTGACCAACTCCCAACGCCGGCCCTCCTCATATGGCATAGCGTCGAATTGGGCTCCGGTGATGGTAGTGGTCGTGACCATACGAAATCTCCTCCCTATTATGGCTCAGTCTGCGCCGGACCACACTACCCTACCGCCGACAGGGGAGGCCGGGTAAGATACTCTGGCGCGGTTGCCGTAAGCCAGGCGTCGGTTGCCGTGAGCCAGGCCGCCGCCGGGAAACGCATGGACCGGCTGGAGCGTATGATGGGCGCGATGACCCGGCTGGGACGCCGGTCGCGTTCCGAAGCAAATGTCCGCATGAAAGAGCATGACGTCCGGATGCGCACATCGACGCGAACTTGACCGGGATAAGCGATAAGATGAACGGCTTGATCGGCGTGGTGGAGGGCTGGCTGCGCCAGAGGCCGAACCGCGGACAGTAGGCCCTACACCATCACCGCTTCCGTCTCCTCACTCGCCGTAAAATACGCGCAATCCGGATGGTGGAACACCAGCGCGCTGACGCTGGCTTCCGGGTCCATCATCATGCCTTCAGTCAGCCGCACGCCGATATCGTCCGGCCGCAGCAGCTTCCACATCGCCTGCTGCTCGTCCAGGTTTGGGCAGGCTGCGTAGCCGAAACTATAACGTTTGCCGCGATACCGCGACGTGAAGCGCTCCTGCATGGTCATAGTGGGCGCGTCCGGGAAACCCCAATCCTCGCGGATGCGCCGGTGCAGCCATTCGGCGCAGCCCTCCGCCGTCTCGATGGCCAGCGCCTGCAATCCGTGCGACTTGAAGTACAGACCGGCCTGCTTCCATTCTTCGGACTTATCCCGAATGCCCGCGCCCGCAGTCGCTACGAACATAGCCAGGTGATCGCGCCTTCCGTCTTCCGGGTCCAGGATATAATCACTCAAACATAAGCCTTCGTCGCGTTGCTGGCGTCCGAAACGGAAGGTATGCAGCGGGTCCGACGCTCCAGGCGCGAATAAGTGGATGGCATTGCCATCGCGCTCGGCTTCAAAGAACTGCCACACGGCTTTCACCCGCATGAACTGCATCGCCTCGTGCTTCACTTCTTCCAGCTTATGAAATAGGTCCAGCGCCTTAGGCTCGTGTTCCGCCAGATTCTTCTCGAAGTTACCCTTGTAACCCAGATGCTTGCCATAGAGCATGTGCGGATTGATGTAACTCCAGATTTCGGCGAGATGCGGCACGTCGCGCACTTTGCGGTCGAGATACGGCGCGGCGGGAATCGGAATGTCCGCGCGCACTTTGCGGCTGCGCACATCGGTCACCCGCGCCTGGGCCTCTTCCACGGCCGCGACCGCCGCCGGCGCCTCGGTGTAGGTGTGATCGTGCATGGTGGCATCGCGCGCGGCGGGGTCCATCAGCCGGTTCATCAGGTCCAGTCCGGTCATGGCGTCTTTGGCGTAGCAAACCGCTTCGCCATAGGCCGGGGCGATGCGCGTGCGCGTGAAGCGGTCCGAGAGCGCCGCGCCGCCCACCAGCATGGGCACGCGAATGCCGGCATCCTTCAAATCGCCCGCGGTGATTATCATCTGCTGCGCGCTCTTCACCAGCAGACCCGAGAGTCCGATGGCATCCGGGGCGTGCTCCTGGAACGCGCGGATCAGCATATCCGGCGGCACCTTGATCCCCAGATTGATCACCAGGTAGCCGTTGTTGCTCAGGATGATCTCGACCAGGTTCTTGCCGATATCGTGTACGTCGCCCTTGACCGTGGCCAGCACGATCTTGCCGCGCGATGCCGAATCCGCTTTCTCCATGAACTGTTCGAGGTGCGTCACGGCGGCCTTCATGGCTTCGGCGGATTGCAGCACCTCGGCCACGATCAGTTCGTTGTTATTGAACAGCCGCCCCACTTCCGCCATACCGGTCATCAGCGGGCCATTGATGATGTCGAGCGGCGCGGCGCCTTCCGCGCGCTTGCGGTCCAGGTCGGGGACCAAACCGTCCTTGGTGCCCTCGATGATGTAGTTGGACAGGCGTTGGTCAAGCGGCAGGTCTTCGGCGCGGACCTTGGTGCGCGCGCCAGTCTTGCGAAAATGCTCCGCAATGGCCGCGATATGGAACTGGTTGATGGCAGTGCGCTGTTCTAGCGATTGTTGGCGCCAGTCTTCCGGCGCGAGATGCAGTTCCTGCGGACCCTCCGCGGGCGGCGTGTTGAACAAGAGGCTCTCCGCCAGCCGCCGCTCGTCTTCCGGAATCGAGGCAAAACGCTCCAGCTTTTCTGCGTTCACAATGGCCAGGTCCAGCCCGGCCTTGGTGCAGTAATAAAGGAAGACCGAATTCACCACCTCGCGCGCGGCGGCGGGCAGGCCGAACGACACATTGGAGATCCCCAGCACCGTCTTCGCGTAGGGGATGTTCTCCTTCACCAGCCGCACCGCTTCGATGGTCTCCACCGCGCCGCCGATGTAATTGGCGTCGCCGGTGGCGCATGGAAACACCAGCGGATCGATGATGATATCTTCCGGCGCAATCCCGTACTTTTCCGTAAGCAGCCGGACGGACCGCTGGGCCACCGCCAGTTTGCGCTCGCGCGTGAAAGCCTGCGCCTGCTGCTTGTCCTCGTCGATGCACCCTACGATCAGCGCCGCGCCATAAGCCCTGGCGATGGGGCACGTACGCTCGAATTTCTCCTCGCCATCTTCCAGGTTGATCGAATTGATAATCGACTTACCCTGGCAGTAAGTCAGCGCCAGTTCCATGGCGCGGGGATCGGTGGTGTCGATCATCACCGGCGCTTTGATCTTGCGGATCAGCTTCTCATAGAACGGGGGAATGTCTTTGATTTCGTCGCGGTCGGTGCTTTGCAGGCAGACGTCCACGATGTGCGCGCCGTTCTTCACCTGTCGGCGGCCGATTTCAGTAGCCTCCTCCCACTGCTCGCCCGCCATCAGGTTCTTGAACAGGCGCGAACCGATCACGTTGGTGCGCTCGCCCACGATCAGGGGCCGGTTGCTATCTTCGGCTTCCACGAGCTCGATGCCGGAATAATAGGCGCGATGCGCGGACGGCCGCAGCGCGCGCGGCTTTTTTCCCTCGGCCATCTGCGCCACCATCTTGATATGCGCGGCCGTGGTGCCACAGCACCCGCCCACCAGGTTGAGCCAGCCGTGCTCCACGAAGCGTTCGAGTTGCGCGGCGAAAGATTGAGGTGTTTCGTTGTACTCGCCTTCCACGTTGGGCAGACCCGCGTTCGGGTAGCAAGAGACGCGCGTGGACGCCATCTCACTCAACGTGCGCAGATGGTCCGTCATGAACTCGGGCCCCGTGCCGCAGTTCAAGCCGGCAGCCAGCAGGTCGGCGTGCTCGATCGACGAGTAGAGCGCATCGGCGGTCTGGCCCGCGAGCATGGTCCCCATGGTCTCGATGGTGCCCGAAACGATCACCGGAATGCGCCGGTCGAGTTCGCGCGCGAGGCGCCGGATGGCCAGCAGGCCGGCCTTGATGTTGCGCGTATCCTGGCAGGTTTCGAGCAGCAGGATGTCGGCGCCGCCATCGATCAGCGGCTTGGCCAGATCGTAGTAATCCTGCTGTAGATGGTCGAATGCGATGGTGCGGCTGATAGTGATGCTTTTGCGCGTCGGCCCCATGGATCCGGCCACGAAGCGCGGCTTCCGCGAGGTCGAGAACTCGTCCGCCGCCTGACGCGCCAGCCGCGCCGCCTGTACCATCAACTCATACGCTTCGCCGTCGACGCCGTAATCCACCAAGTCGCTCTTGGTGCCATTGAACGAATTGGTCTCGACGATATCGGCGCCGGCTTCCAGATATGCGCGGTGGATGCCCAACACTACATCGGGCCGCGTTTTCACCAGGATCTCGTTGCAGCCCTCCAGCACCGGCCCGCCGAAATCCGCGGCCGTCAGGTGTTGCTGTTGCAGCATGGTGCCCATGGCGCCGTCGACGACTAGAATGCGGCTGTCGAGCGCCTCACTCAAGGCTTGCCGGCGTTCTTCACTGGTCGTCATAGTTCAGAAGGTGTACTTTAATTCTAACAGTTATGGCGCTTTCGGCACTGTCCAGGTGAGCTTCTGTCAGGACGCGCATTTGCCCAAAACCGCGACAATTTGCTTGAAGAGTTTCTACCCTTGGTGTCTCGGAAAACTTGCGATTCTCGAGGCCCTTCAAAAACGATCAAAAAAATCAACCAAATAATCGCGGTTTGGCTAAACGAGCAAGCGTGGGCCGCATTGTGGACTGGCAGTCATGATTCAGAAGGTGTATGTTAATGGTTCTACCTGTCATGACAAGAAGAACCGCATTCCAACTGGCGGGCGCCGCGGCCGCCGTGTCCTCCTTGAACGCCCAGCCCTCACCCTTGAAGGGCCGCTTGAAACAGTCCGCCGCACGCTGGTGCTACGGCAAGATGAGCCTCGACGATCTGGCCCGCGAAGGGGCGCGCATCGGCCTCCAGGGCATCGACCTGATCGATTACAAAGAATGGCCCGCCGTGCAGAAGTACGGGCTGGTTCCGGCCATGACGCCGGGCGCCGGCAAAATCGGCGACGGCTTCAACCGCAAGGAGAATCACGACAGCCTGGTGCGCGAAATGGAAGAAAACATCCCGCGCGCCGCGGCTGCCAAAGTGCCCAACGTGATCACGTTCTCGGGTAACCGGCGCGGCCAGTCGGACGCGGAAGGCCTGGACAATTGCACCATCGGCCTGAACCGCGTGAAGAAGCTTGCGGAAGACAAAGGTGTGACCGTCTGCGTGGAACTGCTCAACAGCAAGATCGACCACCACGACTATCAGTGCGACCACACCGCGTGGGGCGTCGAACTGATCAAGCGCGTGGATTCGCCGCGGGTGAAGCTGCTATATGACATCTATCACATGCAGATCATGGAGGGCGATATCATCCGCACCATTCGGCAGAACATACAGTACATCGCGCATTTCCATACCGGCGGCGTACCCGGCCGGCATGAGTTGGACGATACGCAGGAGTTGCAGTGGCGGACGGTGGCGGAAGCCATCGTGAACGCCGGTTACACGGGCTACTTCGCTCACGAGTTTATTCCTACACGCGATCCCATGAAGTCGCTGGAAGAAGCCGCACGATTGTGCGACGTGTAGAACCTAGCGGCCGGCTTGCGCCGACGGTTCAGCGCAAGGGCAGCTTTCGGATGCGAATCGCCCTGCTGTCAACGGTGACGGCAGATCCCTGGTCGAGCGCCTCAGCACACGTCTCCCAGACGCGACGGATCGGGGCGGCGGCCCCATAGACTCCGCCAACCGCGAGATGCCGGTGAAAGTCGCGATCGAAAGTGATACAAACGCGGTTCCCCAGTCGGGCAACTTTGAGAATATCCTGGTCATCGGCATGTTGCAGACCGATCTCCGATACATGGATAGCGTCCCAACCTTTCGCCCGCAGCAGGTGAGGTCTGCGATTTTTGTTCGGAAGCGGCCGAGTTCGCTCCTGTGTTCTTCGCGAAACCGGAGAATCCGGTCAACGGACGTCTCGGGATTGACTGCAATGCGCTGTAGCGTCAAGTCCGCCAGCGGCGCTGGAGCCAGGGTGCCCGGCATCCGGCGCTCGTGGCGCCAGTTCCGCCCGTACCGAGACCAGTGCGGATCCGCCATCCGCAGGTTCGGAATGCCCAACTTCCCGTCAAGGCGCACATTCACGGCAAGCCGATCGCTTGCCGGCAGATCCGTCAACAGGGCAATGCCTTGGCTGTCTGCCAGTTCGGTGGCCAACATGGTCATGTAGAATCGCGCAAACGGGCGACCTACGCGGACCCATTCGCCCTCTCGCCCATGGATCAAGCGCTCCAACTGGTGCTGCATCTCATAGGGTAACTTCTCGGGATGCATAAGTTCGAGTTCGCGCAACTCTGGTAGCTTCTCTGGGTGGATAAGGTCTGATTGGCGCAGCCCACCCTCGATCAGCACACCATCCGCCTCAGCAGACCCGAGTTACTCGATAACTTTCTCCGCCAGTCGTTCAACGCTTGCGAGGCGAGAGTGAACATGAAGCGGAGATAGAACCGCCGGTGTACGGCTCGGGCATCGATGCTGGAACGATGGTCTTGACCTCGTCCCAGTAGAGGATGGCCGACTTCAGCCACGCTTCGTTCGGTACCTCGATATGAGGATAGTAGAGAGCTTTTGTAAATGGCATGCGACCACCTTCCCGGTTTAACCGCGCCGCGTACCCACTTCGCGCGCACTGCCTTGGAACCCCGCCCCGAGCCGTGCGGCAACCTTCCGGCACGGCGTTCTCAAGTCTCTCGGCAAATCACTCAATCCACCCGCCCCCCAACACCAAATCCCCGTCATAAAACACCGCCGCCTGCCCAGGCGTGACGGCCCGCTGCGGCTCGTCGAACCGCACTTCCACGCGCGCATCTTCCGTCGGATAGACCGTAGCCGGCGCAGCGGCGTGCCTATTCCGGATCTTCACCGCCGCGCGCACCGGCGCATGCAGCTCCGCAATCGAAACCCAATTCACGTCGCGCGCGGTCAAGCTGGCGCGCAGCAACTCGTCGTTGCGCCCTACCGTGACGCGCTGCGATTGCGGGTCCGTCGCGATCACATACAGCGGCTCGCCCGTCGCGATTCCCAATCCCTTGCGCTGTCCCACTGTGAAATGATGCACGCCGCCGTGTTCGCCCAGCTTGCGCCCGTCCGCCATTACGATCTCCCCGTGCGTCTGCTCGGCGGGCGTACCCTTCTGCTGTAAGTAGGCATCAATAAACGGGGCATAATCCCCATTCGGCACGAAGCAGATCTCGAAGCTCTCGCCCTTTTCCGCCACCGCCAGTTGCATGTCCCGCGCCAGACGCCGCACGTCGGCCTTGCGCATCTCTCCCAGCGGAAACAAACTGCGCGCAAGCTGCGCCTGCGTGAGTCCGAATAGGAAGTAAGTCTGATCCTTCGACTCATCCATCGCCTTACGCAACTGATACCGGGCGCCCGCCGCGTCAAAGGCGATGCGGGCATAATGCCCGGTCGCGATCTGCTGCGCGCCCACGGCATCCGCCATCTCCAGAAACTGATCGAACTTGATGAAGTTATTGCACAACGTACAAGGAATGGGAGTGCGCCCCGCCAGATACTCCTGGACGAACGGCTCAATCACGCGCGCCTCAAACTGCCGCTCGAAATTCACCACGTAATAGGGGATGCCAATTTGTTCCGCCACGCGCCGCGCATCGTAGACGTCGTCGAGCGAGCAACAGCGGCCTGTGGCGCCCTCCACGGAAAGCTCGGGCAGCCGCCGCTGGTTCCAGAGCTGCATAGTTAGCCCCACCACCGGCTGTCCGCCGCGCGCCAGCAACGCCGCCACGGTCGAACTGTCGACACCGCCGCTCATCGCAACTGCAATAGGCGCGGCACTCATAGCATCGCTCATACCAGCACCGGCGACAGCCTGCGCAAGTGCGCCACGGACGCCGCCACCGCCTCCACCAGCGCATCCACCTGCCCGGCCGTATTCGCGCGGCCCAGCGAAAAGCGAATACTGGCGCGCGCCCGATCCGCCCCCAGCCCGATCGCCATCAGCACATGCGACGGTTCCACGGCCCCGCTGGAGCAGGCCGCGCCGCTCGAAACCGCAAAGCCGCGCAGGTCCAGCGCGATGACCAGCGCCTCGCCCTCCAGCCCATCGAAGTAGATGCTAGTGGTATTCGGCGTACGCGCCGCTCGGTTGCCGTTCACCCCCGTGTGCGGAATGCGATCCAAAATGGCCGATTCCAGCCTGTCGCGCAGCTCGCCGATTCCCGGCGCGTCGCTCTCCAACTCCGCCTCCGCCAGTTCCGCCGCGCAGCCGAACGCCGCCGCTCCCGGCACATTCTCCGTCCCCGGACGCCGCTCCCGCTCGTGATGCCCGCCAAACAGGATGGCCCCCAGCCGCGTGCCGCGCCGCACATACAGCGCGCCGATTCCCTTGGGCGCATAAATCTTATGGCCGCTCACGCTATACAGATCCACGCCCAGCGCATCCACATCCACCGGAATTTTGCCCAAGGCCTGCACGCCATCCGCGTGCATATACACGCCGGCTTCGCGCGCGATGGCCGCGATTTCCGCAACCGGCTGCACGGTTCCCAATTCGTTGTTCGCATGCATCGCGGAAACCAGCACCGTGTCCGCCCGTAGCGCGCGCCGGATATCGTCCGGGTCCACGATGCCGTCCGCGCCCACCGGCACATACGTCACGGCCACGCCCTCCCGCTCCAACTGCGCGCACGCGTTGAGCACCGCCGGATGCTCGATCGCGGTCGTAATGACATGCCGCGAAGCCCGCTTGGCATTGTGTAAATGGCGCGCGGTTCCGAAAAGCGCCAGATTATCCGCCTCGGTACCGCCGCTTACGAAGACGATCTCGCGAGGCTGGCAGCCCATCGCCGCGGCGGTCTGCCGCCTCGCCATTTCCAGCCGCTGCTTAGCCTGCTGTCCGAAATGATGGATGCTGGAAGCGTTACCATACACTTGACCGAGACACGCCACCGCGGTCTCCAGCACTTCCGGAGACACCGGGGTCGTCGCGTTGTGATCGAAGTAGAAACGCTGCACTCTTTTCATTCTAACAATGGCCGCTCCGCTGATTACACTGACCACCGATTTCGGCCTGTCCGACCACTACGTGGGCGCTATGAAGGGCGTGATTCTTTCGATTTGCCCACGCGTGCGCATCGTGGATATCAGCCACGGCGTGGGCGCCTTCGAGATCGCCGAGGCCGCCTTCACACTTTCTCAGGCGTACCGTTATTTTCCGCGCGGCGCGGTGCACGTGGTGGTGGTCGATCCCGGCGTGGGCACGTCCCGCCGCCCCATCGTGGCGCAGGCCGCGGGGCAATATTTTGTCGCGCCCGATAACGGCGTGCTTTCCATGATCTATGCGCGCGAAAAACACAAAGTGCGCGCGATCTCGAACGCGCGCTACTTTCTGCAGCCCGTCAGCAACACGTTTCACGGCCGCGACATCTTCGCGCCGGTGGCCGCGCATCTGGCGGGCGGCGTCGCGCCGGCGCGTTTAGGCAAGATCGTCGCGGACTATCTGCGCCTGGATTTCGATAAACCGGCGCGCACCGGACGGCGCACCTGGACCGGCGCGATCCTGAAAGTGGACCGCTTCGGCAACTTAGTCACCAACTTTTCAGAGAAGGACTTCCCCGATCTGGACAAGCGAGCCTTCGAAATTGCCGTGGGACCGCAGCGCATCGTCACGTTTGCGCGCAACTACGCGGAGCGCGGACCCGGCGAGGCATTCCTGATTCTGGGCAGCGCGGCCTACTATGAGATTTCCGTGTCCCAATCCTCGGCCGCCAAGCTGCTAGGCTGTGCCGCCGGCGCACCTCTGGAATTGACGCTGTCTTGACGCATTCTTCTAGCTTCTCGCTGCTAGGGAGTCAACCCGAACACTGTCCCGTAGCCATCGGTTCCGCCTCCCGTGCTCGCGCCGTATAGAACGCCATCGCTGCCAATCGCCAAGCCCGTTGGAAAAAGAGGTTACCGCCCGTGAGAGCGGTCGGCAACCAATAGGTCCAGGTGCCGCCCGGCGTTGGGGGCGGCTCCAGGACGTAGGCGGCGCCCGCTGCCGAGTTGGTCATGCCATAGAGAACGCCGCCTCGGCCCAGCGTCACCGGCCCTGGTTGAGGAGCTTAGAAGTGATAGAGCACAGCGTGGGTCCATGCGCCGCCTGGCGATACCGGCGGTGTCAGGGAGAAGACGGTGCCGTCGTTGGCAATTCCACCGCTATTTGTGGCGCCGTAGAGCACTCCACCGCTACCGATCACGGGACTCCAGGTAGGGGCGGAGCCGTCAGTATCTCCCAAAAAGCTGTAGAGCACTGTCTCCGTCCATGCGCCTCCTGGAGTCGCTGGTGCCGCCAGAGCGTAGACCGTGCCGGCGCCCGCGGAGCCGCCCGTAACGGTAGTGCCGTAGAGCGTCCTGCCGGGGCCAATCACCACGCCAGATCCCGGCAGATAGCCGTCCTCGCCTTCGCTAAAGGTGTAGAGTATCTCCATCCGCCACTCACCTCCTGGAGGGACGGGGGGCACTAGCGCGTTAGACCGTGCCTTCCTCCGGATATTCGCCACCCCCGGCAGTCCGATACAGTATCCCCTCAGAGCTCACCACCACGCCCGCAGGGGCATCGGCGCGGCCATCGAGGTGAAAGCTGTGCGTCAACGAAAAAATTGTTCCAACATTGTCCGTTCCGCCCGAAATAGTGGTCCCGTAGAGTACCCCGCCGCTGCCGATCGCCAGGCGCGATGTTGGGAATAATCCGTCGCTGCCGGCGCTGCCGAAGCTATGGAGCACGCTTTCGAGCCAGAAGCCACCGGGCGATGCCGGCGGAGTCAGAGAATAGACGGTGCCTTGCCTTCCGTGCCGCCAAAAAATGTAGTTCCGTACAGCACACCACCGCTCCCAATCACCACTAGCGTATGCGGATTAGCCGCCGTATCCGGATTAGCCGCATCGACCCCGCCGGCAAAGTTGTAAAGCGCGATCAAGCTCGGCGGTTTCTGAGCCGCGGCATAAGCGCTGCAGACCAGCATCGCAGTCAAGAGTCGTTGGCTCGTCATGTTCCCTCCGTGCCGACATTCTATCAAGGGCGCCTTCGAACCCGGAAATGAAACTGCGCGCATCGATACCGGTACCCTTTGTGATGCTGAATGGTTCGATGAAAACTCGCCGGCGTTGGACTGGACTCGCGTTTCGGGATCTTCTTTGACGCGCCGGCTATCCGTGTTCATCTGTGTTCATCGGCGGCTAAACCCTTTGTGCGCGCATGTGCCAGCGGGTCACACCTGTGCCAACCCGCCTCGTTGTACGCGCCCTTCGCATTCGCTTAGAATGGACGTTTACTCAATCTGCGACTTGGCATAGCTCTAGTGAAACTGTTTCCCGGAAGTCTACGTCTCCGTAACAGCGCAGAGTGGAAAGGTATGTTTTCATGATTTGTTACAGGCGCGCCTGCCTGTCGATTGCCCTTCTTTGCTTCTGCGCCGTCGCCGTTTCCACCGCATGGGCTCAGAATCCACCCGCGCCGCAGCAACCGGCGCCGCAGCCTCCGGCGCAGGAGAAGAAGCCGCAGAATCCGTTCGAAACCGTGCCCGAAACGCAGACCAAGCCGGGCGAACCTCAAAAGCCTCCGCTCGAAACTCCCAAACCCGCGGAACAGCCTAAAGCGCAGCCTGGCGGGCAAGTGGTCGAAGACATTCAGTTCCGCGGCCAGCGCCGCGTGCAGCAGGATATCCTGCGCGCCCTGGTCAGCACCAAGAAAGGCGACATCTATAACGAGGAGGACTTGCATCGCGACTTCATGGCGCTATGGAACAGCGGCCGCTTCGACGATATCCATCTGGAGACCGAGCCGGGGCCCGGCGGCGGCATCGTCTTGCGGTTCGTCGTCACCGAGCGCCGCGTGGTGCGCTCCATTCAATATGGCAAAGGCCTCAAATCGCTGACCGTCTCGGAAATCCTGGATCGCTTCAAAGAGCGCAAGGTGGGCCTCTCGGTCGAGTCGCAGTACGATCCCAACAAGGTCCAACACGCCGCCGTGGTGATTAGGGAATACCTGGCCGAGCGCGGCCGGCAGTTTGCCACCGTGACGCCCGAAGTGCGGCAGATTCCGCCCTCCTCGCTCGAAATCTATTTCAATGTCGATGAAGGCCCTAAGATCAAGGTAGGCAAGATCACCATTGTGGGGAATCATGCCTTCACCCAGCGCGAGGTGATCCGGGCCATGGCGAACACGCACGACTACGGCATCCCGCATTCCATCCTGTTCGAGAATATATTCGCCCGGACCTACGATTCCGCGAAGCTCGACGAAGACAAGGAGCGCATTCGCGACGCGTATCAGTCGAAAGGCTATTTCATCGCCAAGGTTCTCGACCAGAAAACCGAATTGGTGAATACCGGCGGACACGGATTCAAGCTTCCCCTGATCAAGATGAACAATCCCGGCAAGGCCATGAATATCACCCTGCCGGTCGAGGAAGGCCGCTTGTACCGGCTCAACAAAATCAGCTTTGTAGGCGTCAAGCTTTTCCGCACGCCCGAAACCCTGATGCGCCCGCTGTTCGGCATGGCGGAGGGCGACCCCTTCTCCACCACCAAGCTGCGCAAGGGTCTCGAGAACCTGCGTAAGCTCTACGGCGAGTTCGGCTACATCGATTTCGTGCCCGAGCCTAATTTCGACGTGATCCCAAACACGGACAAAGTCGACCTAACGCTCACGGCCGACGAGGGCAAACAGTT
The DNA here is from genome assembly GCA_035602155.1 of Bryobacteraceae bacterium. Lineage (GTDB taxonomy): Bacteria > Acidobacteriota > Terriglobia > Bryobacterales > Bryobacteraceae > Bog-159. The sequence continues at coordinate 6,677 of DATNMW010000068.1, read as the reverse complement.
TTTCGTGCGCCGCATCGATTTCTCGGGCAACGTCACCACGCGCGACAAAATCATTCGTCGCGAGATCCTGCTGGATGAGGGCGACATCTTCAATAATCGTCTCTGGGAGTTGAGCATCCTGCGCTTGAATCAGCTGGGCTACTTCGAGGCGTTGAAAGCCGAAGAATCCGCCGACATCAAGCGCAACACCCAGACCAGCACCGTGGATATCACGCTCAAGGTGAAGGAGCGCGGAAAGAACACCATCGGCCTCAACGGCGGCGTCTCCGGCATCGCAGGGAGCTTTGTGGGGCTGAACTATGCCACCAACAACTTCCTGGGATTGGGCGACACGCTTTCCATCAACTCCCAATTGGGTACGCGCATGCGTAGCGTATCAACCGGTTTCACGGAGCCTTACCTCTTCGATCTTCCGCTGCAGGTCGGTGTGGAAGCCCACCTGACCCGCTTCGATTATAATCAGGGCCGCGAGGCTTCCATTCTCGCCGGCGAAAATCTCATCCCGCTGTTCAACGCGCTCGGCTCGCAAAACCTGTTGAATTACATCCAGACCGGACATGGCTTCTCGGTGTCGGCCAGTTATCCTTTGAAGCGCAGCTTCTCCCGCCTGGGCATCACTTACGGCTACGATATTTCCGACGTGAAGACGGAGACCACCGCCGCGTCGTCTTACTTCGATTACATCAATTTCAGCGGGATCGCCGGCCCCAACGCCCTGCAAGGTATCCGTACCAGCCGCATCGTACCCTCGTTTACGTACAATACCGTGAATCATCCCATCACGCCGACGGGTGGCAAGAGCCTGTTTATCTCCACTACCTTCGCCGGCAGCTTCCTGGGGGGCAACGTCAATACCATCCAGCCGGTGGTAGAGGGCAAGTACTTCAAACCCGCGCCCTGGCATAAGTCGAATATCCTGGCTTTTCATATGCTCGCCTCCATGATCACCGGTTACGGCGGCAAGGAGATTCCTCCCTTTTCCCGCACCTATATTGGCGGCGAACAGGATATTCGCGGTTTTCAGATTTGGGGCATCAGTCCCATAGCCTTCATTCCCAGCGAGGCCACCATCAACGTATTGAACAACGACGGTTCGCAGCGCACTGCCCTGGTCAACACCAATGGGACTCTCACCCCCACTAACGTGACCATGAACATTCCGATCTACCAGCTCGCCTTCCCCGGTGGAGACACGCGCGTGGTCGGCAATTTCGAGTACCGCATCCCGATCTTCGGGCCGGTGGTGCTGGCGATTTTCGCGGACGCCGGCATCGATAGAATCCTGCGTCCGGGCCAGTTGAACATGGATCCGGACCGAGTCCAATATTTGAACGACACATACCCCACCGCCGGTTTTGAAGGTAAAGCCTTCGTGTACCCGGGCACGCAGCGCCCGCGCATGTCCACCGGTCTGGAACTGCAAGTCCTGCTGCCCGTGGTGCAAGCGCCATTCCGCGTCTATTGGGCGTACAACCCCCTGCTGGTGCGGGAGTATTTGCAACCTCCGATCGTGGCGGACCGCTCGGTCTTCCCGAACGAGGCGACCTTTCTCAACGCCGTTGCGTCGTTCGGCAACGCCTACCCGTTCCTCGAGCAGCACGATCTGTTCCGCTTCACCATTGGCCGGACGTTCTGAAGCGCAGCCTCGATGCGGCCTGTTGCAATATGTTAGTATCGAAACAAAATCAAGGAGTTTCAGCTTGACAAAGAATTGCGTTTTTTTACCCGCCATCGCTCTGGGGGCAGCGCTGCTGTCCCAGGCCCAGACCGGCGCGCCGCCGCAGACTTCGGCTTCGGCCACGCCTCCAACCAAGGTCGGGATCATCGCATTCCAGAACGCTATCGTCAGCACCAAGGATGGACAGAAGGCGGCAGCCGATCTGACCGCGCGGTTCGGACCCAAAAAGAGCGAGCTGGAAAAGAAACAGAGCACCATCGCGCAGCTTCAGGATCAGTTGCGTAAGGGCACCAATACCATGAGCGATGAAGCCAAGCAGAAGCTCATGCGTGAAATCGATCAGACCACCAAGTCCCTGAACCGGGAAACCGAGGACGCTCAAGCCGAGCTCGATCAGGAGCAGAACAAGATCATGCAGGAGTTGGGGCAGCGCATCCAGGCCGTGATGGACAAGTACGCCAGGGATAATGGCTACGCGGTGATCCTGGATGTCAGCTCGCAGCAGACGCCGGTATTGTACGCCGCCAGCGGCATCGATATCACGCAGGACATCATTGCGTTATACGATAAGAATGCGCCGTCGGCCACCTCGTCCGCCAAGCCGTCCGCAGCGCCGCCCGCCGCGGCCGCCAAGCCCGCCGCGCCTCCCAAGCCGTAGCCTTCATGCTAAGGGCTGCCAAATCCCGGCTTACAGGCGGCCTCCAGCCAGCCTCCGCGGTGGTAATCTGAATCAGAGGGTGCCATGAAACTTTTCGGCGCAGTCTTCGTCGCGTCTCTCGCCGTTGGACCGCTCTCCGCGCAATACTGGTCCGTCGGCGGCTTTGGCAACGTCGTTTTTCCCGGGTTGGGGCATGCTCCGTCCGGTGGCAATCCTTGGGGCAACGTCGTCCATCCGGCTACTCCCCAAGGCGCTGCTGTTTCTCCGCCCGGCGCGATTGTGGCGGCCGCCAACCATAATTCCGGCGCGGGCCGAGGCAATCGCCGCGGCAATACCTCGGGCATCTATGCTTACCCGGTCTTCGTCGGTGGATATGCTTACGGCTACGGCGCAGGTTACGCGCCCGCGCAGCCGGATCAGCCCGCAGCCCCGCCATCGAATGCCGCTGGCGGCGATCAGCCGCCGCCTCCGACCGTGGTGATCAACCAGTATTTCGGCGCACCCCCCGCCGGCGATGAACCGCCGCCCGACGCTGCAGCTTCGAATTTCCATTACTACCAGGCGCCCGCAAACGACGATCCCGCCCCCGCCGATACGACCTACTACCTGATCGCGTTCAAGGATCACACGGTCTACTCGGCGGTGGCCTATTACACCGAGGGCGACACGCTGCATTATTTCACTTCGGGTAACGTCCACAACCAGGTGTCCCTGGCGCTGGTCGACCGCCAGTTGACCGAGCAGTTGAATCGCCAGCGGAACGTGGCCGTGCAACTGCCGCGGCCGCCGGCTGATCAAACGACTAAGTAAGGGCGGCGGCTCAATCGGGGTCCGTCACCGCCATGATGGTTAGCGGAGAATTCCCCTCCAGCCGGTTGTTGACGAACAGGAAAGCCATATGGCGCTGTTCGCGCGCGCGCTGGATCAGGATGCGCAGCGACTCGCGCGCTTCCGGATTCGGATCCCGAATTTCGCCGTATGGCGAGAACTTTGCGACCGCTTCCTCGTACGGGCGGCCCTGGCGCAGCAGCGCGCGGCACACCAGGAAGCCCGCCGTGGCGGACCCCGGGATTTCGATTTGCCGGCGCAGGTCCGGCATGCGCGTCCAGGCGTTGTACACGTGCGCGGCGCCGCGCGCGCGCAGGCAGTCGAAATAGTCCTGCTGCAGGAACTCGGGATTGCGGACTTCCACGGCGTACCGGAATTGCGGCGGCAAGGCCGCCAGAAACGCATCCAGCCGCTGCAGAAACTCGTCCGGCGCCGCGATCGCGCGCTTGGAAAACGTGCCGAATTCGAAGATCAGCAGCGCGGTCTTGTGCCGGTGCGGCCAGAGGGGCCGCAGAAACATTTCCTTCAGCATCTCCGCGTTCAGGAACGCTTCGTTCCGCTGGCCGGCCTGCGGGCCATAGCGCGGATGCGCCGGAAACATTTTGCACGTGATCTGTTCCGGCACCTTGAATGCAAACTGGAAACCCTCGGGAGCCAGCGCGAACAGCTTGGCCCAAAACTCCGGGGTAGGGAACTGGTAGAAAGCGAAATCGCCGCACACCGTGGGGAAGGTTTGCGCATATTCCCGCAGGCAGGTGGATTCAAAAAGCCGCCGCGAGAAGTGGCCGCGCGCAAGATAGTTGGAGCGCGCGTAGACCTGCCCGATCCACCCTTCATACTTCCAGGAACTGCCGCCGATATAGATTCCTTCGGAGGCGAGGCCTCGCAGACGTTCGGCGAGCGCATCGCGATGGAACGAGGAGGGTTCGTCAAACAGCGTATCCGCCATCAAAATGAGCCCCGGCCCGCCTTCATACGGATATAATAGCCTTAAGCCTGTGCCGGAAGCCGAGCCGAAGCCCGCCGACGATCCCATGCTGTATTGTCCGAGGTGCTCCACGCGCCTGGTCCAGCACAAATGCAAACTGGTATGCGCGAAGTGCGGATATTATCTGAGTTGCGCGGACTACTACTAGGAACTGGAACCGCCGATGCACGCCGATGCACGCCGATAAACACTTTCGGGCACACACGCTTTGATCGGCGTGAATCGGTGTGCATCGGCGGTTTCCATGTTTTTATTGGAGCTTGGCGATGAGTGAGATTTCCGAGTTACTGGAGCGTTTTCGGCGCGGGCCCGAGGTGCTGGCGATGGTTCTGACCGGCGTGTTCGGCGCGGAAGAGGATTTTGTGCCGGCGCCGGGCAAGTGGAGCATCCGCCAGATTATCGCGCATCTCGCGGACTCCGAACTGGTCTGCGCGCACCGCATCCGGCAGATCGTGGCGGAGGACAACCCCACTTTGATCGCCTTCGACCAGGAGGCTTGGACCCGGAACCTGGACTACGCGCGGCGCAAGCCCAAGCAGTCGCTCGAAAGCTTCCGGCGCGTGCGCGGCGAGAACTACGAATTGCTGAAGGAATTGCCCGAGGCTGCCTATGCGCGCGCCGGCAATCACAGCGAGCGCGGGCGCATCACGCTCCGCTTCCAACTCGAACTGCTGGCGGAGCACGCCGAGAGCCACGCGCGCCAAATGCAGGCGATTCGCGAGGAATATAAGAAGGCGAAGGGGAAGAAATAATGCGACGGTTTTCACTGGCCGCGACGTTGGCAGCGGCGGCGATTGCAGCCGCGCTGCTGGCGACCGCGCCGGATGGCCGCCGCTGGTGGAGCTATGTGCAATACCTGGCGGACGACAAGCTGGAAGGCCGCAACACGGGCAGCGCCGGCCACCGCAAGGCCGCCGCTTATGTGGCCGGCGAATTCGAACGCGCGGGCCTGAAACCCGCCGGCACGGAAGGCTACATCCAGCCGGTCCGCTTCGTCACGCGGCGGCTGAAGGAATCCGAATCCAGCCTGACCCTGGTACGCAATGGCGAATCCGAGGAACTGGTGCTCGGCGAAGACGCCATCATCGGCACGCGTGTCGATCCCGCGCCGGAGGTGGACGCGGAGGTGGTGTTCGCGGGTTACGCGCTCACCGTTCCCGAGATGCAGTACGACGATCTGGCGGGGCTGGACCTGCGCGGCAAGATCGTGCTGTACCTCAACGGGGGTCCGTCGAACATTCCAGGCCCGTTGCGCTCGCATTATCAATTCGCGGCCGAGCGCGGGCGGTTTCTGGAGCGCGCCGGCGCGATCGGAACCATCGGCATTCAGAACCCGCATCGCATGGATCTGCCCTGGCAACGGATCGCGCTGAGCAGCCGGCAGGCTTCCATGAGCCTGGCGGACCCGGCGCTCGACCGGCAGTTTGGCTTGAAGTTCGCCGCCACGGTGAATCCGGAACAGGCCGGCAAGTGGTTCGCGGGTTCGGGCCATTCGTTCGACGATCTGGTGGCGCTGGCGGATGCCGGCAAACCCTTGCCGCGCTTCCCGCTGCACGCCTCCATCCGGGCGAAGGTGGCGGTGGAGCGCGGGGAAGTGGAATCGCAGAACGTGGCCGGAATTCTTCCCGGCGCCGACCCGGTGCTGAAAGATCAGTACGTGCTGCTGACGGCGCATCTGGATCATTTGGGGATCGGCGAACCGATCAACGGCGACCGCATTTACAACGGCGCCATGGACAATGCTTCCGGCGTGGCATCGCTGCTGGATATCGCGGAATCGCTGAACGAGTCCAAGCCCAAGCTGCGCCGCTCACTGCTGTTCGTAGCTTTGACGGGCGAGGAGAAAGGGCTGCTGGGGTCCAGGTATTTCGCCGCGCACCCCACGGTGAAGCCCGCCAGCATGGTGGCAGACTTGAACGTGGATATGTTTCTGCCGCTATTTCCGTTGCGCAGCCTGATTGTGTTCGGGCTGAACGAGTCCGATCTGGGCGACCAAATCCGCGCGGTGGCGAAAGCGCATGGTCTGCGCGTCCTGGACGACCCGGAGCCGGAGCGCAACATTTTCATCCGCAGCGACCAGTACAGCTTCATCCGGCGGGGTATCCCCTCACTGATGATGATGGTGGGTTATGAGAAAGGCTCGCTCGATGAAAAGACGGTGAATACCTGGCTGCGAGAACGTTATCACGCGCCGGCCGACGACCTCAAGCAGCCCGTGGATCTGGAGTCCGCCGGCCGGTTCGACGATGTGCTGCGCGCCCTGGCGGAGGCGGTAGCCGACCGTCCCGAACGTCCGAAGTGGAACGCGAACAGCTTCTTCAAGCGGTTCGCCGAGTAGCTTGCAAGTGGCGCAAGCATGCGGGCGACCCGGCTTACACTGATACTTTATGCAATTCGAACCGCCGCGCGGCATGCGCGACTTCTATCCCGAAGATCTGGATTTGCGCGACCGCATCTTCGCCGCGTGGACGGAGGCCTCCACCATGCACGGATTCCAGCGCTTCGAGCCGCCCGTCGTGGAATCC
>DATNMW010000067.1:0-7989 GCA_035602155.1 Bryobacteraceae bacterium | reverse complement strand
CCGCACATCCACCTGCACGGAGGCGCCCGCGCCCACCGGCTCGAAGCGCTGCTCTTCCAGCGCGCGCAGCACCTTGGCTTGCGTGCGCAGGCTCATGTCGCCCACTTCGTCCAGGAAAATCGTCCCGCCATCGGCTTTCTGAAACTTGCCGATCTTGGTTTCGTGCGCGCTGGTGAAACTGCCCTTGATGTGCCCGAACAGCTCGCTTTCGATCAGCTCTTCGGGAATGGCCGCGCAGTTCACCTCGACAAAAGGCTCAGCGAGGCGCGGGCTCATGGCGTGCAGCGCATGCGCCACCAGTTCCTTGCCGGTGCCGCTTTCGCCGTAGATCAACACGCGTCCGTTGGTGCCGGCCATCAGCCCCAACTCGTGCCGCAGCGCCTTCATGGGGACGCTCTCGCCGATGATGCGGTAACGCGAATCCGTGTCCTGCCTGAGCCGGCTGTTTTCGATTTGCAAGCGGCGGTGCTCCAAGGCGTTCTTGGCCACCACCGATATCTTCTGAATGCTCAGCGGCTTTTCCAGGAAATCGAATGCGCCCAGCTTAGTGGCCTTCACAGCGCTCTCAATATTGCCGTGGCCCGAGATCATCACCACCACGGGGCGTTCGGGCAGCGGCATCTCCTGGATGCGGGTTAGGGCCTCCATGCCGTCCATGCCGGGCAGCCACACGTCCAGCAGGACCAGTTCGCACGGTTTCCGAGCCAACTCGTCGAGACACGCCTCGCCGCTTTCCACGGCATGCGCCGCGTAGCCTTCGTCTTCCAGAACGCCGCCCAACGACCGCCGGATATCCGGCTCATCGTCCACGATCAGGATGCGAACCGGCTTCATGCGCCGACCACTGCCGGCCGCGGCGCCGGCTCGCCGTTTTCGGAATCCACCAGCGCCGGAATTTCAATGGTGAAGCGAGCACCCGTGGGCTGGTTGTCCTCCACGCGGATTTGCGCGCCGTGATCGGAAAGAATGTGATTGACGATGGCAAGTCCCAGCCCGGTGCCGCGGCCCTTGGTGGAGAAGTACGGCAGGAATAGCTTCTCCTTTTCGTCGGCCGATACACCGCAGCCGGTGTCGGAGATGGCCAACTCGACGGTTTCGGCGGCGCACGTCTGTGTGGTGATGAGCAGGCGCTTCACCAGCGCATCCTGCATGGCCTCGGCGGCGTTGTCCACCAGGTTCACCACCACGCGCTGAAACTGGTCTTTATCGATGTTGACCGGCGGCAGGTCTCGGCCGAGCTGCACCCGAATATCGATCCCATCCAGGCGGCCGTTGAAAATCGCGAGCGCACTTTCCACCACTTCGTTCAAATCGCTGCGCACGGGCTGCGCTGCGGGAAAGCGCGCGAATTGCGAGAACTCGTCGACCAGCGTCTTCACCGATTCGACCGAGCGCGAAATCGTGCTGGCGCACTCATTCAGGATGCGGCTGTTTTCCGGCGGAATCTGCAACCGCTCCAACTGGCGGCTCATGCGCTCGGCCGAAAGCGCCATGGGAGTCAGCGGATTCTTGATCTCGTGCGCCACGCGCCGCGCCACTTCGTGCCAGGCGGCGGCTTTTTGCGCGCGCAGCAATTCGCTGGTGTCCTCCAGCACGATTACGAAGCCGGAGGTAAGTTTCTCCTCCAGGGCCGAGACAGTTACCGCCAAGTGCATGGTCTGGCGTTCGGTCTGCATCTCCAGTTGGCGGGAGGCGAGACCGGTGCGCCGGGCGCGCTTCATCAGGTATTTGATTTCGGCCGTGTCTTCGCGCGAGAACAGATCCTCCAGCCGCGTGGCCGTAGCCACCTGCGCTGCGGGAAACATGCGGCCTAGCGCACGGTTGACGCGCCGGATGGAGCCGTCCGCGCCGATAGAAATGACTCCCGTAGGGATGCTTTCCAGGATGGCTTCGGTGAAGCGGCGGCGGGCGTCGAGCTCGCGGCTGTTGGCTTCGAGTTCCTGGGTCATCACGTTAAAGCCGCGCACCAGGCTGGCCAATTCGTCGATCGCGCGGACCTGCACGCGGTACTTCAGGTTGCCCTTGCTCACTTCACCCGCCGCATGCAAAAGCGCGGTGATCGGTACGCTGATCTGCTTGGAGAGAAATAGGGCGATCCAGGTGGCCACGAACAGCACGAATAGCGTGATCATGGCCATGAAAAGCAGATAGAAGGTGCGCACATTGCGGCGGGAACCGGCCAGTTCCGTAAAGGCGCGCACCGATTTGTCGATCTCACGCTGCTTTTCGGTGATGTCGATGGGCACGCGGGCGGCCAGTTCGACGGTGCCCTTGAGCGCGCCGTCGTTTTCGATGGCGTGCCGGGCGATCACCGTCTGCTTGTCGCGCGAAGGCAGGATGGGGAAAGGCCCGATAGAATCCAGCGGCGTATCTCCCGTGACCGGGATGATGGCGGCCGAGGCCAGGTCCTGATCCTTGGCGAAGCGCTGCAGAAAGCCAGGCGTTTTCACGCCTTGCTCCAGCAGCAGGCGGGTCTCGGGCTGCGCCGCCAGCAAGGCAGCTTGCAACTCGGTTTCGTCGCGGAGCTCGTTTTGCAAGGTATCGGAGATTTCGACAAAGGTTTGATGCGACGCCTCTGCCGGCTGGCTGAACCATTTATCGAGGTTGCGGTTCAGCACCTGATAGCTGAACAGCACCAGAAACAGGGCCGGCATGATACTGAGGGCCAGCGCGCCGAGCACCAGCTTGGTCTGGATGCGCGAGCCTTCGCGGCCGCTACGCCGGTCGATGTACAGCTTCACGACCGTGCGCACCAGCATGAAGCCGAGCGTGATCATCAGCACGAAGATCAGGCTGGAGATGGCCCAGAAGATGAAGGTTTGTTGCGGATCGGCCGGTCCGTATTTGCCGAAGTTGAAGGAACCCTGCCAGACGACCAGCGCCACCGAAATCGCCAACAGGACGATACCGCAGACGTAGAGGATTCGCTTTCGCACCTCTTTGAATTATAGTGGAGCCGCTTCGTACAATGGGTTATGTTACCTGCGCCATGTTTCCGCATTACCCGCCGCGGTTTTCTAGTGGGCGGCGCCGCAGCTCTCGCCTCTGGAAAGGGCTTTCCGTCGGCGCCTTCCTGTACTTTGGTTCCGGAGCAGGAAGAAGGCCCTTACTACATCGACGATGAGAGGCTTCGTCGTGACATTGCGGAGGACAAGCCGGGAGTGCCGCTGAAGCTGCGGATCGCACTGGTGGATGCGGCGCGTTGCGCGCCACTGCCGAACGCCGCGGTGGACATTTGGCATTGCGACGCCACGGGAGTCTATTCGGGCTTCACCTCCGGCGGCTTTGGCGGCCCGAACGGCGGACCAGGAGGCCCGCCGCCCATGGGTCCATCACCCGGACCGCCGCGCATGGGTCCGCCACTCGGCCGGCGGCAAATCGATGCCACGCGCTTCCTGCGAGGTGTACAGTTAACCGGCCCGGACGGCGCCGCTGAATTTGCCACCATCTATCCGGGCTGGTATTTGGGCCGTGCCATACACATCCACTTGAAAGTTCATCTGGGCGGCCACGTGTCGCACACGGGACAAATTTTCTTTCCGGAAGAAGTGACCGCCGACGTGGCGAAGCTGACGCCTTATGCCGCGCGCCTCCAGGTGCATCGCACGTTGCAGACTGAAGACCACGTTTTTCGCGGGCAGCACGGCGCAGCATCCATGGCCGGCTTGAGCAGGCTTCGCAGCGGGTCGAACGCAGACGGATTCCTGGGTACCGTGACGTTGGCTGTCGATCCCGAAGCCACGCCCACCCCCGTTCACGGATTCGGGCGGCGGTAACTCTAATCGCCGCTCTTGGCGGACTTCTTCTCCTTGAACAGGTCCATCGGTTCCTTGTCCGGAGCCATGGCTACGTCGAAAAAGCCGATCATCATCTCCTCCCAACTTTGATCGCCCCAGCGCACCACTTTGGTGGCGTCCGGGTTAGCGGGGTTATTGGGAGAATTATCGAAATGCGCGACGCAATGCAGGCGGGTACCTGCGGGCAGCACCTTCTGGTCGGTCAGGTAGTAGAAAAGCTGCCAACTGAAGCTGTATTGCGGTACGCGTAACAGGACTTCGGATTCGCCGGTCGGATAGAAGGCCGTGTACACGAAATCCTTGCCGCGCAGATGCATGTGCGGCATCAGACTGACCAGCTTGGCGGGCTCCCGCAGGGTGACATCGGACTCCACCTCGAAGTTGCCGTCGCCCGGCGGAATCTCGAACTTGTCGTTGGAATCGCCTACGGTGTAGACGCGCTCCTGGGGCGGCTCCTTGGCGAAGACCAAGCCGATGCGGCTACGATCCGTGCCGGGTTTGCCGTTGGCGGTGTAGTGCATCTGGAAAACGAAATCCGAGCCGGCCTTAATCAGCTTGGCTTGGCCGGGGCGCAGGATGCCGGGCGGCATTCCGGGAGCGAAACCTACCAGCAACTCGGGCGGGCCGCTGTCATCGTCGTCGCGCCTGTGCTTCCGCTTTTCCCTGTTTTCTTCCTTGACCTGGACAAAAGGTATGCCGGGTTGGGCGTCTTTCAGCCATTTCGAGCCAGGCGGGCGGACGAACGCGATAATGTGATGCACGACCTGCCTGTTGCCCGGACGGGCTTCGATTTCCCGCACCCATTTGTCTTCCTTGAAGCCGGAGGGGATGACGATGTACTGGTAATCGATGGTCCCCGAAGCCGGCACGGCGAATTCGTTGGGCATCTCGAAGACCGCGTCGGGCTTGTGGATGCCCCAGCCTTCCGCGAATTGGGCGGGCTTGGGGGCTTCGGAGGGATCGCCTTCGCGGGCGCCGCCGTCGGCCCAGGCCACCAGCGTGTCGATCTCTTCGCGGGAAAGCGAGCGGTCGTTGCTGAACTTGCCGAAGTGCGGATCTGCGGGCCAGGGCGGCATTTTGCGGGTGATGACGGCTTCACGGATGGCCTTGGCCCAGGGCCGCGCCTCTTTGTAGGTCAGGAACGACATGGGCGCCGCTTCGCCCGGCCTGTGGCATTCCTGGCAGCGATTCTGCATCACCGGCAGGACGTCTTTATAAAAAGTCGGTTGAGAGGGAATCGTGGCGGCGACCGCCAAGGAACACGCGCCAATACCCAACAGGAACGATCGAGCAGCCATCCGCACCTCCAAGGTGTGCTGTTTACTTATATTAGGCTATGCGGACGGCCGTGTAAAGCCGGCGTAAGGCGCCGTTGCGGGTGCGCGCTGGAGAGGATAAACTAGAGATACCGCACTGTTGCAGCAATCCCCGGTCGTCTAATGGTAGGACAGCGGCCTTTGGAGCCGTGAATCGTGGTTCGAATCCATGCCGGGGAGCCACCGCCTTCTTCCTCGAACCCGTGGGCAGGTTTTGGTTGACAGCATCAGGCCCGCCCGCAGCCGTCGCTGACCCGAACATTTCCGCCAATTTGCGTTGTGCGACATTTCTCCGTTTTGAAATGGCTATCCCCGAACCTGGCTGCGCCACCCGCCTTTTCCGCTGTTTCGCCCGGAAATTCTCCCCGCACTCCAGTTGACAGCTTGCGCTTGTTGACAGCTTTTTTCAGCCTGGGGTACCAGGCCGGACACTTTCCAACTTTGCTGCGTATATTGACAGTTGGAGAAAATGCCGCAAGGTTTTCTCCCGCACGACCAGACAGCGGAAGCACCGCGAGGCGGACACCGATGTGGGTGATGGACGTCGCTGGGACGCCCAGACACATCGGCATTCACTCGGTCTCCCAATGCTCCATTCCTCTCCCCACAAAATAGCGCCCTCGTTGGCTTCGCAAAGGAGACAACGTGCCTGAAGAGATTATTCGTGAACTGGCGGTCATCTTAGCGGCGGCCTACCTGCGCTATGAGCGACTCCCGAGAATCGAAAGTGAACGACCAGCCACGGCGGGCTCGGTGTAAGTTTTCAGCTTACGGACCAGCGAGTGATCGACCTGGGAAGCGAGCAGGTGATTGAGCATATCCATGGCGGTGGTGAACAGCACGCGCTGATTGGCCTGACAGGCGCGCCAGGCGATGAGTTTTGCCAGAAAGGTCTTATCCACACCGGGATTGCCGATCAACACGAGATTGGCGTCTTTGTCGAGGAGGAACGACGGATCGAGCAGACGCAAGATTGCGCGGCTTGGCCTGCTGGCGGCTCTTGTGATGGAGGAAGGCCGAGACTCTGCGCCCCTTGCCGGTCATCCCGTACGACAATCGCGACACGGTCGAAGCTCTCGTGCACAAAGACCTCCGCCTGCAGTTCGATGGTAACCGCTACTGTGTACCGCATCGCTTTGTCGGCCGCCGCCTCACGCCGATTACATTGCCAACATCCTGCGCCAGCAGCAGTCTCCGCGGCAGACGCAACCGCCCCTTCGGCTGCGCAACCCGGAAAGAACCCGATGACTCCTCTCGCAGAGAAACTGAATCAACTGAGCCTGTCCACCATGAGCCGCCAACTGGAGACGACTCTGACTGAAGCCGCCGCCAACCTCAGTGCGGCGAGTGGCTCACCGACATGGAACTGGAAGCGCGCAAACAGCGCCATCGACCGCCGCTTCAAATGCTCGCGCCTGCAGGCGCAGCCCAGCATCGACGCCTTTCACCCTTAAACCGGTCGATGGGGCGCTCGCGAGTTTCCCGGTGCTTCCGCTGGTTGGCGATTTCGGAGAGCCACTGCCGCGCTTGGCGGATTACATCGTGCAGATCGGCGAACTCCCGGAGGGGCCAGAAGTTCTGCCGCGCATAGCCGATGGCGCGCTCCACTTTTCCTTTTTCCCACCCCGCCGCCACATTGCAAGCTTTCGGATCAAAGCCGTACTCGCGGGCGAAAGCCAGAAAGCGCGGGAGGAAACGGACCAGGCGCCCGTCGTGTTCGGCAACGGCGGTGGCCAGATTGTCATAGGCGATTTCGCGCGCCACGCCGCCCAACGCCGTGAACGCATGCACGTGACAGCGGACGAAAGTTTCGAAACTCTGGCTGTGGGTGAACTCCAGGTACAGCATGCGGCTGTGCGCTTCCACCAGGGCGAAAGCGTAGAGCTTGCGTTTATCGCTGGGGCGCAGTCCAGTACGCCGAAGTGTCCCCAATCGACTTCGAAGCGTTCGCCGGGCGGCGGCTCCATGCGCAGAAAGGCACGGCTGGGTCTCAACTGCGGACGAACGGTGTGTACATACGCGCGCAGCACGCTGTGCCCGCCCTTGTAGCCCAGCGGCCGCAACCGCTGTTCCACTACCGGCCGCTGTAGCCGTGGGGTCCTTTTCCAACCATTCGGCGATAGTGGCTTTGAAAGGATCGAGCTTGCTTTCGCGCTGCCGCTGGGCGGGCCCTTGCGCCGGCGCCTCCAGATACTTCTTGATGGTGTGCCAGCCCATGCGCAGGTGCCGTTCGATCTTGCGGATCGGCCAGCGCTCGGACCAGTACAGGCGGTGCAGGTCGTTGATCTGATCGGTCGTGAGCATGGTGCAATCTCTGTTATCCGGCAGAAGCCGCCTGGATACCAGGACGTTGTTGTTTGCAAGATTCCGAAACCGGGGGCTTGCGCGGCGGAAGTGCTTCCAGAATCCAGACTTGCGCCGGAACTGAGTTGTTGTTTGCAAGATTCCGGAGGCCGGCGCCCAGGAGCCAGATCTCTGCACTGGAGTGCTTTAGGTCGAAAGCCGAGTTGTTGTTTGCAAGATCGCGCAGCCGCTGTTTTTGGTCCCGAACGTGCTGCTGTTGGCGGTTGCGCTCGACCGCGGCTGGGTGTTGCTCGCGGTACCGCCGCCAGTAATCGGGGTTGTGGGACCGCCATTTCTGAGGGCTGTCCAGGCATACCTGGCGGTATTCCGGATCTGCCGCGACTTTCCGGCGGTGATAATCGGCGCGACGCTGCCGCTGGCACGCAGGTTCGCTGCATACCAACTGCCCTGGTTGATATTTCGATGGCTGGAAGGATCGTTCACAGTAGCGGCATTGCCGTTCGACCATACCGGCGGTTGTCGCACCTGAGCGAGGTAATTTGCAGGCTGGGAGATTTAGAAACTGCTATAGA
>DATNMW010000066.1:0-2616 GCA_035602155.1 Bryobacteraceae bacterium | reverse complement strand
CTCCCGACTACGGGCAAACCTTCCATCCGCGGCGCAGATCGCACTTTCCCACCTTGAACTCTCCATCCGCACGAAGTTGAACCCGGCTGAGGCCTACAACCTGGTTCCGGGCCGGGACCCCCAAAACGGTTAAGCACCCGTGTGCAAATTGCACACCGGCGTTCGCATCTGCCCCCCCACACCTGCTATAATCTGAAAGATCCAGGCCGTAACGATCCAGGAACATCTATGCCCAAGCTGAAGACCCACAAAGGTGCGTCCAAGCGGTTCAAGAAGACCGGGACCGGCAAGGTGGTGCGCAACCACGCTTTCGCCCGGCATATTCTGACCTCGAAGTCGCGCAAGCGGAAACGAAAGCTTCACAAGGCCGTGTTGGCGGATGCCGCCGACCAGCCGGTATTGAAGCGCATGATCCCCTATTAGGGAAACCGACCGCGTGTGGACGGAGCGCGTGGCACGTGCCCGATCCACCGCAAACGATATCGTCGATAAGGAGAAAACGTGCCCAGAGTTAAACGTGGAACCAATCGCAGGGACTCGCGACGCAAAACGCTCGATCGCGCCTCCGGATTCTTTCTAACCAAGAGCAAGCTGAACCGCGCGGCGCAGGAAGCCGTCGAGAAGGCCCTCAAATACGCTTACGTCGGACGCAAGAACAAGAAGCGCGAATACCGTTCGCTGTGGATCGTGCGCATCAACGCGGGCTGCCGGCAGGCCGGTATTTCCTACAGCAAATTCATGCACGGGCTGAAAGCGGCGGGCGTGGATCTGGACCGCAAGGTGCTCGCGGAAGTGGCGGCCGGCGATCCGGCGAACTTCACGCTATTGATCGAGAAGGCCAAAGCGGCCCTGGAGAAGGCGGCCTGATGAGTCCCGTGGAACAGGAAACCGATTCGCTGCATGCGCTGGAGCAGCGCATCCAACAGGCCGTGCAGTTGGTAACGCGGCTGCGGCAGGAGAAAGACGCGGCCGTTCAGGAAGCCGCCGAGGCGCGCGCCGAAGCTGCCCGGCTCTCGGACGATCTGAAGACCCTGCACGCCGAACGCAAGCAGGTGCGCAGCCGGATCGAGAAGCTGTTGGGGCAGATCGACCAACTCAGCGCCGGCTAAAGCCGTGGCCGCCAGCACACCCGAAAAACGCCCGGTACGCGTCACCATCCTGAGCCAGTCCTACACGCTGCTCACCGCCGGAGATCCGCGCGAAGTGGAAGAGCTGGCGCGGCATTTGGATGAGTTGATGCTCTCCATCGCGGCCAAGTCTCCCAACGCGGATTCGACGCGCATCGCGGTGCTGGCATGCATGCACCTGGCGGACCGGCTGCACAGTTTGGAGAAGGATCTCAATCGACTGAAAGAGCGCGTGGACCGCAAGAGCGAGGAGTTCGCGGGTCTGCTGGAGCAGGCGCTCGAGGGGGGAGAATGAGACACTGGCGGACGCTCGCGGCTTTAGCCGCGTCACTGGTTATGAGTAATGTTTTATGGCCGTCCTCGGATGCCTACCGCGCGCAGATCGAGGAGTGGCGCAGGCAGCGGGAGGCGGCGCTTAAAGCCGATGGCGGGTGGCTCACCGTCACGGGCCTGTTCTGGCTGAACGAAGGCGAGAATCGCTTCGACACTGCGTTGAAAGACGGCGTGTTCCTGCTGCACAACGGCAAGGTCGCCTTGCGCACGGACGGCCAAACCCGCGAGTTGCGCACCGATTCGGCGGGGAAACCGGACGTGGTGACAGCGGGCAGCCAGTCGATGTTCGTGATCCAGCGCGGGGACAAGTATGGCATCCGCCTCAAGGACAACGACAGCCGCCTGCGGAAGGAATTCACGGGTCTGCATTATTTCCCGGTAAGCGCGGACTATCGCGTTACGACACGCCTGGTAGCGGATGCCAAGAAGATCCCGATTCTCAACATTCTGGGCCAAATCGAGGAGACCCCCAGCCCCGGCTACGTGGAGTTCGAGATGCACGGCCAGAAGCTGCGCCTGACGCCGGTCGAGGAATCGCCGGGCACGCTGTTCTTCATCTTCCGCGACTTGACCGCCGGCAAAGAAACCTACGGCAGCGGCCGGTTCCTCGACGCGGACCTGGGGAAAGACGGCGAAGTGGTGTTGGACTTTAACAAGGCTTACAATCCGCCGTGCGCATTCACGCCGTACGCGACCTGCCCGTTGCCGCCAAAGGAGAACCGGCTGGCGGTGCGGATCGAGGCGGGCGAGTTGAAGTACGGGTCGCACTGACCGCTAGCAGCCTCCCTGACGGTCGTGGCTCCGTAGCGCACTGAATCTACTGAGCCGCGCACGTCAGTAAGCGGTGTTTGCCACTTCTGCCGCGGGCCTTTAGTCCAATACCGCCAGCGCCGACGCGTCCAACGCAACTGCATCGGTCACGTCGAGCATCGGATGTGCTACGGATAGAAATCGGAAGAACGCCCGGGCCTCATCTGCCGTCGTGTACTTGGGCGGCGATTGGCGCCAGAACTCGGCGAGGATTTTGCGGGTGCCGGGACCGCCGTATTGCCGCAGCAGCAATCGCGTGGTGGCTGGGGCAGCTGCCGCGACGGCGCTTGCGCGCCCTTCGCCCACGAGCATGCGGTAGAGTTCGATCGCCGGCGTGGCGGCCCGC
>DATNMW010000065.1:0-27026 GCA_035602155.1 Bryobacteraceae bacterium | reverse complement strand
CGCTGGCGCGCAGCCCCAACTTGTTTTCCTTCTTGCCGGGACGGAATCCCGCCGTGCCCTGGTCGATGATGAACGCCGAGATGCCGTGTTGCGCTGCGGTGCGGTCGGTCACCGCCATAGCCACGCACACGTTGGCGAAGTGCGCGTTAGTAGTGAAAGTCTTGGCGCCGTCGATTACCCAGCATTCGTTTTCCAGGCGGGCCGATGTGCGGGTGCCGGCCGCGTCCGAACCGGCTTCGGGTTCGGTCAGCGACCAGCAGCCAAGCCATTCGCCCGATGCCAGGCGCGGAATGTACCGGCGGCGCTGCTCGTCGCTGCCCATCTTATATATGTGGTTGCCGCATAGAGACGTGTGCGCGGCCACGATGATGCCCACCGACCCATCTACGCGCGACAGTTCTTCGATGATGATGCTGTACTCGATGTAGCCCAACCCGGCGCCGCCCAAATCTTCCGGGAAGATGGCGCCCATGTAGCCCAGTTCTCCGAGCTTGCGGATGGCTTCCATGGGGAAGATCTGGTCTTCGTCCCATTCCATGACGTGCGGCGCGATTTCCGCTTCGGCGAATTCACGCACGGATTTGCGGAGCTGGATTTGTTCGGGCGTGTATTCAAAATCCATGGTGGGCTGGGCTGGCCTAAACGATTTCCTCTCGTGCGGCGTCCCACCACACGGGCCGTTGCCGGCGATAGCTTTCGACGGCCATGCGGCAGGCGATCGAAACGCGAAAGCCCAACTCGAACGGACAATTGGGCTCATGTCCCGAGCGGATCGAATCCAGGAAATTTCGCATGTGCGCGTTGGGCGCGGTGGGCGTCGATCCGAGTATCTCCGCGCCATCCGGGCGGTTGACCTTCTGCGGCAGATAACGGATCTGCTGGCTCTTGGAGATGGTTCCGTCCGTTCCCAGCACCTCTTCGGTGTTGCCGAGCCGATTGTTGCCGAAACCCGAATCCCATGAGAACAGAATCTCTTCGTTATGTTCCAGCGTGACGTTCATGGTGTCCGGCACTTCGCGGCCGTCCTTCCAGAGATACACGCCGCCGACCATGTTGGCGGTGTGCGGGATTTTGAGGCCCATCGCCTTGTACCAGAACGCCAGTTGATGGCACATGTTCTCGTAAACGTTGCCGCCGGAATAATCCCAAAAGAAGCGCCAGTTGACGTAGCGGTTGGCGTCGAACTCGTGCGCCGGCGCCCCGCCCAGGAACGCCTTCCAGACGATGTTTTCCGGAGTCATCTCGGGAAAGGTGGGCCGCGTCCACTGAGGTTTGCCGTGCGGCGTGTTGCGGTACATGTGCGCATGGATGGCCGTGATTTTGCCGACGTTGCCGGTCTTCAGAAAGTTGACGGCGTCCCACACTTGGCCGGACGAGCAACTCTGGTGGCCGATCTGTACCGTGCGGCGGCCGGCGCGTTCGCAAGCGGCGCGCATGCGCTTGGCATGCTCCACGCTGAACGCCATGGTCTTTTCCTGATAGACGTGTTTGCCCGCGTCGAGCGCGGCGACGAAGTGCTCGCAATGCAGGTGTTGCGGGGTGGCGATCAGCACCGCGTCGATGCTCTTATCGTCCAGCAGGCGGCGATAATCGAGATAGGTCTTGGCGGCGGGTGCGAGGGCGCGGGCGTCTTCCAGGCGCTTGGTATAGATGTCCGCGACGCCCGCCAATTCCGTGTTGGGACAGGCCAGCGCCTCGCGCACGATCTGCGTGCCGCGGTCGCCGGGGCCGATGATGCCCAAGCGAATGCGGTCGTTCGCGGCCAACACACTGGGGCCGGCGATGGCGCCGGCCAGACCGCTGGCCACTTTGCCGATGAAGATCCGGCGAGACTGCATGGAAACTCCTTCGAGAACACGCGTCGCGCGCATGCGGACGGGCGGATGGCTGCTAAGGATCAGGATAGCATTGCGGGCGGGGACGGCGGTCTCGACCAGCGTGACTGCACCTAGTGATGACTGTACTCAGAGCAGTGATCGGCAAAACGCGCAATGCCGGTGCTTATGCACCTTCCCGCTTTTCGCTCGCTTGCTCAGCTTGTTCGGGCTGCCGTACGGCCGCATCAATGATTGGCTCAGCGATTCTTCGCATCCCTAGCAGACAAGTTTCCAAATAGTCGATTGATTCGTCACCCGTGCTCAGCGCAATTAGCCCTCGTCGGTGTGCCAATGCGCGTATTTGTCATCAAGGCGCTTATACCAAGAACACCAGTCATTCTGCTTACCCGCACCCAGCCCCTTCTCCGGAGCGCTGTGCAATTAGGGGACCACCGTTTCACCATGAATTCGAGCGCGGCGTGCGAAGTATCTCGGCAGAAACCAATGTAAACGGTCTCGGGCCAGCCGCGCTTTCGGAATGAGAATTCGAAGCGTTTACTCAACTCGGCGTCCTGCCCAAAAACCCACGCCTCGTCCATTGCCCCCTTTAGCCGCTTTCGCGGTGAGCCCAGGTTGTCTCCTATCAGCTTATTTCGGCCTCCGTGGGTACGAACCTTCTCTCGATGTACGACGCAAAATCGCGGAGAAACCACCGGATCTTGTCGGCCTCGCTCGTCCTGGCGCAGGCATCAACCCAGCGCTTCAGTTCCCTGTGGTAAGAGATCGTCTTGAACTTGCCGTTCGGCGCGCGCGCGCATCGAGGGCCCGCTGCTCACAAATGGAGATGCTCTTCGGACGGCGTCCACGCCCGTCGATAAATACCAAGCAGAAGCCCGCGTACCTCTTGCGCAAATGCTCCAAGTAACGGGGAACCTGGTTCACCGGCCCAAGGTTTGTTCTCGATGCCAACGCCGAACTTGCCCATGTCGATGGTGATATCGATCAAGCCGCTCTCGTTCGCCCAAGTTGCTGGGTCCTGGTAGCGGACTCTGGCCTTCCGAGAGTCCGCGCATAGCTCAGGGTGCCCGATCATGTCCAGGAACTGCCTAAGAAACACCGCGCCCTGGCCATGCGCCCGTTCCGGGTCCAACAAGATGGCCAATACACGCGAGATGGCATTCTCATCGGGGTCAAAGTACTGCAGGAAGACGTTGAACTCGCTTGCCAGGTAGAGATTCAGCTCCCGGCGAGCGTCCTGGAACAAGTCCAAACGGTTCTGCAATCCCAGGACGAATTCGTTAAGTTCCGGGCGTGTCACCATGTTCACAGGTATACTCTTGGTGAAGCGTCGCCGGTTGTTGATGCCGGGTGCCGGCACCCGCCTGGGTAGATGCCGGAATGCTGGAGGCTCGCCCTTGACCTCTGGCACCTAGTGCTATATTGGATAGATAAGCGCATCGAGTGTGCGAATCTTCAAATCCAGGTGGTTTCAACGCTTTGCGCGGAAGGAAGGGATCGCGGATGCGGTCTTGCGTGAGGCTATTGCCCGCGCCGAAATGGGCCAGATCGACCCCGACCTTGGCGGTAATGTCGTCAAGCAGCGGATCGCCCGGCATGGCCAGGGAAAATCGAAAGGCTACCGGACCATCATCCTTTTCCGGCGCGGGGTCAAAGCCTTCTACGTGTACGGGTTCGCCAAGAGCCAGCGGGCGAATATCGATGACGCTGAGAAGGAACAGTTCAAAGAAGCCGCGAAGCACGTGCTGGCGTTGACGGAGAAGCAACTCGCGGAGTTGTTGAAGAGAGGCGATTTTACGGAGGTGAAAAGCGAATGAGCACAAAGTATCGCAGCGACGCGATGGCGGCCATTCATGAAACCATGGAGGCCTTGCAGGATGTTGGAGCCATCGGTAAACAGACTATGCGGTGTTTCGACGATGCCTGCCTGACGCCGATCCGGCCGTTGAAGCCTGAAGAGATCAAGGCGATCCGGGAAAGGGCGCATGTCAGCCAGACCGTCTTCGCAAACTACCTGAACGTGACGAGCAGTCTGGTGAGCAAGTGGGAGCGCGGCGAAAAGCGGCCTTCAGGGGCCTCACTCAAGCTGCTATCGCTGGTCGAGAAAAATGGGCTTGCAGCCGTTGCATAGTCTTGGCGTTCTACGTACTGCGGTACATATGTGCGTGGACGGCGGCGATTTTGCCCACGCCGGTCTTCAGGAAATTGACCGCGGCCCAAACTTGGCCGGACGAGCAACCCTGGTGGCCGATCTGTACCGTGCGGCGGCCGGCGCGTTCGCAAGCGGCGCGCATGCGCCTGGCGTGCTCCACGCTGAACGCCATGGTCTTTTCCCGATAGACGTGTTTGCCCGCGTCGAGCGCGGCAACGAAGCGCTCGCAATGCATTTGGCGGCGAGTGCGAGGGCGCGGGCGTCTTCCAGGCGCTTGGTAGATGTCCGCGACGCCCGCCAATTCCGTGTTGGGACAGGCCAGCGGCTCGCGCACGCTCTGCGTGCCGCGGTCGCCGGGGCCGATGATGCCCAGGCGAATGCGGCCGTTCGCGGCCAACACACTGGGGCCGGCGATGGCGCCGGCCAGACCGCTGGCCACTTTGCCGATGAAGATCCGCGAGACTGCATGGAAACTCCTTCGAGAACACGCGTCGCCCGCATGCGGACGGGCGGATGGCTGCTAAGCATCAGCATAGCATTGCGGGGGTTGGCGCCAGCGAAGGGAATGGCCGGTTCCGCTGTTCGCTATAGCTGGTCCTTTTCTTCCTCCTGCGCCAAACGGGCTCGAAAAGCGACGCCCCAAGAGTCCGGCTTGGGCACGCCAGCACGGTTTGATCCGATCTCTAGTGGAGGACGATCTTCGCGCCGCCCTGTATGGTGGCTGTGCCGATGGTGGTGGAGACACTGATCGTAGCGGCTCCCGCTACGCCCCCGGTGAAAGTCACGGGGCCTACCGAGATGACTTCGATTACGTTGTTCGATACGCTGGTTGAGCCGGAATACTTAAAGATCGTGGTACTGCCCTGAGTTACAGTGACCGTGAAGGCGGCGGTCCCGGTCGCCGTGGTGGTTTCAAACGTGTAATAGATCTGGCCGCAACCGGAACAGCTTTTCGACCATACTTGCTCAGGCTCGCCTATTACCAAACCGTACTTCGCCACGCCCGAGCAATCGGTGGACCCGCCAAAACAGGGCCAGTCGCCTTTAGCCGGCGGATTCGGGCCCATGCCGACAATTCCCTGGTACATGCCCGGAGAAGTCGCATCGGGAGCCGCGTCGGTTACGTGACCGGTTGCGATCGCGGTCGTCTGTGCGTCTCCAGCCAAATCTTGAGCCAGCGCTTGCGGGCTGAATATGCCACAGGCTAGAACCAAAGCCAGGGCGGTCAACAACAGAGCACGAACTTTCGTCATTGAGTCAATCCTCCAATTGGAATGCGGCGCCGTTCGCGTGATCGGCGTCAAACATTATAAGCTCCCATGCAAGCTGGTTGTCAATGGAAAGCCGGGTTCAAGAGAGTACCTGAGGTAATGTTACAGGCGTACCAGAAGTTTTAAGGCGGATCCAGGGAGCACGCGACTCCCTAACTCCTTTCAGGCTTGCTGCCACCCGCGGGATGGCCCGCCAGTAACAGTTGTCCCTAGAGGTTACCATCCAAGCCTTGGACGAGGGACCCTTCGGGCTGTAGGCCGTTGGTTTGGTCGAAGGTCGCCAGCGTGGTGGAGGTTTGCGCGGGCGACACGATGAGCGTCGCGGCGCAAAGCAGAGTCATGATAAAGATTCGGCTCGTCCGGGGAATCTGTGGGTAACTGGCAGAGTATCAGCGCTGGGATTGAGTGAGGAAGCGGTGGAACTTGCGGCAGGTGGAATCGAAGGAGGCTTGGTCGTCTTCCCAGCCGTTGTGGATCAGCGGGCCGCCGTCCTCATGGATCACGTTGCGGACAAGTTGTTCCGCGGATCTCTTTCTCAGACGAGGCTCTTCGTTCACGTCGCGGATGATCTCTCCGCCGAGCAGCCACATATTGTCGATATGGTCTTGGATGGTTCTTTTCGACAGGCCGGCTTCGGTGAGGTGCAGGAGGAAGGGCATGAAGTATGCGACGATCCTTCTGCCGGGTAGAAGATCCTTCTCTTCACCCATCCAACGCTCCGGCCACTTTGAAAGATCGCGGCAATCGCGGCAGTAGGGCAATAGCGCGGCGGGCGTCAATGGAGGAGAATCGGGATTCGTCTTCATCTTCGTATCGATTCCGGACAACGCGCCATTTGCTCGGTGCGGCACACCGCCGATGAGCCGACGTTCAACAGCCGTAAACTGGTGGCAATCTTTCTCGGTATTCTTTTTCCGTCCAGGAGTACGTGCGCTGATAGACGGGGTCGCGAACTGGCAGCGGTTGCCGAGGAACGGAGGAAGTTCGCTTCGTTGGCCCATTTTAATGAGGGTTACTTACGGTCCCTATCGTCGAGCAAGCCTTTCAGGCCCTTGATCTGTTCGGTAATCTTGCGCTCGCGCGAGACCAGCGAAAGCACGTAGACCACCAGGATCAGCCAAGCGGCCAGGAAGCCATAAAACATGAAGGTGAAATTGCGTGTGTCCATATGATTTCCGTTAGACAGCGTGAGCGTAGCGGCGTATCGAATCGATTTCGCGTTGCACTTCCTCCTGGCGGAGGCGGATCAGCGACAGCACCACGGCCAGCAAGATGAGCGCGACGAGGTTGAGGACAGCGGTCAGGTACATGGCCGGATCGATGCTGCCGCCGCCCCAGAAGACGGGTTGCGGATGCTGCGTGCGCCACCACTTGATGGAGAAGATCACGATGGGGACGTCGACGAAGGCGAAGATGTTGAAGACGCCAGAGATGCGGGCGCGCGCCGTGGGGTCTTCGATGGCGCGGCGCAGCATCAGGTATCCGGCGTAGAGCAGCCAGCAGACCAGGGCGGAGGTGAGGCGCGCGTCCCAGGTCCACCAGATGCCCCAGATGATGCGTCCCCAGATAGACCCTGTGACCAGATTGGCGGCCAGAAAGGCCAGGCCGACTTCGGTGACCGCGACGGAGATGGCGTCGAACTTTAGGTTCCGGGTGAGCAGGTACGTCATGCTGGTGATGCAGGTGACGGCCGCGCAAAGCATCGCTGTGATAGCGGCGGGCACGTGGAAGAAGATGATCCGGTAGATCATCCCTTGCGAGGCTTCGTCGGGAAGCTGCATGAAGATCGAGTATAGATCGCGGGCAAGCAGAATCGCCGCGATCGTGCCGAGACCGTAAATTAGCTTTTCGCGCATAACAAGAGCTCCCGGACAGGCTACGAGGCCTATCCTACCAGCACCGTCTCCAGCAAAACTAGAGACAGCGCTGTAAAAATCACATCGAAGGCCACCAGCAAGCGCAGCCAGACCTCGTCCTCGCCCCCGAGCGGCTTGCCGGCGATCAAATCCATGGTCAACTTCATGGCGCTCATCAGGGCCGGAATCAGCATGGGATAAACCAGCAACGGAGCCATCAATTCGCGCAACCGGATATTCACGGTCAGCGCGCTGAAGATGGTCCCGATAACCGTGAGTCCCCAGGTTCCCAACGCCAGCACAAACAGCAAAGACCAGATCCGCCCGGCCCAGTGGACATTATAGAAGATACCGAAGACCGGCAAGGAGACCAACTCGACGGCGCCGACCAGCACGAAGTTTGCTAGCGCCTTGCCCAGAAACAGTGCGCCTCCGGAGATGGGCGCGGCGACCAGAGCATCCAGGCAATCGTTGGGCACCTCGCGCGCGAAGCTGCGGTTCAGCACCAGCGTGCCGGCGAAGGCGTACACGATCCAAAGAAGGCCGCCGGACATCTCTATAGTTTCCTGCTCCCCGGGATCGAAGGCGAAACTGAATAAGACCAGTATGACGATCGAGAAAGCCAGCGCGGCGTTGATGGCTTCCTTGGTACGAAGCTCCGCGCGCAGATCCTTCCGGGCAATCACCAGCGTCTGCCGGAGGAAGTCCATCAGGCCTCGTCGTAGTGCGCGTAGACCCAGCCGGGGTCGGCCGCCATGTGCGGCGTTCGTTCGCCGCTGAAGGCGATTTTGCCTCGGTTCAAAAGGGCCACGTGGGTAGCCAGTTCGAGGGCTTCGCGCAACTGATGCGTGGACATTACCACGGTGCGGCCTTCGGCCAAGGCTTCGCGCAGAAGGCGCTGCAGCACGGCGACGGCGCGGTCGTCGAGCGCGGTGAACGGCTCGTCGAGCAGCAGCACGGAGGGCCGGTGGAGGAAGGCGCGAGCGACGGCCAAGCGCTGGCGCATGCCGCGAGAAAACTCCCGCACCAAGCCGTCTTTGACGCGGTCGAGGCCGGTGCGCTCCAGCCATTCCATGGCGGACTTATGGGGGTCGGGCAGATTGTAGAGCCGCCCGAAGAGGCTCAGATTTTCGAGAGCGGACAACTCGTCGTAGACGGAGATGCCGTGGCCGATCCATCCGACGCGGCGGCGGGTTTCAGTTTCGCGCGGGTCGTTGCCGAAGATGCGGACCTGTCCGCGGCCGGCCTTGGAAAAGCCGCCGATGATGCGCAGCAGGGTAGTTTTGCCCGCGCCGTTGCGGCCGATCAAGGCCAGGCAGTCGCCTGGTTCGGCGTGCAGGATCACGTCGCGCAGTGCGGGGTAGTCGCCGTAGAACTTCCAGACACCCTCAGCGGCGACCGCGCTCATTCTTTCCTTTCATGGGGAGGACGGGGAATCCGTAATCGCTACGCCACAGGTTAGGACGCGCGATTCTGACACTCGTCCTTTGAAACAACATTATATCTGAAAAGCGATCGGGATATCTCTCAACCCCGCGTGAGTATTTAGGACGGAGTGAGAACTGTCAATTCCGCAAACGCTTCGCAGTCACCCGTGTTGAAAGTATAAATGCGCCCAACGTCATTGGCTTTCATGGTCGCCACGAGCTGTAAATCAAAAACGGCGCCGCCTGTCACCGGACGGCGCTCCACCAGTTCCATCCATCCAATCACGACGCGGGCAGGGGATGGCAGGACGTGGATTCCTGGGTAGGCGAGCAGGTCCGAGAGAGCCCCAATCGCCTCACCAGAAGTACGCGCAACGGCCACGCGCCGGTGGTTTGTGACTATTGAATAAGACTCGGCAAGGATCTGCGACGTCACAAAGAGGCTGTTAGCTGGATCGCGGGCCGCGTTCAGCAACGCGCGCGACGCGGCGTGCTGTGGCGCATCGCCGTCTAAGGCGTAGACCAAAATGTTCGCATCGATAACTCCCGGCTCAACCGACTTCATCGTAGATGTCCCGCCTATGAAGGCCGCCGCGCACTCCAAGATGCCAAACGGGCAACTCGGGGATAGCCTCGTGAGGAGCGCAAGCGGCAAGATCGCCACTCTCATTCATCAGGCGCTTCAGGAAGGCGTCAATTGAACGGCCAAGGTCGCGGGCCCTGGCGGCCAGGCGGGTTTGGGTGTTAGGGGAGATGTCGAGGCCCATGCCCGTCATTATGCCACAGGCCCCACAAAGACAAAAATCGGGAAGTTAGGAGCGAAGCAGCTCCGCGGCATTCGCCGTGATGCGGCCATCGAAAGAAAACAACAGATCCAGGATGCTCGTCGCTGGAGTTCACCTGCCGGCCGGCTGGCCGCGGTAGAGCACAATGAAACCCAGGGTCAGGATGCCGAGGGTCAGCGCCAGGACGATCCACTGCATGTTTTGCCGGAAGATCCTGGGCGAGACCTCTTCCAGGGCGGGGCCATTGTCGGCCGAGTCGGAATCGGGGGCGGCGGCCGGCATGGCACCGGCAATCTCCACCTTGTAAGTGGCGGCTGCGACGCTGAAAATGGAGGCTTGCGAGCGCGGCTCCTGGCCCTTGCTTTCGACTCCTTCGCCCTTCAGGGTGACGCCATTGGGAACTACCAGCAGAGTGGGTTCTTCAGTCTTGGCGACGGTTTGGCCTTCAAACACCGCGCCTGAGCTATAAGGGACTAGGTAACTTACCTGAATAGTCGTTTCACCGGGCTTCACGGGGAAATCGATCTTGTAGATGTCTTTTCGATTGGTCTTGTCGGCAGCGCGGTCGATGGGCATGCCTTGCGGCGCCGTACACTTGACCTGCACGATGCCTTTGGCCGCGGTAGGGAGATAGAACTTCAACGTACCGCCATCGGGATCGTTGTAAGTGGTGACGCCGTTGTTAGTGAATATGAAGCCTTCACTGACAGACATCTGCGCGCCGCTGGGCTGAAAGATCACAAAATGGCGCGAGACGCGGGCGCCGCCGGGCTGCTTGGACGAGTTGTAGACATCCAAGGACATGCCACTGTAGGCCGAGCCGGGCGGCAGCATGTGGTTGTAAGTGACGCCATCGAAGGCGGTTTGGATAAGGTGCGGGCCTTGCGGAGTCTGATCCATGTGGAACTTGCCCTGCGCGCCGGATTTGACGCTTTCGACCGACTCCATGCCGGCTTGGCCCAGCTTGTACAGCGTTACGGTTGCGCCGGATTGGGGCTGGCCGGTGGTCTTATTGACGACGGTGCCATCGACGGCGGCAAGTAATGGAACCGCGGATAAACACAGATAACCACAGATGGATTTCATGACTGCGCCACTTTCATGGGTTTGCCGCATTCGCCGCAGAATTTCAGCGGCTGGGCGAATTTTGCTCCGCAGTGCGGGCAGGTCAGGGGATCGGGTTGCGGCTCGGATCTGGTTTTCGGGAACGGCACACTTCCGTTGGAACTCAGTTGCAGCTTGATGCGGTCCACTTCCGCCATCACCCCGGCCAGTTCGCGTTGCAGATCCTTCTTGGTTTGCTGATAGTCCTGGTCGGAGAGTTTGCCGACACGGTACTCGAACTGGAGATCGCGGAGGTTTTCGTAGATCGCGGCCTTGCGCTCATCCAAATGCTGGAAGGGGGAAACCGGCTCGGGCACGGGCAGATCCTCAGCCCGTACCGTCAGGACGAAAACGATCGCCCCGACGGCTATCAGCGCGGCTATAAACCAGACGATAAACATTTATTCCAGGTGCGCCAAATCCTTTTCGATCTGCTCCCGATACTTGGCCAGATCGGAATCGTCCGGGGCGGCTCCTATTTCGGCAATAGGATGGGGTTTGTGGTAATAACGGCGCATGAACCACCAGATCAACGCCAGACCGGGCGCGATCAAAAGATACGGAACGAGCCAGCCATAGGCGCTGGGATCGCCGCGATAGACTACGGGACCGAACTCGGCGACGAACTGGTCGATGATGGTTTTGTCAGCCAGGCCGGCCGCCTGCAGCCGGGCGATCTTCTCCTTAGCGGGCTTCGAAAAACTGCATTCCAGCATGGCGCATGTGGCGACTGTATCCGTGCAGCCGCACTGGCAACCGATGTGTGCGCCGACGCGGCGCACATCCACGCTGGGTTTCTCCGCGGCGGTTTCGGCGAATGCGAAGGGGCTGGCGGCAACAAGAAGGAGGGCGGCCAATCTTGGCCGCAGCCGGCTTTCAGCCGGCTCCGGCCGCCTGAAAGGCGGCTGCGGGCAGGATTGCCCGCCCTCCACTGCTTTGGGGCTATTTCGGGACTTCCGCATATCTGGTAGTGATCCCGACCACTTCGGTGCGGGCGTATTGCATCTTGATTTTGCTGGGGACCAGGCACACCAGCGTGCCGCCGATCAACACCAGGCCACCGATCCAGATCCAGGAGACCAGCGGGAAAACGTAGGCCTGGATCACGGCGCGCACGCCATCGTCGGACATGCCGCCGAAGTTGAGATATAAGTCCTCGTTGAGGCGGGGGCGCACGCCTACTTCCGATGTGCCCTGGCGGCTGGCTTTATAGAAGCGCTTTTCGGGTTCCAGTGTGCCAAGCACATCGCCGCCGCGCGAAACCAGCACGGTGGCTCGGTGCCAGCTATAGTTGGCGTTTTCGCCTTCCTTCAAATCGATCACCTTCAGATCGTAGTGGCCCAGCGCCAGGGTATCGCCCACGTTCATTTCCTTGACATCCTTCTGGGTGAAGGCCGCACCGGTAAAGCCGATAAACATGAGCACGATACCCATGTGGACCAGATATCCGCCGTATCGGCGAGTGTTGCGATGGGTCAGTTCCAGGGCGGCGCGGAGCAGGTTCATGTTGTTCTTGGCGGCGATGGCGCGTCCGCCTTTGTAGAACTCCATGAGCACAGTGAGGGCGACGAAGAGACAGAAGCCGAAGGAGATCAAGGCGTAAAAGCTGCGTACGCCGGCGGCCAGCAGCGCGCCCACCAGCGCCAGCGAAGCAATGCCGGGCCACTGGAAGTTACGGCGCAAGCTTTCCAATGAAGTGCGGCGCCAGGCGAACAAGGGACCGACCCCCGTGAGGATCAGGAGGAACAGCCCGATGGGGATCATGAGCTTGTTGAACCATTCTTGATCGAGACTGATCTTCTCGCCGGAGACCGCTTCGGAGATCACTGGGAACAAAGTACCCCAGAGCACCGCGAAGCAGCTTGCGAGCAGAATCAGGTTATTGAACAGGAAACTGGA
The DNA here is from genome assembly GCA_035602155.1 of Bryobacteraceae bacterium. Lineage (GTDB taxonomy): Bacteria > Acidobacteriota > Terriglobia > Bryobacterales > Bryobacteraceae > Bog-159. The sequence goes on along the minus strand of DATNMW010000065.1, from coordinate 14,697 downwards.
TTCGCGGGAGATCACGCTCTCGAGTTCGGATTCGCTCTTAAGGTAAGTAAGACGGTCTATGATCAGGTAAGCGATGCCGGCAATGCAGATGGCCAGGAACGAAAAAAAGTACTTACCGAGGGGACCTTGCGCGAAGGCATGCACCGAACTGACCAGGCCGGTGCGGGTGAGCGAGGTACCGAAGATACAAAGGAGAAAGGTGGTGGAAATAAGCACGATGTTCCAAACCTTCATCATGCCCTTCTTCTCCTGCATCATGACGGAGTGCAGGAAGGCGGTGCCGCTGAGCCAGGGGAGCAGCGAGGCGTTCTCGACGGGATCCCAACCCCAGTAGCCGCCCCACCCAAGCACGTGGTAAGCCCAAGCCATACCGAGCATGACGCCAGTGCTCTGGAAGAGCCAGGTAACGAGGGTCCAGCGGCGGGTGGTATGGATCCAGCCGTCGCCCGGTTGGCGCGTGATCAGCGATGCGATGGCGAAGGCGAAGGGCAGCGCGAAGCCCACGTAGCCGAGGTAGAGCATGGGTGGGTGGATAGCCATGGCCGGATACTGCAGCAGGGGATTCAATCCGTTGCCGTCCGGGACCGCGGTGATGGAGCCTTCCATCGACAGCATCTTGAAGGCACTGGCGACGAAGTTATTCAGGAACAAGAAGAAGGTCTGCACGAACATGAGCACGCCGACGACATACGGCATCATGTCGCGATGCTTGCGGCGGTTGGTGAAAACCACCACGGCGGAGTAAGTGGAGAGCAGCCAGCTCCAGAAGAGCAGCGAGCCTTCCTGGCCGCCCCACCAGGCGGCGAACTTATAAAGCAGCGGCATGCTGCGATTACTATGCTGGGCGACATAAGAGAAACGGAAGTCGCCGGTGACGAGACCGTAGACCAGGATGCCGGAGGCGATGGAGATGAGCACCCACACGGAATAGACTGCGCGCTCGCCGCTAACTATCAAGAAGGGCTTGCGCCGGATACGGCCGACCACGGAAGCGAGCAAGGCGTAAATAGCGACGCAAAACGCCAGAAGTACAGCCAGCGATGCAACGTTTTCCATGCGTCGGCCTTTCTAAGTCGTCTTATTGATGGGGAGCGCCGGGGCGGCACGCAAATTACCCGGCTTGGCTTCGTACTTAGAAGCACATTTCGCCTGAATCTTGCTGGCATGGAAGACGCCATCGCGGCCCATGCGGCCGTCGGCGAGGGCTTGCGCGCCGTCGCGAAAAGTGTCGGGGAGGGGATCCACGCCGGTGTAGGCCACTTTCAATTCGCGTTTATCCTGGGTGAGGGTGAAGTTGACCTGTCCGTGGGCGTGTTGAATGGAGCCGCTGGCAACGTCGCCGGCAACGCGGAGGCGCTCAGTGAAGGCGCGGTCGCCCATCTGGCCGACCTCGCTAATGGTTTTATAGTAGGTTTTGGTTTCGCCGACTCCGGTGCCGGCGAGCCAGACCAAGGCGGCGATTACAACGGCGATCAAAACGGCGAACTTCCCGTATTTTCTCATAACCATCCCTCTGAAGGACTAGTATATCCGAAAATGCGGCGGATAGCTGGGCAAGGGGCTAAATCTGTAAACTGAAAGACTCGCCCAAATATACGCGCTTTACTTCCGGATCCCGCGCCAGCGCCTCCGGACTGCCCGCGCGGAAGATCCGTCCGTTATCGATGATGTACGCGCGATCGGTTACCGCCAGCGTCTCGCGCACGTTGTGGTCGGTCACCAGAATGCCGATGCCGGTGCGCTTCAGATCGAAAATGATGCGCTGCAGTTCCAGCACCTGAATGGGATCGATGCCGGAGAACGGCTCGTCCAGCAGCAGAAAACTGGGGCTGATCACCAGCGAGCGGGCGATTTCCACGCGCCGCCGCTCGCCGCCGGAGAGCATGTAGCCCTGGCTCCGCCGCACCTTTTCCAGGCCAAGCTGTTCGATCAGGCGGTCCAGGTTCTCGCGGCGCTCGCGGTTGCGCAAAGGCAGCGTCTCCAGGATGGCCATCAGGTTTTCCTCGACGGTCAGCTTGCGGAACACGCTGGCCTCCTGCGGCAGGTAACTGATCCCGCGGCCCGCGCGCTTATACATCGGCAGCGCCGTGATATCCGCGCCGTCCACCAGAATGCAGCCGGAATCGGGACTGATCAGGCCCACGATCATATAAAAGGAAGTGGTCTTGCCGGCGCCATTGGCGCCCAGCAAACCGACCACTTCTCCCTGGTCGACGCTGAGGGTCACGTCGTCCACCACTTTGCGCCCGCGATACGATTTCGAAATTTCCCGGGTTTCCAGTTTGCTCATTGCTGGTGTTTCTTCTTGATGTGGCTGACGGCGGGCTTGCCGTCCGAGCCTTTCACGAGCAACCGGTCGTCGTCGGAATAATAGGTCAACTCCGCGCCTCGAGTGTTCCCGCGGACGTTGTCGTTCATCATAGGATCGCCTCCGCGCAAGACAATCTTATTCTCATCGGTGTAATACTCGGCGTGCTCGCTGGCGCCGGTCCTGGTGCGGATCGGCCCGGTCTGCACGATCTGCACGGCGCCGTCGGCGAAAGCCTTCTGCAGGCGATTGTCGGCGCCCTCTTCGGCCAGCCAGGAACGCAACTCCGTCGCCTTCATCTGCAACCCGGCGCGATTGAGGAAGACGCCTCCGGAGTAATGCGCCAGGCGGTCCTCGTCCGTGTAGACCATATGCGGCGCCTTCACCAGCGTGAAGATCGCGGGCGCCGGATCGGCGGGCTTGGCCGCCGAAGCGGGGGCGGCGGCCGCTTCGTCGTCCGCCTTCTTGTCCTCGCGCGACTGCGTAACCACGTGGCCGTCGGCGATAATCGAGCGCTTCTCGCGATCGATCTCGACGTGGTCCGCCTGGATACGGTTGACGCCCTGCCACAGCACCGCATCGCCGTCGTATTTGACGAGTTTGTTGTGGTTGGAGGAGGCCATGGCGCGCGCTACGGCTTGCAGCGGCTCATCGCCCGAAAGCATGGCGGAGTCGCTCTTCTTCTTGGTCTGGTCCGGCAGGCGGCTGGTGTTGACATGGCCTTCGGCGGTAATGTTGCCGCTCTTTTCATCGAGCACAATGCGGTCGGCGATGGTGTTCCCGGTGCTATCCCACATGCGCGCGTGCTTGTCTAATGTAATCCGGTTTTCCACCTGTTCCAAAATGCCGCGGTCCGCGCGCGCTTTGCGGTCGCCCGATTCGTAGGAGAAATCCTCCCACTGTTCCATGCGCGTCAATTGATTGGTCTTCGGATCGAACCACGCCGAAACGTTCTTGCTCACCGTAGTGGTGATGGGATGCTTCTTGGCCAGTTCTTCGGGGGTCGGGTCGGTCACCGTACGGCAATTGATCGCAGTGAAGGTTTGGATGCGGTTCTGCGGTCCATAGTTTATCCACATGCGTTCGCCTATGAACTGGCGGTGGTGCTGACCGGCGAGGTTGGGCAGGAAGTCCAGTTCGCTGGGGGCGTGTGTTTCGATACCGGCGATTTCGCGCCCGCCGGGCCGCATTTTCATTTGGATGACCTCGCTGCGCAGGATACGGGTCTCGGCGGGATCGTGGCCCGGTGCTGCCAGAGGTTTGGATTCCAGGAACCCGTGGCCACTGACCAGCGCCAGGCTGAGCGTACCCTGGCCGTTGTAATCCTCGAATTGCAGGTCAACCCGGTCCCCCGTGGCGGTAATCTGCGAGCCTTCCGATTCGGAAGCCAGGTGCGCGTGCCCCTCGCCGGCGATCTTTTCCACTTCGCCGGTATCCCCGTAATCGACCGTCAAATGGTCGGCGCCATATTGCAGCTTGCGGCTGGGGTAGGCATCGGTGCCGTGCGCGTGCTGCGCGTCGACATGATGTATCTTGCCGTCCTCCAGTGCAATCACCGTATCGCCCGCCTCTACGATGGTATTCTCGCGGGTCAGGCGGGCCCACGAATTCAGCCAGATGCCCGCCAGGTTTTCACGGTAGACGACCTGGCCGGCTTCGATCTTCATAGCCTTGGCGTGCGGCCCCGGAGGATACCAATGCAGTTCCGCCTGGCTGTTCAGGAACAGCTCGCGGGTGTTCGGATCGTAGGATGCGCCGACAGCCTTGCCCTCCCCGTTTTCAAACTTGAACGTTGCGGCGCGGTCTGTGTTCGCCTTTCCGGTAGTGCTGTCGAAGGTGACCCCGGAGGAATGAACGGAGACCAAGGTGTGCTTGGGCCGGCCTTCGTTCGGCACGGCCAGCGTGATATCGACGGCCCCATCGGAATAGAGACGCTTCTGGGACTGGTTGTACTCGGCGTGCGCGCTGTGCACCAGATTGTAGGTGTCCGCATGCATGGAGGGCATGCGCAATTCGACCCGTTCCAGTTCCACTTGGTTGGAATCCTTGGCCTGGCGCGCGTCCTTAGCCTTAATCAGGCAAATGGTGCGGCTGTTGGGCGGCTCGGAGGTCTCGATCCAGCTCCAGTCTTGAGCCGCGGAACTTAATTCCGCCGCCATCGACGCTGGCTTAGCCGGCGCCTGGTCGTGCAATTCCCTCTTTTGGAGGCGATAGGTGGCGGCCACGCCCGCCAGCAACAAAGTAATCGCCACCAGGATCAGCCAGCGCGTGCCTCGCATCGTTACCTCTATTGTAGCAGCGCTGTGGCTTGGCGCCGGTTGTGCGCGATTGGTTGGTTGTATGCAAGACAGGCGCGATTCGGGCCCCATGCGATTGGTGACCATTAGAGACACTACGGTCTTGGAGGGGGGTGTTTTTTTGAAAATAGAAAGACCGTCCAGGCGACCTCAATGGAGTCGCCGGCAAGCCTTGAAGGGGCTGCGGGAGCCATTATTACCGGCGGCCGGGTTTTTGAGCCCGTCCGCTGACGATAAAACGCTGCGCAGCGCTTTTCCATCGGGGCAGCCGCTCAAGTGAGTGCGGCGCCCAATTCCGACCGGGACCTCCCCTTTCATCGCCTCGCCGCAGCAGCCGCGTTAGGTCTGGGGACTGCTTCCATCGCAGGCGCAACCTTGGCGTCCGCCTCCGGCTTCAGCAGGCCCAACTGCTTCCGCAACTCCGTATCGATACCGTGGCGGATATCGGCGTTATCCTTCAGAAACTGGCGGGCGTTTTCGCGGCCCTGCCCGATGCGGTCGCCCTTATAGCTGAACCAGGAGCCGCTCTTCTCGATCAAATTCTGCGCCACACCCAGGTCGAGCAGATCTCCCTCCTTCGAAATGCCCTCTCCGTAGATGATGTCGAATTCGGCCTCGCGGAACGGGGACGCCACCTTGTTCTTCACCACCTTGACCTTGGTGCGGTTCCCTACCACGGCGTCGCCATCCTTGATCGCCGCGATGCGCCGGATATCCACGCGGATCGACGAGTAAAATTTCAAGGCGCGCCCGCCGGTAGTGGTTTCCGGGTTGCCGAACATGACCCCGATCTTTTCGCGAATCTGGTTGATAAAGATCAGGCAAGTCTTGGATTTCGATACCACGCCGGTAAGCTTGCGCAGCGCCTGCGACATGAGCCGCGCCTGCAAGCCCATGTGGCTGTCGCCCATTTCCCCATCCAACTCGGCTTTGGGCACCAGCGCTGCCACGGAATCCACGACGAGCACATCGATGGAGCCGGACGCGATCAGCGCGCCGGTGATTTCGAGCGCCTGCTCGCCGTAATCGGGCTGCGAGACCAGCAGGTTGTCCACATCCACGCCGAGCTTGCGCGCATACGCCGGGTCGAGCGCATGCTCCACGTCGATGAAAGCCGCCATGCCACCCTTCTTCTGGGCTTCGGCGACCACCTGCAGGGCGATGGTGGTCTTACCCGAAGACTCCGGACCGTAGATTTCGGTGACGCGGCCGCGCGGGAAGCCGCCCACGCCCAAGGCCGCGTCGAGCGAGATGGATCCCGTGGAAATTACGGCTACCGGTACGATGGCGTCTTTGGAGCCGAGGCGTAGGATGGAGCCTTTGCCGAACTGCTTTTCGATTTGGCCTAGAGTGGCTTCTAATGCGCGGGTGCGTTCTTTGTCGTCCATGATGAAGACTCCTTTGAGAGTGCCGAAAGGAGATTATAGCAGTTTCCGCAACGGGGCGAAAATAAGGCGAACAACACGAATGTGCGACTTGACAACGGCGCGCCCATCCGGGTACCTCAATAAGAGGCTATGGCCAGTCCTGCGAGCTGTGGCGAATGCAGCAGCACATGTACCTGGTCTTCGATAATTTCGTAGACAGCAATATAGGGCCACGGGGGAAACACAAGCGCTCTGGTGTTGTCGGCCAGCCCTATTCGTCCACGGTTAGAAAATCTGCGGAGCTCAGCAACGGCAGTGTAAATCCTCTTTGCTACCTTCTGCGCGGCGGCGGGGTTATCTTCGCGGATCCGCTCAACGACGCGGGTGAGGTCGTTGGCCGCATTGGTCGTCCGCTCGAACCCGCATCATGCACGAAACATCTGCTCGATGCGCTCGACCACTTCGTCATGCTCCAGCAAATCGCCACGGCGCGCGGACGCTCGGCCCTCTTCCACGGCCGCAATGAAATGTTCGTCGTATTCCAGCATCCGGTCAACCGCCTCCTCAATTACTTGCGAGGGGCTTTTGCCGATGCGGGTTGCGGCCTGTTGCAGACGGGCCTCTTTTTCCGGTGAGAAACCAACTTCCATGCTCCAAGGGTACGTACGTTAGGGGCTTGTGTCAAGCGCTGCGCTGCCCAACAGTAAAGCGAAATAAATCGCCAGACTCCCATTTTCGCCGCTTGCAGCGCTCCTTAACCGCGAGCAGGGCACCGTGTGCTTTCCCGCCGGCGTCGAAAGTGATTCCGTTCACGCGGCCTTCCGTGGCTTCGCTCCGCGCCTTCGCGGCGAGAGCACCCTTCTGGCCCACGCGCGCTCCGCCGGTTTCAGCGCCCCGCCAGTGGCCCGCAGAGCTTCGTCCACCATGGCACGGAATGCGCCCGCATTCTCGAGAGATCTTTGGACGGCCTGCTGAATGAAGCCGGAGACGCTGGGGGATTCTTGGTCCGCTACGCGCTTCCGGATCTCGCGGAGTTGATGGTCCGGCAGCGTGATCGTGATTTTGGCGGTGACCATACCGCTCACCATACCACGTAGGTGGGGCAGACCGAACGCCCGTCAAAATCGATTTCGTTTTGCCTTCTTTGCGTTCTTTGCGGTTCCTTTGCGAGAAATCGCCGTCCTTGCGCTCAACCAGCAGCGGCGGTATCCTTTCTTAGTCTCCGCCATATCATGGCTCAGGAGTTTCTCGTGCCCAAGACCGCCATCGCCCTGTTCGCCGCCGCGCTGAGTTTCACCCTCTGGGTCTCCTGCGCGAAGAAGGAATCCGGCCTCGCCGCCGGCCCCGATTTTCAGAAGAAATTCCAGGAGGCTTTGATCGCCGCCAAGCCCGGCGCCGTCATCGAGCTGCCGGAAGGCCGCCTGGATATGGACCGGGCGCTCTCGCTCTCGGTCGATAACGTGACCATCCGGGGCAAAGGCATCGACAAGACCATCCTCTCGTTCAAGAACCAGAAGACCGGCCCGGCAGGCCTGCAGGTGACCTCCAACGGCTTCACCATCGAGGACTTGGCCATCGAGGACACCAAGGGCGATGCGCTCAAAATCAACGGCGCGAACGGCGTCACCGTGCGGCGCGTGCGCACCGAGTGGACCGGCGGTCCCAGCGAAAAGAACGGCTCTTACGGCATCTACCCGGTGCAGTGCAAGAACGTGCTGATCGAGGAATCCGCTTCTATCGGCGCCGCCGACGCGGGCATCTACGTGGGCCAGTCGAGCAATATCATCGTGCGCCGCAGCCGCGCGGAGGCCAATGTAGCCGGCATCGAGATCGAGAATTCGCAGTTCGCCGACGTCTACGAGAACAAGTCCACGCACAACACCGGCGGCATCCTCGTGTTCAACCTGCCCGACCTGCCGGTGAAGGGCGGCGGCAATACGCGTGTGTTCAACAACGAAATCACCGAGAACAACACGCAGAACTTCGGCGCCAAGGGCAGCATGGTGGCCAAGGTGCCCACCGGCACGGGCGTCATCGTGCTGGCCACCAATCACGTCGAGGTCTTCAAGAACACCATCAAGGACAACAACACCACCAACATTTCCGTGATCAGCTACTTCACCACGGGCAATCCCATGAACGACGCCACCTACTATCCGTTTCCGGAAGCCATCTACGTCCACGACAACATCATTTCCGGAGGCGGAACGGCGCCCAGCGGCGAGTACGCCGATGCGCTGGCGCCGGTGGTTGGCAAGCCCATACCGGCGATTCTGTTTGACGGAATCGTGAATCCGGAGAAGCTGGCAGGCGGCAAGCGGTTGCCCGACGACTTGCGGATCTGCATCCAAAACAACGGCGATGCCAACTTCATCAACTACGATGCAGGCGGCCATTTCAAGCACACCAGCCGCGACCTGAAACCGTACAACTGTTCGCTAACGCCGCTGTCCGCCGTCAATCTGCCCGCGCCCGCGGCAGGCGCGCCGGCCGGAGGCAATTAGTTGCACCGTTCTTGGAGGGCGGGCAATTCTGCCCGCAGCCGCCTTTCAGGCGGCTCTTTTCTTCTTGCCGTCTTACTCACTTCCTGCGGCAGCCGCGGTGTGCGCCCGCACTTAGCTGAGCCATTCCCCGCCAAGCTCTCCGCCTGGCGGCTCTTTGCCGGGGACGCGCCGGCCCTCAAGCCCAACACCGGAGTGGTCCCTTACGACCTGAACACGCCGCTTTTTTCCGACTACGCGACTAAGTACCGGTTTGTGTGGATGCCGCCTGGCGCTTCGGCGACTTACAATGCCACGGAAGCCTTCGACTTCCCCTTAGGTACCATCTTTTCCAAGACCTTCGCCTTTCCCGACGCCGATCAAGGCGGCAGGCGACGCATCATCGAGACACGCCTGCTGGTGAACAGCCGGTCCGGCTGGGTTACTCTGCCCTATGTGTGGAACCGGGAACAAACCGAAGCGACGCTGGATGTAGCCGCCGACCCGACTATCGTGCATTGGGTGCATCCATCCGGAACGCGATACACCATCGACTATGCGATTCCCAATACCAATCAGTGCAAAGGCTGCCACGATAGGTCCAAGGTTGTTACGCCGATCGGTCCGAAAGCGCGCAACCTCAACAAGGATTTCAACTATCCCGAAGGCCGCTTCAACCAGCTCGTTTACTGGACCAAAATCGGTTATCTGAAGGGCGCCCCCCCGCCGGATCGGGCGCCGAAGGTGGCGGTGTGGGACGATCCATCGAGCGGCACTTTGGACGCACGCGCGCGTGCTTACCTGGAGGTTAACTGCGCGCACTGCCACAATTCGCGCGGCCCCGCCAACACTACCGGGCTTTATCTCCTCGCCGCGCAGACCGATCCCATGCGGCTGGGTCTGTGCAAGGTGCCGGTCTCGGCCGGACAGGGATCGGGCGACCTGCTATTCGACGTGGTGCAGGGCAGGCCGGAGGAATCCATCCTGGTGCATCGCATGGAATCGACCACGCCCAAAATCATGATGCCGGAACTGGGCCGCACCATGGTTCACCAGGAGGGCGTGGCGCTGATTCGCGCGTGGATCGCCTCGTTGCAGGGAAGCTGCAGTGCAGCCAAGTCGGGACACCTCTGAAGGCAGGTCACTGCACCGCAATCCCGCGCGCCTCCAGCAGATCACCCGTGCGCAGCAGCAGATTCATCAGGTTCCGCCGGTAGCCCACCGAATTCTGCACCACGCTTGATTCGGCCGTTACCAGTGCGCCTTGCGCCTGCAACACAAAGAAGATGGTGCTGTTGCCCAGTTCGTATTTCTTCTGCTCGGCTTCCATGTACTTCCGGGAGAAATTCTGCGCCACCACCGACAGCTTCATGGCGTCTTTGCTGGATTCCACCTGGCTTACGGCCGTCAGAACGTCGAGCCGCACCTGCTGCCGCACCGTGCGCACGTTCAGAGTGTCGCGCTTTTTCGTCACCAGGGCGTCCGCCATGTCCGCCGACGCCCGGTGATTCTTGATTGGCAGCGTCAACGTCAACCCAAAGGAGTACATCGGGTAGCCGAAGCTGAACATCTGGCTCAAGGCATCGCCGAAACCGCCTGGAACGGCCGCTGGCGCGGGTAGGCCGGGATTGGCGCTCTGTGGATAGAAGACGCCGCCCAGCCCTTGCGTCGAGTAGCTGCCGGTCAATTCCAAATCCGGAAGGAGTTCGTTCTTGGCCAGCCTGATCCCGAGATCGTCGATGTCCAGGCTCTGCGTAGCCGACTTCAGGTCGGGCCGCGTGCCGAGGGCTTTGCGCACCTCCTTCTCGGCATCAATGGGCGGCGCATCCACTTCGGGCGCCACGGTCTCGGTCAGGACGATGGGCAGCGTGCGGATCTTCTGGTCCAGATCGGCGCCTATCTGCCTGCGCAGCGCGTCCTCGGTTTGCTTCAGGGCATATTGGGCCTGCGAAACACCGATCTGCGAGGTGGCGTACTGCTGCTCCGGATTGTAAATGTCGAGTGGCGAAAGCGCGCCCAACTCCAGCTCGCGCTGCGCGCGCTTGAGGGCCTGATCCGCCAGGTCGCGGGCGCTCTCGGCCACGCGCAGGTTTTCGCGCGCCAGGATTGCGTCCCAGTACGCGTTCTCGGCATTGCTGACCAGTTGCAACAGGCCGGTTTTCAGGTCGAATTCCGTCTTGCGCAAGGTGCTGGTGGCGACCATAATGGGGACGCGGTTGATATAGGCGCCGCGATTCTTGATCAGCGGCTGCGATATGTTCAACTGCAAACTCGAAGTGAGGGTGGGATTGTAATAGTAATAGCCGCTGTTGGTGGAGAGCCTCTGGGCGGCGAAGTCGACGTTATATTGCAAGCCGGTGGGCAGGGTCTGGGCGTAGTTGAAATTCGCGGGCTGCGAGAGCTCGACCAGTGTGCTGGCGCCGGCGCCGGACGTAAGCTGGTCGCCCGATGGCGTGCGCTGCTCCGTACTGCTGAAGCTGGCGGTGGCCAACGGATCGAATGCCGCGAAGGCCCGCGTGATGGCGTTCTGTGCCACATCCACAGTCAAGCGTTGGATGGCGATGTCGGTATTGTTGGCCATCACCAGCTCCAGATACCCGCGCAGGGAAAGCTCCAGCTTGCCGCCCACCACGTAGTCGTCGAGGCGCACCGGGGACTGCAGTTCCACCTTGGTGACGGGCCGCGCGAAGGTTTCGCGGAAATATGCGGGCTTGGGAAATGAGGCAAGCTGTCCGAACGCAGCTTTGCTCAATAGCATCGCAAACAGCAAGGTCGACAGAATGCTGGCGAAGAAGGTGCGAGAGAGCATCTGATATCTATGATTGGACGCTCCGGGCGTCCATTTCGCTCAGATTTTTGTAGTGGAAAATTCAGACGATTGTGGGCACAGGTGTATCCTGCATGGCACAATGGGGAACAATTTCTTGGCCCCAATGTCGATTTCGCACGTCTCCGTTCGTTATAAGGTTGCAACACGCAATACCCAGAGGAGAAAACAATGAAACGACACCTTATGGTCATCGCAACTTTACTGTTGGCGACCGCCGCGGTCCAGGCAGCCAGTCCTACAACCGAACCCTCCGCCGGCCCGGCCGCTTACGCGCGGCTCAAAACCCTGGTGGGCGAGTGGGAAGCCGACACCCAGATGGGCAAAGCCCATATCAGCTACGAGCTCATCGCCGGCGGCACGTCCCTGGTGGAAAGGGAATCCGGCGATAAGATGCCGGCCATGCTGACCGTCTACTATCTGGACGGAGACCGCCTGCTATTGACCCACTACTGCATGGCGGGCAACCAGCCGCGCATGCAGGCGCGCGCTTTCAACCCAGAGACCGGAGAAGTGGCTTTCGAGTTTCTGGATGCCACCAACCTCAAGCCGGGCGGCGGGCACATGCACAATGCCAAGATCCGCTTGGCCGACACCGACCACTTCAGCACCGAATGGGAGTTCTACGAAAACGGCCAACGGAAGATGGCCGAAACCGCGCAATACACGCGCGTAAAATAGACAGGAGAAAAACGATGCCACAATTCATGCTTTTGCTCCACGACGACCCGGCCGGATTTCACCAGCTCAGCCCCGAGGAGATGCAGAAGGCTATGGAGAAATACATGGCCTGGACGAAGAAGCCCTTCACTCGCGATGCCCACCGGCTGACGGAAGACCCCGGTCGTGTCATGCGCTCTAAAGGCGGCCAGATCCGCACCACCGACGGTCCCTATAGCGAAACCAAAGAGATCCTGGGCGGCTATTACACTATCGAGGCCGCCGACTACGATGAAGCCGTCCGCTTGGCGATGGAGCACCCGACCCTGGAGCACGGCGGCACCATCGAGGTAAGGCAAGTCTGGGGAACCTAGCCGCATCCTCCGATACCGGAGTGCTGCTGGAGCACTTGTTCCGGCACCAGGCGGGCCGAATGGTCGCACATCTTACGCGGCTGCTCGGCCCGGCCCATTTGGAATTGGCGGAAGAGACCGTGCAGGAGGCCATGCTGCGCGCGCTGCAAGCTTGGCCTTACCAGGGCGTTCCCGAAAACGCCGCCGCATGGCTGTTCCGCGTGGCCCACAATATCGCGATCGACGCAGTCCGCCGCAACCGCACGCTCGGCGACAAGACTGGCGCGATCGTGGCCGAACTCGCCCACTCGGCTTCGGTGGTGCCGAACGATCCGTACCTGGAAGAGCAGCTTCGCGACGACGAGTTGCGCATGATTTTCATGTGCTGCCATCCGGATATTCCGCGCGACGCGCGCGTGGCCCTGAGTCTGAAAACGGTGGGCGGATTCGGCGTGCGCGAGATCGCCCGCGCTTTCCTCGCCGACGATGCCGCCATCGCCCAGCGCCTGGTGCGCGCCAAGCGCCAGATCCGCGATGGCCGGCTGACGCTCGACATGCCGCGCGGACCCGAACTGAAGCAGCGCCTCGATTCTGTGCTGGAAGTCGTCTATTTCATGTTCAACGAAGGATACGCCGCGCACGCCGGCGAGGATCTCATTCGCCAGGACCTCTGCATGGAAGCGTTGCGGCTGGGCCGGCTGGTGGCGATCTCCTCCATCGCGGAGCCGCGCGTCGATGCGCTGGTCGCCCTGATGGCTTTGGAGGCCGCCCGTCTCCCTGCGCGCGTGGACGAGTCCGGCGATCTGATCCTGCTTGAGCAACAGGACCACACCCGGTGGGACTGGCGTTTGATCGCCGTCGGGTTCCATCACTTCGATCGCTCCATGGCCGGCGAAGACGTTTCCGAATATCACGTGCAGGCGGCCATTGCGGCAACCCACGCGCGCGCGGTCGATCCGCAATCGCGGGATTGGCCCATGATCCTCGATTTGTACGATCAACTCCTGGCGCTGAGCGCCTCACCAGTGGTGGCGCTGAATCGCGCCGTGGCGGTGGCCAAGGTTCGCGGCCCGGCGGAAGGGCTGGCTGCGCTGGAGCCTCTGGCGGGCGATCCGAAGTTGCGCGATTATTATCTGTTGCTGGCAGTGCGCGGGCACTTGCTATTGGAACTCGGCCGCCAAACGGAAGCCGCAGCCTCTTTTCGGGCCGCCCTGCGGTGCCCGTGCTCCGAGCCCGAGCGCCGTTTCCTGCGCCGGAAGCTACAGGCCTGTGAGCTATAATACCGGGTGGCGCATATGAAGAAATACCTTGTCTTGTATCGGTCCGAAGCCGCATTAACGGGCATGTCGGTCTCCGAAATGTTCGCCAACTCCACGCCTGAGCAAATGCAGGCGGGTATGGCAGCTTGGCAAGCCTGGTACGAGAAGTGCGGCAGCGCGGTCGTCGACCTCGGCGCGCCTCTAGACAAGTCCATGACCATTAAGGCGGGCGCTGCGGAGTCCGGCAAGACAGCCATTACGGGCTACTCGGTCCTTCAGGCGGAGTCCATGGACGAGGCGGTGTCCCTAATGAAGAATCACCCCCATTTCTATGCGCCGGGCGCCACCCTGCAGATTCTCGAGTGTGTTCCCATGCCGGGAATGTGAGAACCGATGGCCCGTACCATGAGCGCCACGAAAAAGACCGATATTCCGCGAAAAGCTCAACGGGAATATGTTTAGCTATCTGCACTCCTCCGGCGTTCTGGCGCTCCGGCTTCCCGAGGGAGCACGGGAAGAGTTCCTGAAGAAGTACAAAACCAACCTGGTCGAAGTTTACGGGATCGTGCAAAAGGAGTATGCTGGCGTTCCCGACGCTCTCGTGGCGAATACGGATGAGTTGAAGCCGTACTTCCGGGCTAGCTACGACTACGCCAAGAGCCTCAAGCCCAAACCCTCGAAGAAGAGTTAGCGGAGGATACATGAAGTTCAGCGTGGACGATTTCAAGCGGCTGTATGCCGAGATGCCCGATGAGGAATTGCGTTCGCTGGACCGGCAAGAGCTGACCGAAGTTGCGCGCCAGTGCTACGACGCTGAGTTGAAACGGCGGGGTCTGCCGGCCGAGTTAACGCGTCGCACACTTCAGCCTATAGCGGCGCCCGAAGAGCCGGAGGAAACCGCGCCGGAATCGGAGGAGGTTTTGGGGGTGTTAGCGATCATGTAAAAACGTAGAATTTTGGACGTCGGCCGACCTGGCGGTTTGGTCGAGGGCGGCGTCTCCTAGTCGGTAGCCAGTAGAACGGGTTCGCCCAGCGGTTGGCTTGCCCGCAAATGGCACATTGGGTCAAGCACGCCGAGGGAGTCGGTGGCGAGATGGTGATCGAAACTGGACCCTGATGCGTCACGCCCGCCCGGGATTTCCGTTG
>DATNMW010000064.1:0-5345 GCA_035602155.1 Bryobacteraceae bacterium | reverse complement strand
CGGCCGCCGATCGCCCCGGTCACCGCCTCGTTCGCCGCCACGGTCGCGCCGGTCGCCCCGATCCACACGGTCGCGCCGGGGTTCCGGTTCCGACGACAGCGACCGCATGCGGTTGCCGGCGTCCAGGATCTCGCCCTTATACAGCCACGCCTTCACCCCGATCACGCCATACGTGGTATGCGCTTCGGTAACGCCGTAATCGATGTCCGCGCGCAATGTGTGCAGCGGAAGCTGGCCTTGCAGATACCATTCGCTGCGCGCGATCTCCGCGCCGTTCAACCGGCCGGACACGCGCACCTTGATGCCCTTGCAGCCGAAACGCAGCGCCGAATCCACGGCTTTGCGCATCGCCCGCCGGAAGGCCACGCGCTTCTCGAGTTGCAAGGCAATCGATTCCGAAACCAGTTGCGCATCCAGTTCCGGCTTATGCACTTCCTGGATGTCGATGAACACGTCGCGCTTGGTGCGCTTGGCCAAATCCACTTTCAGCTTTTCGATCTCGGCCCCTTTGCGGCCGATGATGATGCCCGGCCGCGAGGTGCGGATGGTTACCCGCAGCTTGTTGCCCGGACGATCCACTTCGATGGAGCTGACCCCCGCCGACTTCAGCCGCTCCCGCAATGTGTCGCGCAATTCCACATCTTCCTGCAGCAGCTTGGCATAGTCCTGCTTGGCGAACCAGCGGGAGCGCCACGGCTTGTTAAAGCCCAGCCGGAAACCGTAAGGATGAACCTTCTGTCCCATTTAGTTATTCTTTCTCCGCGTGCGTGCCCTTTTCCGACACCTTGATGACGATGTGCGCCATGCGCTTCTGCACGCGGTAGGCGCGGCCCATGGGCGCCGGGCGGACACGCTTCACGCGCGGCCCTTCGTTCACGTACGCCGCCGACACCACCAATCGGTCTACGTCGACGTCTTCAAACCGTTCCTTCGCGTTGGCGATCGCCGAATCCAAAACCTTCCGCACCGTCGGCGCGATGCGCTTGTTGGTGGAGCGCAGCGTGGTGCGCGCCTGGTCGGCGCTCTGGCCGCGGATCAGATCCACTACCAGCCGCGCCTTCTGCGGCGATACCCTGATATATCTCGCTTCTGCCTTGGCTTCCATATATCGCCTCTTAAGCCGGCTTAGCGGCCTTCTCCGTTGCGGCCTTCACCGAGTGCCCCTTGAAATGCCGCGTCGGGGAAAACTCGCCCAACTTGTGTCCCACCATGTTCTCGGTAACGTACACCGGAATGAACTTCTTGCCGTTGTGCACCGCGATAGTGTGCCCCACGAACTCCGGAAGAATGGTCGAGCGCCGCGACCACGTGCGCACCACACGCTTTTCGCTTTTGGCCGTGAGCGCCGCGATTTTCACTTCCAGGTGGCCATCGGTGAACGGCCCTTTCTTGACTGAACGCCCCATAGTTATCTCTTCTTACTCTTCCTGGTGACGATCCACTTATTAGTCCGCTTGTTGTTGCGGGTCTTGAAACCGCGGGTGGGCTGGCCCCAGGGCGTCACGGGATGCCGACCCCCGGAAGTCTTGCCCTCGCCGCCGCCGTGCGGATGGTCCACGGGGTTCATGGAGACGCCGCGATTGTGCGGCATCTTGCCCAGCCATCGCTTCCGTCCGGCTTTGCCCAACGACACATTCTCGTGGTCTACGTTGCCCACCTGGCCGACGGTCGCCATGCAATCCAGCGGCACGCGGCGGATTTCGCCGGAGGGCAGCTTCAGCAGCGCGATCTCGCCTTCCTTGTTCACCAACTGCGCCTGCGTTCCCGCCGATCGCGCCATCTGCGCGCCCTTGCCGGGCTTTAATTCGATGTTGTGCACTACCGTGCCGGCCGGCATATTCTTGAGCGGCAAGGCATTGCCGATCAGAATATCGGCCGCCGGTCCCGACGACACCGTCATGCCCACCTTCAACCCATCCGGCTGGATGATATAACGCTTCTCGCCGTCCTTATAGTGCAGCAGAGCCAGGCGCGCCGAGCGGTTGGGATCGTATTCGATCGACGCTACCACCGCCGGAACCCCCTGTTTATCGCGCTTGAAATCCACGACGCGATACGCCTGCTTGTGTCCTCCGCCGATAAATCGCGATGTGACGCGACCCGTTGAATTGCGGCCGCCGGTGCCCTTCTTCGATTCCAGCAGCGATTTTTCCGGATGCTCTTTGGTAATATCCGCGCGCGCGACCACCGTTTGGAAGCGGCGCGTCGGTGTCGTCGGCCTGTAGCTTTTAATGGGCATGTCCGCTCCTAAATCTGCGCAAAGTCCGGTACCTTCTCTCCGTCTTTCAACTTCACGTACGCCTTCTTCCAATTCGACTTGTAGCCGACAAAACGCCCGCGGCGCCGCAGTTTGCCGTCCAGGTTGGAGGTGCGGACGCCGGCCACCTTCACCTTGAATAGCTTCTCGACAGCCTGTTTCACCTGGGTCTTGTTGGCATCGAGCGCCACCTCGAAGCACAACGTGGCATGTTCATCTTTGGCGGTCACGCCCTTTTCGGTGATTACCGGACGCCGGAGTACTTCATGTACGTTCATTTTGCGAGCGCCTCCGAGAATTTGCGGGCGGCCGCTTCGGAAAGCAATACGCGGTCGTGGCCCAAAAGGTGATATGCATTGACGTCGCGGGTGGGCATCAGGGTCACACCGGGCAGGTTGCGCATACCCAGCTCCAGGTTGCGATTTTCGCCGTTTTCGACCACTAGCACCTTGCGCGTGGCTTCCAGCCGCGTCAGCGCGGCCTTGGCTTCCTTGGTCTTCACCCCGCCCAGGTCGAACTTCTGCACGATTTTCAATTCGCCGTCGCGCAGCTTGGCCGATAAGGCCGAACGCAACGCGCCCAACAGCATCTTGCGCGGTAGCTTATAACTGTAATCGCGCGGCTGCGGGCCGTGTACGGTGCCGCCATGCCGCCAGATCGGCGAACGGACCGAGCCGATCCGGGCACGGCCCGTGCCCTTCTGTTTCCACAATTTCTTGCCGGAACCCGCCACATCGCCGCGCACCTTGGTCTTGTGCGTGCCCGCGCGCTGCCCGGCTTGATAGTGCCGCACCGCTTCGTAGAGCAGGTCCTGGTTGACTTCGGTTCCGAAAACCGCGTCGGCCAGTTCCAGCTCGCCGACCTTCTGATTATTTAAATCGACTACATCCACTGTCGGCATGGCGTTACCTCTTGGCCCTCCGGACTACCACGTAGCCGCCGTTGGGGCCTGGCACCGCGCCCTTGACCATCAATACGTTATCTTCGGTGTCCACCTCGATGATCTCCAGGTTGCGCACCGTCACCTGGTCGGATCCCATGTGTCCACCCATGCGCATGCCCGGCAAAACGCGCGACGGAAAGCTGGATGCGCCGATCGAGCCGGGCGCTCTGTGGAACATGGAGCCATGCGATCCTTCGCCGCCGCGGAAGTGATGGCGTTTCACCACACCGGCGAAACCGCGGCCCTTGCTGACCCCGATCACGTCCACCTTTTCCTTGGGCTTGAACTGGTCGACCAGCACTTTGTCGCCGGCCTTGAAATCGTCGTCGCCCGGGCGCAGGTGGAACTCGCGCATGAAGCGCGAACCCTCCGCGCCAGCCTTCTTCAGATGCCCGGTGATTGGCTTGTTGATGCGCGCCGGCTTGATAAACTCCATCAGGCCAAGCTGTACCGCATCGTAGCCGTCGGTGGTGGGCGTTTTGCGCTGCACCACCATACAGGGCCCCGCCTTGAGGAGGGTGACCGGAACCACCTGCCCGTCCGGCCGGAACACCTGCGTCATTCCGATTTTTCTGCCAAGGATTCCTGGACTCATGTTCTAGTTCCTACACTGCATGTAAAGCGAGCCGACGCGGAGACGGGGAGACACGGGGAAAAAGCCGTCTCCGTGTCCCCGCGTCCCCGCCTCTCATTTATGGTCTTTCCCAAACGCCTTGATCTCCACATCCACACCCGCCGGCAGATCCAGCTTCATCAAGGCATCCACGGTTTGCTGGGTCGGCTCCAGTATGTCGAGCAGCCGCTTGTGCGTGCGGATTTCAAACTGCTCGCGCGACTTCTTATCCACGTGCGGCGAGCGCAGCACCGTTGTCACGCTGCGTTGCGTCGGCAGCGGAATCGGGCCGGCTACGCTGGCGCCGGTGCGCTTGGCCGTGTCGACGATCTCCGTCGTCGATTGATCCAGCACACGGTGGTCGTACGCCTTCAGGCGAATGCGAATGCGTTCTCTAAGCGCCATCTTGTACCTATTCGAGAATTTCCGTCACGGTTCCGGCGCCCACCGTGCGTCCGCCTTCGCGGATCGCGAACCGCAACCCTTTGTCCATGGCGATCGGCGTGATCAGATCGATCACCAGGTTCACGTGGTCGCCCGGCATCACCATCTCCGTCCCCTCGGGCAACTCCGCCACCCCCGTCACATCGGTCGTCCGGAAGTAGAACTGCGGCCGGTATCCCTTGAAAAACGGCGTGTGCCTCCCGCCCTCTTCCTTGCTCAACACCACCACGCTGCCCTTGAACTTCTTGTGCGGCGTGATCGACTTGGGCTTCGCCACCACCTGACCGCGCTCCACGTCGTCCTTCTCAATGCCGCGCAGCAGCAGCCCCACATTGTCTCCGGCGCGCCCTTCGTCCAGCAGCTTCTTGAACATCTCGATGCCCGTCACCACCGTCTGGCGCGTGTCCCGGAAGCCTACGATCTCTACCGGCTCGCCCACCTTCACGATGCCCCGCTCGATGCGCCCCGTCACCACCGTCCCGCGCCCCTGGATCGAGAAAATATCCTCGATCGGCATGATGAACGGCTTGTCGATCTCGCGCTGCGGCAGCGGCACGTAGCTGTCTACCGCCGCCATAAGATCTGTTACCGTCTTCTCCCACTGCTCCTCGCCATTCAACGCGCCCAGCGCCGATACCCGGATTACGGGCACTAGGTCGCCGGGGAACTCGTAGGTGGTCAGCAACTCCCGCATCTCCAACTCCACCAAGTCGAGCAATTCCGCGTCGTCCACCATGTCCACCTTGTTCAGCGCCACCACGATGTACGGCACGCCAACCTGCCGCGCCAGCAGCAGGTGCTCGCGGGTTTGCGGCATGGGTCCGTCGGTCGCGGCCACTACCAGAATGGCGCCATCCATCTGCGCCGCACCGGTGATCATGTTCTTGATATAGTCGGCGTGGCCTGGGCAATCCACGTGCGCGTAGTGCCGGTTGGGGGTTTCGTATTCCACGTGCGCCACCGCGATGGTGATGCCGCGGGCCTTCTCTTCCGGCGCGTTGTCGATAGAATCGAAACTGCGGAACTTCACCTTGGGGTTGTTCTTGCCCAGCACTTTGGTGATAGCCGCCGTCAGCGTGGTCTTGCCG